>JBASRJ010000134.1:0-9202 GCA_049273785.1 Gaiellaceae bacterium | reverse complement strand
CCGCCGGGCGTCCACATCGAGATGCCGCTGCAGGCGTACTTCCGCATCAACGCGGAGAACATGGGCCAGTTCGAGCGGACGCTGATCATCGTCGACGAGGGCGCGTACGTGCACTACGTCGAGGGCTGCACCGCGCCGATCTACTCCACCGACTCGCTGCACAGCGCGGTCGTGGAGATCATCGTCAAGAAGGACGCGCGTTGCCGCTACACGACGATCCAGAACTGGTCGAACAACGTCTACAACCTCGTCACGAAGCGAGCCGTCGCCTATGAAGGAGCGACGATGGAATGGGTGGACGGGAACCTCGGCTCGAAGCTGACGATGAAGTACCCGTCGATCTGGCTCCTCGGAGAGCGCGCGCACGGCGAGGTGCTCTCGATCGCATTCGCGGGGAGTGGCCAGCACCAGGACGCGGGCGGCAAGGCAGTCCACATCGCGCCCAACACGTCGTCCGTGATCACGTCGAAGTCGATCTCGAAGAACGGCGGCCGCGCCGGCTATCGCGGTCTGCTCGAGGTGGCGAAGGGCGCGACGGGCTCGAAGTCGAAGGTCGTCTGCGACGCCCTGATCCTCGACGAGGACTCCCGCTCCGACACGTATCCGTACATGAAGATCGACGAGAACGAGGTCGACATCGGCCACGAGGCGACGGTGTCGAAGATCGGCGAGGAGCAGCTCTTCTATCTGATGTCGCGCGGCCTCTCCGAGGGGGAGGCGTCGGCACTGATCGTGTCCGGCTTCGTCGAGCCGATCACGAAGGAGCTGCCGCTCGAGTACGCGGTCGAGATGAACCGGCTGATCCAGCTGCAGATGGAAGGCTCCGTCGGCTAGCTTCGTGCGGGTTGAGCAGGTCGAGTTGACCCACGACCGGTACGCGCCGCGTGTCCCGCGCTGACGCGCTGACGCGCTACCGCGAGCTGCCGCTTCCGGACACGACGGAAGAGCACTGGCGCTTCACGGACCTGACCGGGTTCGACCCCGACTCTTTCAGCCATGACGGGGGACTGTCCCCCCCAGGGACAGACCCTGGGAAGGGACAGTCCCTGGGCATGTTGGAGCTGGACGTGGCCGGTTTGGCCACGATCAGCGAGAGCGGCGTCCAAATCGAGCGCGCGCCCGAAGGAATCACGTTCGAGCCGCTGTCCGAGAACCACGAGCTCCTGTACTCGCTCGTCGGCTGGGACGAGAAGTTCGCGGCACACAACGCTGCCCTCTGGGAGCACGGGCTGCTCGTCGTCGTCCCGAAGGGCGTCGAGCTGGACAAGCCGCTCTACGTCCGCGTGACGAACTCCGTCGAGGACGGCTCGCTCTTCTGGCGGCTGCTCGTCGTCGCCGGTGAGGGGAGCGACTTCACGCTCGTCCAGGAATCCACCTCGGCAACACCCGACCTGCGCTCGTACACGAACGCCGCGGAGGAGTTCTTCCTCGAGCAGGCGTCGAAGTTCGAATACGTGTCCGTCCAGAACCTCTCGCGCGAGACGTGGCACTTCGCCTCGCATCACGCCCGCGTCGGGCGGGACGCGGAGCTGGACTGGGTTGCCGGCGGGTTCGGTTCCAAGAAGGGCAAGACGCGGATCCAGAACGACCTCGCGGGCGAAGGCGCAACGTCGCGCGTCACCGGCGCATACTTCACAGACGGCGACCAGCATCTCGACTACGACACGTTCCAGGAGCACATCGCGCCGAACACCACGTCGGACTTCGCGTTCAAGGGCGCGCTCCGCGACAGGTCGACGGCCGTGTGGCGCGGCATGATCCGCGTCGAGCCGAACGCGCAGAAGACGAACGCGTACCAGGAGAACCGGAACCTGATGCTGTCGCCGACGACGCACGCGGTTCCGATCCCTGGGCTGGAGATCCTGGCGAACGACGTCCGCTGCACGCACGGCGCGACGGTGAGCCGGGTCGATCGCGACGAGCTCTTCTACGCCATGGCCCGCGGTCTCTCCCGCGGGGAGGCGGAGCGCCTGATCGTGCGCGGCTTCTTCCAGAACATTCTCGACCGCATCGAGTTCGAGACGGTGCGCGAGGCCCTGGCGGCCGCGCTCGAAGCGCGGATCCCCAAGGGCTGATTTTCTTGATTTCGACGTAGTTTCGGGGCCGCCGAGCGTGCCATACTCGGCCGGTGCGCCGCGCCGCACGGGTCGTCGGGATGCTGGGCGCGATCATCGCGTCGACGGTCTTCGTCGTGCCCGATGCCGGGACGTCGATCGTCGTCGGGAAGCAGCGCGTGCTCGCCGTCCTCGTCAGCTTCGGGCCGCGGCCGTTCGCTCGCACGAGCGTTGCGGCAGCGATGGCCGAGGCCAACACGTTCGTGGCCCGTTCCTCGTTCGGCCGAATCTCTCTTCAGACCACGACGACGCCCTGGATCGACGGCGGCGCCGTCCCGCCGTCCTGCGCGGCCTCGTCCGAGCGGATCTTCGCCCCACTCCGCGCCGTCGCCGCAGGCGCCGGCTACCAGACGTCGACCTACGACCGGGTCTTCTACATCGTCGCGGGCCCAGACTGTGGCTTCCACGGGATCGAGTTCGGCAACGAGGTCTTCATCGTTCGCGAGCCCGATGCGAGGCTGATCATCCACGAGCTCGGTCACACGTTCGGCCTTCCGCACGCCGGCGCGTCGGCCGTCTGCGGCACATGGTGCGTCACCCAGGAGCAAGGAGATCTCTACAGCCCGATGGGCATCGGCTTCACCGACTTCAGCGCGTACGAGAAGGAGCAGCTCGGCTGGATTCCGAGGCAGCCGCGCGTCGCGCGAACCGGCAACTACCTCGTCTATCCGTCGAACCTGCGCAGCATTGCGCGGCAGGCACTCGTGATCGAGGCGCCGGAGGGCGAGTACTGGCTCGAGCAGCGACCCGGTCACGCAGCGCCGGGGATGATCGTCCGCCTCGTGAACCCGGAGACGACGTCACGCGCGTTCATCGCGCCGAGCACGCTTCTGCTCGCGCCGATCAAAACCGGTCACCCGGTGATCACGCCGGGCCAGACGTTCCGGGTGCCGGGTGAGTTCTCGGTGAAGGTCGCGCGCCTCACGAAGACGCCGATGCGGCTCAACGTGAGTCTCTCGGCGACGCTTCGCTAGGTAGGCCGTTCGGCCGCCCACTGCCCGTAGGCCCGGCACCCCCCGTTACCATGGGTCTCGTGGCCGTAACGACTCAGGCGAGGCTTGACGCGCCAAAGCTGCGTGCGGATTTCCCGATCTTCAAGCAGCAGATCCACGGCAAGCCGCTCGCGTACCTCGACTCGGCCGTCAGCACGCACAAGCCGCGTCAGGTGCTCGACAAGCTCCGGACCTTCTACGAGACGTCGTACGCCAACGTTCACCGCGGTGTCTACACGCTGTCGGAGCGCGCGACCGCGGAGTACGAAGGAGCACGCGAGAAGCTCGCGCGGTTCATCAACGCGCCCGCGCCGCGCGAGGTCGTCTTCGTCCGTGGTGCGACGGAAGGCCTGAATCTCGTCGCATACGCCTGGGGCCTCGTCAACCTCGGACCAGGCGATCTCGTCGTGGTCACCGAGCTCGAGCACCACTCGAACTTCGTTCCGTGGCAGTACATCGCCAAGCGGACCGGCGCCGAGCTGAGGATGATCCCGCTCGACGACAGCGGCGAGCTCGATCTGGGCGAGCTCGATTCGATCCCGCACGAGGGGAACGTCAAGGTCGTCGCCAACAACCTCGTCTCGAACGCCCTCGGCACGATCAATCCGATCGAGAAGCTCTCCGCGTGGGCGCACGCGCAGGGAGCGATCATGGTCGTCGACGGCGCCCAGGCCGCGCCGCATCGCGCGATCGACGTCCAGGCGCTCGGCTGCGACTTCTTCGCATTCTCGGCCCACAAGATGTGCGGGCCCACGAGCGTCGGGGCGCTCTGGGGACGACGGGAGCTGCTGCAATCGATGGAGCCGTTCAACCTCGGCGGTCACATGATCCGAAAGGTCACCTTCGAGGAGACCACCTGGGGCGAGGTGCCGGCGAAGTTCGAGGCGGGCACACAGCCGATCGCAGAGGCCGTGGGCTTCGGCGCTGCCGTCGACTACCTGAACGACGTCGGGATCGAGGCGATCGAGCAGCACGAGCACGAGCTCGCGGCCTACGCGCTCGGGAAGATGGCCGAGATTCCGGGGATCACGCTGTACGGCCCGCCGGCGGATCGCCGAGCCGGGATCGTCTCGTTCAACCTCGACGAGATCCACCCGCACGACGTTGCGCAGATCCTCGACATGGAGGGCGTCGCAATCCGGGCCGGCCACCATTGCTGCCAGCCCCTGATGGCGAAACTCGGGGTGGCGGCGACAAACCGGGCGAGCTTCTACCTGTACACGATCCCCGAGGAGATCGACCGGCTCGTCGAGGGCCTGCACAAGGTCCGTAAAGTGCTGGGCTAGTCATGTCCGAGTTCGACCAGATGTACCGCGAGGTCATCCTCGACCACTACAAGAACCCGCGTGGCCACGGGCTGCTCGAGAACGCCGACGCGCAGGCCGACGGGCAGAACCCGCTCTGTGGCGACGAGGTCTCGATCTTCGTCGCCTTCGGCGAGGACGGCGACACGATCGACGAGGTGAAGTTCTCCGGTCGCGGCTGCGCGATCTCGCAGGCGGCCACCTCGATGCTGATGGAGATGGTCAAGGGCCGGAGCGCGACCGAGGTTGCGACGCTGCCCCGCGACGAGCTGCTCGACGAGATCGGAATCCCGCTGACGCCCGTCCGGTTGAAGTGCGCCTTGCTCGGGCTCTCGACGTTGAAGCTTGCCCTGCACAAGGCAAAGGGCACGCCGCTGCCCGACGAGTGGGCCGGCATGGCCGACGAGCTCGACCTCAAATAGCGTGGCTCTCCTCGACGTCTGCCCGGTCGAGGAGCTGCCGCCCTGCTCGGTGAAGATCGTCTATGCGGGCTCGATCGCCGTTGGCGTCTACAACCTCGGCGGCGAGTACTTCGCGCTCGAGGACCGGTGCTCGCACGACGACGGCCCGCTGTGCGAGGGCGACTTCGATTGCGACGAAGGGGTCGCGATCTGCCCGCGACACGGCGCGAACATCGACATCCGAACAGGGCGCCCGCTGACGCTTCCCGCGGTGCAGCCCGTCGACACGTTCCCCGTGCGGGTGGAGAACGGGATGATCAAAGTCGAAGTCTTGTAGTGCTCGACGAGCGCGTTCGTGCAGTGCTCGAGCGTCTCGAGCGCGAGGACGCGGAGGAGCGACAGCGCGGACTTTCGCACGACGAGCGCTCGCGCCAGGTCACGCATGCGACCGGGCGGTTCCTGTTCGCGTTCGTCGCCCCGCAGACTGACTGCGAGGTGCTGGAGATCGGCGGCTCTCGCGGCTATTCGACGATCTGGCTCGCCGCCGGCGTGCGCTACCTGGGTGGGCACGTGCTTTCGCTGGAGCACGACCCGAAGAAGATCGCGGCCTGGCGCGCGAACGTCGCCGACGCAGGGCTCGAGGACTGGGCCGATGTGATCGAAGGCGACGCCTTCGAAACCCTACCGGCGATCGACGACGTGTTCGACGTCGTGTTCCTGGACGCGGAGAAGGAGGACTACGAGAGCCTGTTCGAGCTCGCGCGCCCGACACTCGAGCCGGGCGCGGTCGTGATCGCCGACAACGTCCTTTCGCACGAGGAGACGCTCGGCTCCTATTCACGCGCACGACAGGAGGATCCGACGCTCGAGTCGGTCACGGTCCCACTCGACCGCGGCCTCGAGCTGAGCGTCGTCCTCAGGTAGACGCGCGCACGCCCCCACCCGGGTGGGGCTAAACCACCCGCCACCCTCTGCGATCGACGATACCGACGACTTTCGCACTCGTGTGTGCCGATTCCGCGACGACTCTCCGCGACGTCGGTCCCCGGCGCCGCTGCTACATTTGCGGCAACCGCGGAAAGGAGGTGGTCCGAGAGTGGAGATTTCCAGTACGGGCAGTGGAGGTACCAGCGGGTAGAGGCGTGTCCCCGGCACCTACGGGGAATCGCCTAGCCAGCGTGGGGGACGACGCGTTACGCGCCGCCCGGCTCACATCTCTCGGGCCGAGGCAGGAAACGCCTCTACTAATCCACCGCTGGTCACCGGATCGGGGCCGCCGCAAGGCGGCCCCTTTCTTTCCTTCTTGGATCGCGAGGCATCGGCCGGCGAAGCCGGGCTTCCCGAGCGCAGCCTCACTGAGGCTGAGGCCCGACCACCAGAAGGAGGGGGCACACGGGGAACCCTGGGTTCCCCGTGCCCTACCAGCGGGTAGAGGCCTGTCCCCAGCACCTACCGGAATCGGCTAGCCAGCGCCTTTGGCGCCAGCCAAGTAGGGGTCAGGCCCTCCGGTCTGACCGCTTTGGTGCTAGGCGGCGACGAGCCGAGGCTCGACTTCAGCGACGAGCGAGTCCAACGCAGCACGGAGCTCGTCGCGAATCTCCTCGTCCACGAGCCGCCCATCGGCGTCGAACCGCTCGGCCGCACGGCTGACGGCGACCTCGGCGTCGACGACGCGAGCGCCTGCGGTCGCGAGAATCTTGCGGAGCTCGGCCTGCGCCCAGACCCCGCCGTACATCCCGGAGCTCGCGCCGATGACCACCACCGGCTTCCCCCAGAGCGCGCCGGCGCGGACCGGGCGCGAGGCCCAGTCGACGGCATTCTTCAGCTGCCCCGGAACCGACGAGTTGTACTCCGGCGTTGCGATCAGCAGCGCGTCGGCGCCCGCGATCCGCGCACGAAGGTGCGCCACTCCGAGCGGCGCCTCGTCCCCGTCACGGTCCTCGTTGTACGGCGGCACGGACTCGAGCTCCTCGTAGCGCTCGAACTCCAAGCCCGCCGGTGCGAGCTCCTCCGCGGCGCGGAGGAGCTTCGTGTTGTGCGAGTCGCGCCGGAGGCTGCCGGAAACGGCGAGAACGCGCATCTACGCGTCCTGCACCAGCTCGAGCCGGGCCGTGAGCTGGACGTCGTTCGCCAGCACCTGGCCGCCCGAAGGCAGCTCTGCGTTCCAGTCGATGCCGAAATCGGTGCGGTCGATCGTCGTCTCGAGCTGGAGCCCGAGGCGCCGCCGGCCGTACGGATCCTCGACCGGCTCGGTGACGCTGCCCCGCAGCTCGACCGGCCGGGTCTGGCCCTTGAGCGTGAGCTCGCCGCTGACGACGAAGTCGCCGTCGTCGCGGCGGATCTCGGTCGATTCGAAGCGCAGCTCCGGATGGCGCTCGGCGTCGAAGAACTCGGGCGAGAGCAGGTGCCCGGTCAGGTTCTCGTCCGGCGTCGAGATGCTCTCGACCCGGGCCGTGCCTACGAGCCGGTCGCCCGCGAGGGTCGCCTCGAAGTCGGCGAAGCCGCCGCGGAAGGGGCTCACGCCCATGTGCTGGACGGAAAAGCCGACCGATGAATGGACGGGATCTGACTTCCAGATCCCCGCCGGAGCGGCCTGAACTGCTTCTGTGATGCTCATTCTTGGGTCTCCTCCCTGTGAGCTATACTTGAGTCGTCAACTAATATAGCGGGGAAAGCTTGAGTCGTCAAGTATTGAGATCGCAAGTATTCGCGGAGCGGCCCAGCCTCCTGGCCTGGGTCGGATTGCTTCGTTCGCATTCGGCCCTGACCCGCGAGCTGAACGCCGAGCTGGTCGCCAACCACGGGCTGACGATCAACGACTACGAGGTCCTGCTCCACCTCGCCCGGGCCCCGGAGCGGCAGCTCCGCAGGGTCGACCTCGCCGAACGGCTCCTGCTGACCGCCTCGGGAATCACCCGGCTCCTCGACGGCCTCGAGCGCGCCGGCTACGTCACGAAGGGACAGTGCAAGAGCGACGCCCGGGTCACCTACGCCGTCCTGACCGACGAGGGCCTCGAGAAGCTCCGCGCGGCCGCGGACACTCACGTGGGAGGCGTCCGCCAGCAGTTCGAGAGCCGGTTCTCCGAGGACGAGCTCGAGACGCTGGCCGGCCTGCTCGCTCGCCTGCCGGGCGTCGACACCGACGGCGCGAGCTGCTCTCCCGATTAGCTAGGCGGCGCGGCGCAACTGCTCGTCGAGGGGAACGAGCGGCAGACCGAAGGTGTCCACTGCTGAGGTGTCCGAGGCGACGTTGTCGCCGTGCTCGAGCATCGTCAGGAGGTCGTTCGTAAGCGGAATGTCGCCGGGGAGGCGCTCGGTCACGAGCGCGTTCAGCCGCATCAGGCCGACCGGCACATGCACGCTCGGGCGCCGGCTCCGCCGGACGGCCTTCAAGCGTTCCCAGAACTCGTTCCAGCTCACGGCGTCCGGCCCGCCCAGCTCGAAGGTCTTCCCGGTCGCGGCATCGAGGTCGACCGCGCGCGCGAAGTAGGCGGCGACGTCGTCGACCCAGATCGGCTGGATCCGCCGGCGGCCGCTGCCAATGATCGGCGTGACCGGGGCGAACCGAGCCAGCTTCATGAACGTCGGGAGGATGCCCCCGTCGGCTCCGAAGACGAAGCTCGGCCGGAAGATCACGAACGGGATGGTCGAGGACTTGACGAGTTGTTCGGTCTCCCATTTCGCGCGGTAGTAGGGGACGAGGCCCTTCGTCTGCTCGGTTGTGCCGAGGGCGCTCATATGCACGAACCGACGGACGCCCGCGGCCGCGGCCGCCGCCAGCAGATCGCGTGTCCCACCGACCATGACGCGCTGGAACCGCTCCTCGCGTCCCTGGCGGATGGCGACGAGATGGATGACGGTGTCGCACCCCTCGACGGCGCCGCGCAGGCTCGCCGCATCGGTGACGTCTCCCCTGGCCAGCGACGCCCCCCACACCTCGAGCCGCTCAGCCTTCCGCGGGTCGCGAACGAGGACGCGAACGTCCTCCTCCGCCGAGCGAAGGGCGTGGACGACGTGCCCACCGACGAACCCCGTACCGCCGGTGACGAGGATCAACCGCTCGATTCCCGCTGGAAGTTCTGCCAGTACTTCGACGGCGTCGGCCCGCGCTGGTCCTGGTACTTCGAGCCGAGCCCGTCACTCCCGTACGGCGTCGCCGCCGGCTCACTCAGCTGCACGAAGGAGATCTGCCCGATCTTCATCCCCGGGTAGATCGTGACGGGCAGATTGGCCACGTTCGACAGCTCGAGCGTGACGTGGCCGTTCCAGCCCGGGTCGATGAAGCCAGCGGTCGAGTGGATCAGCAGCCCGAGGCGCCCCAGTGAGCTCTTGCCCTCCAACCTGGCCACGAGGTCGTCGGGCAGCCGGATCCGCTCGAGCGTCGAGCCGAG
>JBASRJ010000099.1:0-2316 GCA_049273785.1 Gaiellaceae bacterium | reverse complement strand
GCACCTCCGTGACCCTGCGCGCCCGGCTCACGCGCGAGCTGCGCACCGGCGTCGTGCGCATCGCGGACGAGCACGCGGGCGAGCTGCAGCCGTCCGTGGAGATCTCCAAGTGAAAGAGGCCTGGTGGATCTCGCTGATCAAGGCCGCACTCCTGGCCAGCCTCGTGATGGCGGCGTTCGCGTACACGACGTGGCTCGAGCGCAAGCTGCTCGGGCGGTTCCAGAACCGCTACGGCCCGAACCGCGCCGGCCCGTACGGCTTGCTCCAGCCGATCGCCGACCTGGTCAAGCTGATTCGCAAGGAGAGCTTCTTCCCCCAGGCCGCCTACGACATCCCGTACATCCTTGCGCCGATCGTCTCGACGTCGACCGCGCTCGCCGCCTTCGCTGTCATCCCGTTCGGCGCGGGCTGGACGATCTCGAGCTACCACATCAACGGCGAGATGGCGAACGTGTCGATTGCGCTGATCCTGGTCTTCGCGCTCGGGTCGATCGGCGTCTACGGCGGGATCGTCGGAGGCTGGGCGTCCGAGTCGAAGTTCTCGCTCCTCGGGGCGATGCGGACCTGCGCACAGCTCGTTTCCTACGAAGTCTCGCTCGCGCTCTCGGTACTCGGCGTCGTGCTGATGGGGCAATCGCTCAACCTCGTCGACATCGTCAACAAGCAGGGCGCGACGATCTGGTTCTTCATTCCGCAGTTCGTCGGCCTGCTCGTCTTCCTGTTCGCCGCGACCGCAGAGACAGCCCGTGCGCCGTTCGACCTGCCCGAGGCTGATTCGGAGCTCGTCGCCGGCTACCACACGGAGTACGCGGGCATGCGCTGGGGCCTCTTCCAGACGACCGAGTACATCAACATGATCACGCTCTCGGCGCTCGCGGTGACGCTCTTCTTCGGCGGCTGGCACGGGCCGTACGCACCGCTCGGGCCGCTCTGGTTCGTGCTCAAGCTCTTCCTGATGGTCGCGTTCTTCATCTGGGTCCGCGCCTCGGTACCCCGGCTGCGGTACGACCAGCTGATGCGGTTCGGCTGGAAGGTGCTGCTTCCCGTCGCAACGGTGAACGCGGTCGTCACTGCCCTGCTGGTGGTCTGGGTCAAATGAGCCCGCAGCCGATCGACAGCGTCAAGGGCTTCGCCGTCACGTTCAAGCAGCTCTTCAAGAAGCCGATCACGCAGCAGTACCCGGAGTACAAGCGGCCCGTGTATCCACGCTTCCGCGGTCGCCACCGCTTGCACGTTCACGCGAACGGGCTCGAGAAGTGCGTCGGCTGCTCGCTCTGCGCGGCCGCGTGTCCCGCGGACTGCATCCGCGTAGTTGCCGCGGAGAACACGCCCGACAACCGCGTCTCGGCGGGCGAGCGTTATGCGCGGATCTACGAGATCAACATGAGTCGCTGCATCTTCTGCGGGTATTGCGAGCTCGCGTGCCCGTTCGACGCGATCACCCTCGGCAACGAGTTCGAGATCTCCGAGTACTCGCGCGACGACTTGATCTACACGAAGGACATGCTGCTCGCCGAGCCGATCAAGCGGGTGCCCGTGGCCGATCGTGACCTGTACGACACGCCGATTCCCTACTACGAGACGCACTCGTGATCGTCGCCACGGTGGGCAACGTGCTGGTCTGGGCGGTGTGGATGGCGGCGGCCTTCGCGTGCCTGGGCTCCGGAATCGCCGTCGTCTCGTTCTCGAACCCGTTCTTCTCCGCGCTCGCGCTGATCGGGAACCTCGGGTCGCTCGCGGTGCTGTACCTGCTGCTGTCGGCGGAGTTCGTCGCCGCCGCGCAGGTGCTCGTCTACGCCGGCGCTGTGATGGTCATGTTCCTGTTCGTGATCGCCTACATCGGCCCACGGCAGGAGTCGCCCTGGGCCGGCGGGCCGAGCTGGCAGGCGGTCGGCGCCGTGCTCGCCGCCGGCGCGCTGATGGTCGAGATCGTCGTCGTCATCGGCCTGAAGGCGAGCGGGTCGCTCGCGCACTCGACGCACATCAGCGCGGCCTTCGGCACCCCGTCCGAGATCGGCCGCCTCTTTCTCACGGATCATCTGCTCGCCTTCGAGGTGACGTCGATCGTGCTGCTGGTGGCCGCGATCGGCGGCGTCATCCTCGGCGAGCACGCGCGGCGCGAGGTGCCAGGTGCTCGGTCCTAACGTCGCGTGGTACCTGGGCGTGGCGGCGTTCCTGTTCTCCACGGGTGCCCTTGGCGTGCTGCTGCGGCGCAACCCGCTGATCGTCCTCCTCTCCCTCGAGATCATGCTCAACGGCGCCAACCTCGCACTGATCGGCTACGCGCGCCATCTCGGCGACGGCGCCGGCCAGATC
>JBASRJ010000065.1:0-2921 GCA_049273785.1 Gaiellaceae bacterium | reverse complement strand
GCCGTGTCCTGCAGGAGCGAATCGGTGGCCGGGTCGGGCGTGCGGTCGGGTTGTTCGCGCGCGGAGGCCTCGCCGCGCTGGAGGCGCTCGAGGACGCGGGCTGGGATGTCTTCACGCAGCGCCCGCGCCCTTCGCGGATGCGACTCGCGCTCGCCGCGGTGCGATGACGGTCGACGCCGCCTATAGCGAGGTGCAGCGGTTGACACGGAAGCGCGCGCGCAACTTTGCGTACGGGATCATGCTGCTGCCGCGCGAGAAACGGCGCGCGATCGCGGCGATCTACGCATTTGCGCGACGCGTCGACGACATCGCGGACGGAGACCAGACCGTGCACGACAAGCGGGTGCAGCTCGAGTCGCTCCGTGCGGCTTTGAACGTCGACTCGGCGGTGAAGCCGCCCGTCCGCGTAAGCGGACCGGTGGAGGGGGTCTGGGGGAACCGGGAGGTTCCCCCAGCGTGGACCACGGATGCGATGCTGATCGCGCTCGCGGACGCGCGCTCTCGCTTTCCGATTCCCGCGGACGCGCTGCGCGCGCTGGTCGACGGCGGCCTGCAGGATCTCGACCAGCATCGCTACGCGACCTTCGCCGACCTCTACGGCTACTGCTGCAAGGTGGCGGGCGCGGTCGGCGTCGCGTGCGTCGCGGTTTACGGATCCGACGACACCGACCGTGCGCAGACGCTCGGCGTCGCGCTGCAGTTGATCAACATCATCCGCGACGTGCCCGAGGACTGGGAGCTCGGGCGCGTGTATCTCCCGCAGGAGGAGCTCGGGTCGTACGGCGTCACGGAGGACGACATCGCCGCCGGTCGCGCCACGGATGCGTGGCGCGCGCTGATGACGTTCCAGGCACAGCGGGCGCGCGCCTATCTGAAGGACGGGCTCGACCTGCTGCTCTCGCTCGACAACCGCAGCGCGCTCTGCGTCTCCACGTTCGCCGGTCTCTACCGCGCGACGCTGGAACGCATCGAGGCCGCCGGCTTCGACGTCTTCGACGGTCCGCCGCACCTGTCCGCGCTGACGAAGCTGCGGATCGTCGGCGAAGGCCTGCGCCGGTGAAGGCCGTGGTCGTGGGGGGCGGGCTCTCGGGCTGCGCGGCTGCGCTCGAGCTGCTGAGGGCAGGTCACGAAGTCACGCTTCTGGAGGCTCGGCCGACCCTGGGCGGCGCCGTCCAGACACTCCCCGAGCGCGAGGGTGATCCGAAGCCGTCTCCGGACAACGGCCAGCACATCGCGCTTGGCTGCTTCACCGAGTACCTCCGTTTCTTGCAGGACATCGACGAGGCGGGATCGCTGCGACGTTCGCGGCTCTCGTTGCCAGTGATCGACGAGCTCGGACGGATCGCAGTCATTCGACCGAGCGCACGCTCGATTCTGCGGTACTCGCACCTCTCTCCGAGACACCGGCTTCGCGTGCTGCGGACGCTCCTTCGCCTCCGCCGTGTCGATCCCCGTTCGTGTGACGAGGCGACGTTCTCTGCCTTCCTCATGCTCCGTCTCGGCGAGTCGGAGCGTGCGATTCGCTGTTTCTGGGACGTCTTCATCCGCCCGGCGTTGAACCTCCCGTGCGACGAGGCGAGCGCCGCGCTCGGAGTCATGACCGTCCAGACCGCTCTCCTGTCCGGGCGCCGCGCGAGCAACCTCCTGCTCCCGACGGCGCCTCTGGGCGACATGCACGGGGTTGCGGCACGACGCAAGCTCGAATCTCTCGGCGCCCGCGTGAAGACGAACACCCGGGTGGTGCAGCTGATCCCCGGCGCCGCCGTTCTCTCAGACGGCGATCGCGTCGTGGGGGACGCGTTCGTCGTCGCCGTGCCGCCCCTGGAGAGCGCGCGCCTCCTCGACGAGCCGGATCCGGAGCTGGGCAAGTCCCCGATCGTCAGCGTCCATCTCTGGTTCGATCGCGAGCTGCTGCCGTTTCCGCTCGCCGCGCTCCTCAACAGTGACGCGCACTGGATTTTCGACCGCGGCCGACTGACCGGCCGGCGGCCAGAGCGCGGGCAGTATCTGACCGTGGTCTCGAGCGGCGTTCCCGAGCTGATGGACGTGCGCGGTCGCGAGCTCGTGGAGCTGATGCGAGACGAGCTCACGGGCCGATTGGGCGATGCACGCCTCCTCTGGTCGCGAGTCTCGCGGGAGCCGGCTGCGACGTTCGAGGGTCGGCCGGGCACGGCAGCCCGTCGCCGGGGGCCGCGAACGTCGCGGTTCAACGTCGTTCGTGCAGGTGCGTGGACCGATACGGGCTGGCCGGCCACGATGGAGAGCGCCGTGCGTTCGGGTCGAACGGCCGCCAGGATGTTGGCCGATGTGGCAACTAAGGTCGCAGCATGACCGCCGTCCAGGAGCTCACTACTCTCGATCGCACGCTCGAGCGTGCGATCGATCGGCTCCTCGAGCTCCAGCATCCCGACGGCTGGTGGCAGGGCGAGCTCGAGTCGAACGTGACGATGACCGCGCAACACCTCTTCTGGCATCACGTGCTGGGCCTGCGCACCCAGGAGCTCGATCGCAAGATCGCGAACGAGCTGCTGGCGCGGCAGCGCGACGACGGCACCTGGGCGATCTGGTTCGAAGGGCCCGGCGACCTCGACACGACGATCGAGGCGTACGTCGCGCTGAAGCTCGTGGGCGTCGATCCCGGGCCGCTCGCCCGCGACTTCATTCGTCGCCAAGGCGGTATTCCCCGGGCGCGGATCTTCACGAAGTGCTTCCTCGCGCTGCTTGGGCAGTGGCCGTGGCAGCGGATCGTGCCGATCCCGCCGGAGCTCGTCATGCTGCCGCCCTCGGCGCCGCTGTCCGTCTACGACTTCGCGTGCTGGGCGCGCGGCACGTTCGTTCCGCTCGCCGTGACAGCTGCGCTTCGTCCCGTGCGCGGCTCTGACGTCGACCTGCGGGAGATCGGTGCGCGCCCGGGCGAGTCG
>JBASRJ010000070.1:0-2196 GCA_049273785.1 Gaiellaceae bacterium | reverse complement strand
CGGCGTCGCGGCGCACGGCCACGTGCCGAACGGCCGCTGCGAGGGGGCGTCCGCGCTCTACCGCACACCGATCCCTTGCACCGGTTTTACGTCCGTGATTCTGTGCTCCCTATAGGAGCCCAGATTCGCGGTCCTCCGGTTCGTGCGCCGGTTTGGACAACCATGACGCGCCCGGCGGGCCGATTCGGCCCCTGTTCCTTGCGAACACGGGGCAGTACCTTTGTACGCGATGGTGCAAACGGCGACGCTGCAGGACCTCGCGAAGCGGCACCTGTGGATGCATGTCACGCGCATGGGGGTCTACGCCGACGCCGACGTCCCGGTCATCGTGCGCGGCGAGGGCTGTTACGTGTGGGACGAGCAGGGCAACCGCTACCTGGACGGCCTCTCGTCCCTCTTCTGCTCGAACCTCGGCCACGGCCGCACCGACATCGCGCAGGCCGGCGCCGACCAGGCGAGCCGCATCGACTACTTCTCGAACTGGTCCTACGCGCACCCGCCGGCGATTGAGCTCGCGACACGCATCGCGTCGCTGACCCCCGGCGACCTCAACCGCGTCTTCCTCACCTCCGGCGGCAGCGAGGCGGTCGAGTCGGCGTTGAAGCTCTCGCGCGCCTATCACCGCATCACGGGCAATCCGCGCAAGACGAAGGTCATCGCACGCGAGATCGCCTACCACGGCGCGTCGCTCGGGGCGCTCTCGGCGACTGGTATTCCCGCGATGCGCACGCCGTTCGAGCCCCTCACCCCCGGCGGCTGCCACGTGCCCAACACGAACGTCTACCGGCTGCCCGAGGGCGCCACGGCCGCGAGCCTCGCGGAGGCGGTCCGCGAGCGCATCCTGTTCGAGGATCCGGAGACGGTCGCCGCCGTGATCATGGAGCCGGTCCAGAACGCGGGCGGCTGCTTCACGCCTCCCGACGGCTACTTCCAGCGGGTCCGAGAGATCTGCGACGAGCTCGACGTGCTGATGATCTCCGACGACGTGATCTGCTCGTGGGGCCGCCTCGGCACCTGGTTCGGCGCCCAGCGCTACGACTACCTGCCGGACGTCATCACGACGGCGAAGGGCATCACGGGCGCGATCGCCCCGCTCGGCGCGATGATCGTCTCCGATCGCATCGCCGCGCCCTTCATGGAGGGCGACGAGACGTTCATGCACGGTTTCACGTTCGCCGGCCACCCGATCTCCACGACCGTCGCGCTCGCGGCGATCGACGCCTACGAGCGCGAGGGCGTGCTCGAGCACGTGCGCGCGAACGAGGCGCCGTTCCGCGCGATGCTCGACTCGCTGCGCGACATCCCGATCGTCGGCGATGTGCGCGGCGCCGGCTACTTCCACGCGATCGAGCTCGTCAAGGACCAGGACACGAAGGAGACGTTCAGCGACGAGGAGTCCGAGACGCTGCTGCGCGGCTTCCTGTCCGGCGAGCTGTTCCGGCGCGGGCTGATCTGCCGCGCGGACGACCGCGGCGATCCGGTCATCCAGCTCTCGCCGCCGCTGATCGCAGGCCCCGAGCAGTTCGCCGAGATCGAGGGGGTGCTGCGGCCGGTCCTCGAGGAGGCCGCGCGCCGCATGCACGTCCACGAGCGGGCGGCGGACGTCCGGACACGAAGGGGATGAGGGGATGCTGACCGTCGCCGAGCTGATCCGTGATCTCGACGTCGATCTGCTCGCCGGCGACCAGGGGCTCGACACGCCGGTCCGCTGGGTGCACATCTCCGAGCTGGAGGACCCGACGCCCTGGATGTCCGGCGGCGAGCTGCTGCTGACGACGGGCATGCAGCTCGACACGGCCAAGCGCCAGCGGGCGTTCGTGGGCCGCCTCGCCGACCACCAGCTGGCCGGCATAGGCTTCGGCACGGGCTTCGCCCACGCCACCGTCCCCAAGGCGCTCGTGGCGGCGGCGCGCGAGCATGAGCTGCCGCTGTTCGAGGTTCCCTACGAGGTCCCCTTCATCGCGATCACCGAGCGCGCGTTCAGCCGGCTCGTCAACGAGCAGTACGCGGTGCTGCGGCGGGCGATCTCGGCCCACGAGCGGCTCGAGCGGATCGTCCTCTCCGAGCGCGGGCTCGAGGGCGTCGTCGCCGCCATCGCCACGCTGATCGGCGGCACGACGATCGTCTCCGACGCCCGCGGCGCGCCGCTCGTCGAGCGAGGCTTCCGGCAGCGGCTCGACGCACCCGTCCACGACG
>JBASRJ010000060.1:0-6244 GCA_049273785.1 Gaiellaceae bacterium | reverse complement strand
CGCCGCGCTCGCCGCGCTCGTGGACGAGCTCGACTGGCTGCTGTCGTTCCTCGCGCCGCAAACCGGCTCCCTCGACCTGTGCCGGGAAGAAAACGCCGAGGCCATGGCCGCAACAGTCTCCGTCTTGCATGCGGGCGCCGCGATCTTGGACGGCCGCGAGGAGCAGCCCGATCTTCAGCGGCTGGACGAGGCCCGTGAAGCGGTGGCGCGGGCCCTCGTCCGGAGGATCCGAGAGTTGTCGAGCGTGCCCGACGAGGAGGCACTGCTTGCCGCAATGGACTCTTCGTTCCGAGTCCGCGCGAGCTCGTATTCGGCGCGGCAGATCGCGGGCTACGCGCTGCTCGCCAGCGGTGCCGACACGCCCGGCTTCGACGACCTGGACATTGCCGGGTCTGACCAGGTGGCGCGGCCGGCCCTCGCCGCAATCCAGGCGACCGAGCAATTCGCCGTCGAGCACGCAGGCGTCCGGTCGGTGTGGTTTCAGAACAGCGTCCGCGGCGCCGCGGGATTGGCGGTGGCGGTCTTCATCGCGCAGCGAGCCGGCCTTCAGCACGCGTTCTGGGTCGTGCTCGGAACCCTCTCCGTCCTCCGGTCCAACGCGCTGAGTACGGGCTGGTCGATCCTGAGTGCCCTCGCCGGTACGGCAGTGGGAATCCTCGTCGGCGCGGTTCTCGTGATCGCAATCGGCACGCACGAGCTCGTGCTCTGGGGTGTGTTGCCACTGGCAGTCCTGCTCGCGTCGTACGCGCCGAGGGCGATCTCGTTTGCGGCAGGCCAGGCAGGTTTCACCGTTGTCCTCTTCGTGCTCTTCAACCTCATTCAGCCGACCGGCTGGCAGGTCGGGCTCGTGCGCATCGAGGACGTCGCGATCGGCTTCGGAATCAGCCTCGGCGTCGGTTTGCTCTTCTGGCCGCGCGGAGCCGGCCACCTCCTCCGCGAGAACTTGGCCTCTGCGTACGCGCGCAGCGCGGACTACGTCGTTGCCACGGCTCACCAGCTCGTCGTCGGGCGGGACGCTGCGCGGTCCGAAGACCAGGGGCAGCTTGCGGCCGCGGCCGTCCACCGTCTCGACGACGCGTTTCGCCAGTACCTCGCCGAACGCTCTGCGCGGAACGTGAACGTCGAGAGCGTCGGAACGCTGGTGGCCGGCGCCGCACGGGTGCGGCGCTCGGCGCAGTCATTGTCGGCGCTCGGCCACATGATGGACAGCGACGCGCGCCTGACGGGATGTGGCGAGAACCTCGACGCTGAGGCCCACGCGGTGCGCTCCTGGTACATCACGCTCGGTGACGCACTCGTCCACGACACGACAGTCCCGAGGCCGCACATCCGCGATGTGGATGGTCGCCGGCGTCTGCTCGAGTGCGTGCATGACGCCGTCGCGGGTGGAGACAAGCGAAAGATCGCCCCGGCGCTCGCCCTTCTTTGGGGAAGCCAGCACCTCGACCATCTCTGGCGCCTCGAATCGCACCTCGGCAGGCATGCTCTCAGCGCGTCGAGCCCGCCCGGCGAGACGGCCTAGCGCGCAGCCCGCTCTAGCGCGGCGAGCAAGGTCTCGATGTCGTACGAGCCGTCGTGCCTCGCACCGTTGACGTAGAAGGTGGGCGTACCGTTCACGCCGCTTCGCACGCCGCTCAGGAAATCCTCGTGAACCCGTGGAAGGTGGACGTGCTCGGCAAGCTCCTTGTCGAACGACTCGACGTCGAGCCCGAGCTGCTCGGCGTAGGCGCGGAGGTCACTGTCGCCCAGGCGCCTCTGGTTCTCGTAGAGAAGGTCGTACATCTCCCAGAACCTGTCCTGGCTCGCCGCGGCCTCGGCAGCCTCAGCGGCCTGCTCTGCGTGCGGGTGCGAGGTCGTGATCGGGAAGTTGCGAAACACGAACCGGAGCCTCTCGCCCATCCGCGCCTGCACCTCCTTGATGATCGGATACGCGGCACCGCAGTACGGACACTCGTAGTCGCCGTACTCGTGTAGCGTCACCTCTGCGTTCGCGGGCCCCTGGCTGTGGTCCCGCTCTTCCGCGACCGGCATGGTGAGGACGGCCCCCCACCCGGTAGCACTCATGAGGCGTTCTCCTTCCCCAGGTTCTCGAGCGCCCGCAGGATCCCGTCGGCACCGGGATTCACACCGACCGGAGAGACATGGCTCCACCGCACGATGCCCTCGGCATCGATTACGTACAGGGCCCGCTCGCTCGTGCCCTCTTTGGCCCGATAGACCTGGTAGGCGCGGGCGACCTCACCCTTAGGCTCGAAGTCGGCGAGCAGGGGGAAGTGCAGGTTCCGATCCCGCGCGAAGGCCAGGTGACTCCAGACGCCGTCCACCGAGATGCCAAAGAGCTCTGCGTCGAATCTCTGGAACTCGGGGAGCACCTCTTGGTACAGGGCCATCTGATCTGAGCAGACCGGACTCCAGTCCTCCGGGTAGAAGGCGAGGATCACGGGTCGACCCCGGAACTCGGTGAGCGACACGCTCTGGTCGGGTGTCGAGGGAAGTTCGAAGTCAGGCGCCTCACTCCCGGGCGGTAGGGGCCTTGCACGATGGTCGACATTCGCGTTCGTCATCTCGAAGAAAACCTCCTCCGCGCGCGGGCTATGACTTGCGAGAAGCGCAGTG
This sequence comes from Gaiellaceae bacterium, assembly GCA_049273785.1. GTDB lineage: Bacteria > Actinomycetota > Thermoleophilia > Gaiellales > Gaiellaceae > 3-1-20CM-4-69-9. The sequence goes on along the minus strand of JBASRJ010000060.1, from coordinate 3,628 downwards.
TCCTCAATCGTTGCCTGTGTAGGTCGCGTCGACGCACTGCGCATCGCGCCTTGGGTAACGTGGCCTGGTGGATCCAGACCGGGCTCGAGAACTGCTGGCCGCCGAGCGCGAGCGAATCGAGCGGGTGCTCGGGCGGCTCGGGCACGAGGACACAGGGGAGCCGGCGGACGAGGAGGATCCGGCCAATCAGGCCTCCGACCTGTACCAGGACGAGCTCGACGAGGGTCTGGCGGACGACCTACGCGAAGAGCTTGCCGCCGTCGAGCGAGCCGAGGCGCGTCTTGCGGCCGGCACCTACGGCCTCTCGGTCGAAAGCGGACAGCCGATACCGGACGAGCGCCTCGAAGCCCTCCCCACGGCGGAACGGACGGCCGAAGAGGAAGCCCACTGACCGAGCCGGGCGACGGGCGCCCGGTCGAGCTGAGAGTTAGCGGTTCCCGGCAACGGCGTCGTTCGTCCAGGCCCAGGTACGAGCTCGATCTCCTCGGGGCGAAGCACGGGAGTACCCTTCGCCACCGGGATGCCGGCCGACCCGGCTGGTGTAGCCGCCGTCGCGCAGCGACCGATCGCGGTTTCCGCATTCGACGACAAGACCTCCGCCGCAGCGTGGAAGACGCCGCCCTCGTGGGCCGTCGTCGCCACGGCCCACCAGACCACGGCCGTCGCCGTGTGATGATCGCGCGATGAGCACGTCGCAGAGTGGGATCTTTGCTCTTGGGACGGCGTCGCATGCCTACCTCGAGTTCGACGCCCGGCAAGGCGGAACGGCACGGGAGCTGGTGGCAGCGGTTGCGTCGCTACGCGAGCCGCGAACGACGATGGGAGGCATCAACCTCGTTGCGGGCTTCCGCCCTGAGCTCTGGCGCGCGCTCTTTCCCGACGACATTCCGCCGGACGTCGAGGGCTTCAACCGCGACCTGATGGGTCCCGAGGGCTACACCATGCCGGCGACGCAACACGACGCGGTGCTCTGGCTCTCCGGGAGCGCCTACGACGTCGTCTTCGACATGGCCCGCGAAGCGATCAGCGCCTTGGGCGCGGTTGCCTCGGTCGCCGAGGAGTCCTCCAGCTGGCCTTACCGCCACGACCGGGATCTCACCGGCTTCATCGACGGCAGCGAGAACCCGGACCTGATCGACGCGCCGGGGTTCGCCGTAATACCGGAAGGCAGCCCCGGTGCCGGCGGCACCATCCTCCTCCTGCAGAAGTGGAGCCACGACGCGACGGCCTGGGAATCGCTGCCGGTTGCACGGCAGGAGCAGGTCATCGGGCGGACGAAGGACGAGAGCGTCGAGCTCGAGGACAAGCCGCCCGACTCCCACGTCGCCCGTACCGACCAAGACCGATTCGGCAAGATCTTCCGCCGCAACATGCCGTACGGGACTGTCACCGACCACGGCACGATGTTCGTCGGATTCAGCGCCGAACAGCAGCGACTGTCGGCGATGCTCGAGAGCATGGCCGGGCTGACAGACGGAGTCCGCGACGCACTCACGCAGTACACCCGACCCCTCACCGGGGCGTATTACCTCGTCCCCTCGACAGAGAGCATCCGCGCCGCCAGCGGCACGTAAGAAGGGCAAGCCGCCGGCTTCCAAGCGCGGAGGCTAGGACGTTATGGCGGCGCGGGCGCGGGCGGTGCGCACCGCCGTCGTAAGGGTCTGGATGTCGTACGCGCCTGCGTGACGGCGGCCGTTGACGAAAAAGGTCGGCGTGCCGGAGACGCCGCTCAGGTCGGCCGAATCGACGTCCTCCGCGATCCGTGCGGCATCGGCATGCCCGTCGAGCGTGGCCGTGAACCGTTCGGTGTCGAGTCCCAGCTGCTCCGCGTAGCCGATCACGTCGCTCGGGCGCAACGCGTCTTGGTGCTGGAACAGGAGGTCGTGCATCTCCCAGAACGCGTCTTGGTCGCCCGCCGCCTCGGCTGCCTCGGCGGCGAGCTGCGCATTCGGGTGGACGTCGTTCAGCGGCAGATGTCGCCAGACGTAGCGGAGATCGCCGAAGTCGGTCAGCAGCTCGCGCACCGTCGGCTCGGCCTGCCCGCAGTAGGGGCACTCGAAGTCGCCGTACTCGACCAGCGTGACCGGCGCCTCTTCGGGGCCGCGAATGTGGTCGCGCCCCGGATCGACGGAGGCGGCGAGGTCGACGATCACGTCCGACGTTCCCAGCAGCGCCCGGATCCGGGTGCGCGGCGGTAGCAGCGCGGTCAGACGAAAGACGAGCCAGGTCGCAACCGACGCGCAGAGTGCCGCGCTGAGCACGCCGAGCTTCGCCTCCTCCAGCTCCGGACCGTGAAAAGCGAGGTTCGCGATCAGCAGCGAGACGGTGAAGCCGATGCCGGCGATCGACGCGCCGCCCGCGAGCGCGGCCCAGCCGATCGGCGGCCGGAGGCGGCCGCGGCTCAGTCTCGTGACGAGCCAGGACGCGCCCAGAATCCCGACCGGCTTGCCGGCGAGGTACGCGACCAGAATCCCCAGCGTGATCGGCGAGGTGAACGCGCGCGCGAGAAAGCCGCCGTTGATCACGATGCCGGCGTTCGCAAGCGCGAACAGCGGCACGATCACGTAGCTCGTCCATGGGTGGTAGAGGTGTTGGAGTCGCTCGTTCGGCGAGACCGCCGCCCGCAAGCCGACTCGCGCTGACCGTGCCAGTTCCGGCGTCGGCTGCTCGCGGAAAAGCCGGAACAGGTCGGTGGCGCGCTCCAGGTTCTCGCGCGGGGCCGGGGATGCGTAGACGACGAGGCCCGACGCGAGCCCTGCGACGACCGGGTCGATGCCCGACTTGTACAGCGCGAACCAGGTCGCCACGGCAAGTGTGGCGCTGATCGGACCGCGTGGAACGTCCAAGCGGATCGTCAGCAGGATCGCTGCGAACAGGCCGACCGCACCAAGGAGCGGCCAGACCGCCACGTGACCTGAATACACCGTCGCGATCACGATCAAGGCTACGACGTCGTCAACGACGGCGAAGGTGAGCATGAACGCGCGCAGACGGTCCGGCAGCCGTCGACCGACCAGCGCGAGCATGCCGAGCGCGAGCGCCGTATCCGTCGACATCGCCACGCCCCAGCCGTGCGCTGAGCTTCGACCCGCGTTCACCGCGAGGAAGAGCGACACTGGCACGGCGATCCCTCCCAGCCCGGCCGCGAGCGGCAACGCCACCCTGCGCCGCTCGCGCAGCTCGCCCATGTCGAACTCGCGCCGCGCCTCGAGACCGACGACGAAGAAGAAGAACGCCATCAGCCCGCTGTTCAGCCAGTAGCGCAGATCCTCGGAGACGCCCGTGTCGCCGATGCGGATCGAGAGCACCGTCTGCCAGACCCGCTCGTACGAGGATGCATCGACGTTGACCCAGACAAGCGCGGCAAGCGCCGCTGCGAGCAGAACCGCGGCACTACCCGTCTCCGTGCGCAGGAACGTGCGCAACGGCGTCTCCAGACTCCGCGACCACGCAGTCCGGCTCTGCGCGGCCGTGTTCCCGGCCGCCTCTCGCTGCTCAGGCGCCTCCGTGATGGACGATCCTCAGTCCAGCGGAACGATCGAGCAGCCCGTGATCCCGATGTTCATCGCACGTCCCTCGCTCTCGATTCTCTCCCTAGAGGAACCGCGGATGTCGAGGCCCTATTCCA
>JBASRJ010000035.1:0-6137 GCA_049273785.1 Gaiellaceae bacterium | reverse complement strand
CGGCGCCGTCGGCTCGAGGGCGCCGGCCCACCCCATGTAGTTGAGGTCGTGTCCCGCGCGCCGGTCGTCCGCGCCGAAGCCCGTGATGGAGCAGTAGACGACCCGATCCGGGACGTCGTCCGGCCCGACGCCCAGCCGCTCCGTCACTCCCGGCCTGAACGCCTCGAGCACGACGTCTGCCCGGCCGCACAACGCGGGCCCGAGCCCGGGGTCGCGCACCCGGTCCCAGAGCACTGACTCCTTGCCGCCGTTGAGCGCCTCGTCCCACGCCCGTGCGGCCTCTCGCAGCGGATCCCCGTCTGGCGCCTCGAGCCGCACGACGCGCGCGCCGAGGCGCAACAGCTCCCGGCTCGCGAACGGGCCCGGGAGATTCCGAGTGAGGTCGGCCACGAGGATGCCCGCAAGCGGCTGCACTATGCTCAGAAGGTTGACTGAGCGGTCAAACGGGGGCGAGGACAAGCGAGGGCTGATCCTGCAGGCGGCCGTTCGCGTGTTCGCGCGCAAGGGGTTTCACGGGTGCCGGGTCGGCGACATCGCCGAGGAGGCGGGCGTCGCACACGGGCTCCTCTACCACTACTTCCGGTCGAAGGACGAGGTGCTCGAGTGCGTCTTCAAGGAGACGTGGGCCGACATCCTCGCGGCTGCGAGAATGGTCGAGGAGACGGACGAGCCGGCGCGCGAGCGGCTCTCCGGGATCGCGAAGATCCTGCTCCGCGCGTGGCGTCGCGATCCAGATCTCGTTCGCGTCGTGATCCGGGAGGTCGTACGCAGCCCTGAGCTGCAGCGCCGGATCTCGGAGATCCACGCGGCTTTCGCCGCGATCGAGCGGATCATCGTTCGCGGGCAGGAGGAGGGGGAGTTCCGCCGCGACGTCGACCCGCGCCTTGCGAGCTTCGTCTTCTACGGCGCGCTCGAGGAGATCCTCACCGGCTGGGTGCTGGGCACGCTCGACGACGGAGACGAGCAGATCGCGCGTGCCGAGCAGACCGTCGTCGAGATCGTGTGCGGCGGTCTTGCTCCCGACCGGCAGGCCGCCAAGGTCTGATGGCGCAGCTCACTGCGGAAGCGGCGCAGCGGTCGCCGGCGGTTCGCCGCACCCTCTTCTGGACCCTCGGCCTCGGCGCATTCGGGCTCGCGTTCTCGATCACGACGACCGCCGCCTACCTCCCGCCGCACCTGCGTCACTTTACGGACTCCGGGTCGCTCATCGGCCTCATCCTCGGTGCGGAGGGGATCTTCGCGCTGCTCCTCTCGCCGGTGATCGGGCCGTGGAGCGATACGTTCCACACGCCGCTCGGCCGTCGCCGTCCGTTCATGCTCGCGGCGCTCGGGCCGCTCGGCTTCTGCCTGTTGCTGATGCCGTTCATGCCGAATCTGTGGACGACGACGCTGATCGTCCTCGCGTTCTTCTTCGCGTACTACGTCTACGAGCCGCCGTACCGCGGGCTGTACCCGGACCTGCTGCCGGAGTCGACGTACGGACGAGCGCAGGGCGTGCAGCACGTTCTGCGCGGGATCGCGCTCGGCGCTGCGCTCGTCGGCGGCGGCTGGTTGCTCAAGGTCTGGGACGCCGGCCCGTTCGTGCTGGCGGCCTTCATCACGACCGCTGCGTGCGGGGCCGCGATTCTCTTCGTCCGGGAGGACGGAGGACACGGCCGCGTGTTCGAGGGCGTCGGCGCGTACTTCAAGCGCAGCTGGAGCATCCTCCGCGAGGAACCGGAAGTGCGCCGCTTCCTCGTCGCGAACGCCGCCTGGGAAGGCACGTTCGCAGCGGCGCGGACGTTCGTCGTCCTCTACGTGACGAAGGGCCTCGGCGAGTCGCAGTCGATTGCGAACGAGCTGCTGGGGGCGGTCGCCGCCGGCTACGTGATCGCGGCGGTGTTCGCCGGCCGGCTCGGCGACCGCTTCGGCATCGCGCGCGTGATCTTCCTCGCGTCGTTCGTGTACGGCGGCGGTTTCATCGTCGCGGGAGTCGCGCACACGTGGCACAGCTGGTACTTCGGTCTGATCGTGCCCGTGGCGGTCGCGGGCGGAACCGTGATGACGCTGGCGTGGGGACTGCTGTTCAAGCTGATGCCCACGCAGCACCGCGGGGCGGTCTCCGGTTTGGCGACGACGACGAAAGGGCTCGGGCTGCTGATCGGGACGCCGATCGCGGGGCTCACGATCGACCTCGCGCGACCGTGGCTGAGCGCGACGGACGGGTACCAGGCCGTGTGGTTCGTCTGCGGAATCCCGATCCTCGCGGCGATCCCGTTGGTCTACCGGCTGATGAAGGCCGAGCGGGTCAGCGGCAAACCGACAGCGATCGTCGCGTGAGGCCGAAGCCCCACACCTTCTCGCCGTACGCGTAGAACACGGTCAACGTCCGGCTGCGCGGCAACTGGTACGCGACGTACGTCCCGCAGTCGAGGCGCGTCAGAGGGCCGTAGACCGACGCGATGTGCGAGGCCGGATCGCCGATCTGCACTCCCTGCGGGGTGTGCCAGCCCGTCGGCGACCAGAGCGTGAAGAGTGCGGCGACGCGCCCGCCCTGAAACTCGACCGCAGCTCCCTGCGGCTCGTACGCGGTGTAGTTGTAGTACCAGGTCGTGCGCGTGCAACCGTGGCAAACGGCGTACCGCTTTCCCCACGCCGCGACGACGCGCTGAGGCGAGTCGCCGATTCGCAGCCCGCCGAGGCTCCTGCCGGGGACGACCGTTCCGTGGGTCGGGACCGCGGCTGCGACCGCAGCGGCGAGGACATGGAGCTGCACCTGGATAGGGTGACACGGATGGCGCTCTACGACGCGGTGCGCGGGCTCGAGCTCGAGGTCGAGGCGTTCTCGACGGAACGGCGTGAGACGGCCGTGTCGACCGACTTCACGCGCGTGACGACGACGGTCGTCCTCGAGGGCGCGGGCGAGACCGGCAGCGGCGAGGACGTCACCTATCAGGCGGAGGCGCACGACGGCTTCCCGGCGCTCCGCGAGCGGGGTCGCATGACCTTCGCGGACTACTCGCAGCGCCTCGACGAGTACGGCTTCGAGGATTACCGGCGCTGGGCGTTCGAGAGCGCCGGCCTCGACCTCGCGCTGCGCCAGAACGATCTCTCACTCGGTCAGGCGCTCGGAGGCGAGTACCGTCCGGTGCACTTCGTCGTCTCGACGCGACTCGAGATCCGGCCCTGGCTCGAGCTCTATCCCGAGCTGGAGTTCAAGCTCGATCCTACGAGCGAGTGGAGCGACGAGCACATGCGCGAGATCGCCGCGACAGGACGCGTCCGGGTGCTCGACCTGAAGGGCCAGTACCACGGCACCGTGGTCGACCAGCCGCCGGACCCGCGCCTCTACCGTGCGGTGGTGGAGACCTTTCCCGCGGCGATTCTCGAAGACCCGGCGCTGACCGACGAGACATGCGAAGCGTTGCGTGGCGCGGAGCAACGCTTGAGCTGGGATGCGCCGATCCATTCGGTCGCGGACATCGAGGGGCGCGATCCGCGCTACGTGAACATCAAGCCGTCGCGGTTCGGTGCGGTCGAGCGTCTGTTGGATGCGATCGATCACTGCGCCGCACGCGAGATCACGATGTACGGCGGGGGCCAGTTCGAGCTCGGCGTCGGTCGCTTGCACATCCAGGCGCTCGCAAGCCTCTTCTACGCCGGCGCGCCGAACGACGTCGCGCCGAGCGAGTACAACGAAGGCGGGGCACGTCCGGGTCTGCCGCAGAGCCCGCTGCCTGCGCCCGACCGCCTCGGCCTCTGAGCACGCCCATGTCCCTAACCGGCGCGTCCATTCCGGACAGGTAAGGGACAGTCCCTACGGGGGGACAGTCCCTATGAGGGACAGTCCCTGGGAAGGGACAGTCCCTGGGAAGGGACAGTCCCTGGGACATGTCCTTTGGTGCGGCGGCGTGTCGAAAGTGTGTCGAAAGACGTGCGGACACTGGCCGCTGAGAGCGCCGGTTCCTACGCTTCATCGCATGCCTCGCCGACCGCGATCGCTTCTGCCCGACGGCTGCTTCCACGTATTCGACCGCGGCGTCGCTCAGTCGAACATCTTCCTCGACCAGATGCACTTCGCGACGTTCATGGAGGAGTTCGAGTCGACCACGGCGCGCTTCGACTGGACGTGCCACCGCTTCTGCTTGATGCCGAATCACTATCACCTGGTCATCGAGGCGATGCGTCCAAAGTTGTCACGCGGGATGCATCGGCTCAACGGGGCGTACGCCCAGTGGTTCAACGCGCTCCACGATCGCGTGGGGCATCTCTTCCAGGGCCGGTTCGGTGCCTACCTCATCGAGAGCGACAAGCACTTCGAGGCCGTGCTCCGGTATGTCGACGAGAACCCCGTTCGAGCAGGCTTGTGCGCCAGCCCGGAGGACTGGCCATGGTCGAGCGCCGGGCGGGAGGCAGCGCGCTAGTGCGCGAACGGCAGCACGGTATGGCCGCTTCGTTCCGGCTCGATCACGTGCACGACGCCGCCTCGCATGTGCGCGAAGTTCCGCCGCTCGAAGAGCTCACGGACCTCGGCCGGCAGCGCCGCCACTACGTCGCGTGCACGGGCGACAGCGCAGGCGCCCAGGAGCAGAGCGGCGACACGTCGCCGTCGCGCCCGTTCAGGTGTCGATAGCCAAGTGCGTGCTCGGCCTGCATCATCTTGTGCACCTGCGTCGTCCCCTCATAGATGATCGGCGCGCGCGCGTTGCGGAAGTAGCGCTCGATTCCGTACTCGCCGCTGTACCCGTACGCGCCGTGCACCTGGATCGCCAGATGTGCGGCGCGGAACGCCGACTCGGTCGCGTGCCACTTCGCGAGGGACGTCTCGCGCGTGTTACGCATCCCCTCGTTCTTCATCCACGCCGCCTGCATCACGAGCAGCTTCGACGTCTCGTAGCCGAGCACCATCTCAGCGATCATGTCCTGGACGAACTGGTACTTGCCGATCGGCTGCCCGAACGTCTCCCGCTCGCGCGCGTACTCGGCCGACCGCTCCAGGCACGCGCGGATGACACCGCACGAGCCGGCCGCGACGGTGAAGCGGCCCTGGTCGAGCCCGTACATGGCGATCTCGAATCCCTGCCCCTCTTCACCGACGAGATTGGCCGCGGGAATCTCGACGTTCTCGAAGAAGAGCTCGCCCGTCGAACCGGCCCAGATCCCGAGTTTGTTCTCCGTCTCTGCCGTCGAGAAGCCCTTCATTCCGCGCTCGACCACGAAGGCGGAGATCCCCTTGTGCTTCGCGGACGGATCCGTCTTCGCGAACACGAGCGCGTGATCCGCGACGTTCGCGTACGAGATCCAGTTCTTGGAGCCGTTCAACACGTACGCGTCGCCTTCGCGCCGCGCCGTCGACTTCATGGCCGCGACGTCCGATCCCGCGGCCGGCTCGGTCAGTCCGAAACAGGCAATCTTCTCGCCGCGCGCCTGTGGGACGAGCCAGCGTTGTTTCTGCTCTTCGCTCGCGTACTTCAGCAGCGCCAGCGAGTTGAGGCCGACGTGGACGGAGACGAGCGTGCGGAACGCCGCCTCGCCGCGCTCGATCTCCTCGCACGCGAGCGCCTCGCAGACGAAGTCGAGCCCGGCGCCGCCGTACTCCTCGGGAATCACGATGCCGAGGATCCCGAGCTCGGCCATCCCCTCGATCGTCCCGAGGTCGAGGTGGTGGTTGATGTCGTTCTCGATCGCGTTCGGCAGGATTCGGTCGTCCACGAAGCGGCGGACGGTGTCCTGCAGCAGCCGCTGCTCGTCGGTGAGCTCGAAGTCCATCGCGGCCCTAGTCTACGGTCGCCTTGGGGATCGCCGCGCTCCTCGCAGCAGCAACGCTCGTCACGCTGACGCCCCACCAGAAGGCGGCGCTGCTGGTCGTGTCGGGGCCGCGCGCAGAAGCGGGCGTCGGCGGCGTGCTCGTGCAGCGATGGGATCTCGAGGCGCCCCGGCCACGCGGTGCGATCGTGTACGTCGACCAGGAGGGTGGAGACATCCGCGCGTTCCGGCGGCTCCCGCCTCGCAAGGCAGCGGCGCAGTTTACGAACGCGGAGGACGCCTTCGCGGCCGGGCTCGCGACGGCGCACGCGCTCAGGCGCGTCGGCGTCGACGTCGACCTGGCGCCGGTCCTCGATCTCCCGGACGGCCCGCTCGGCTCCCGACAGTTCCGC
>JBASRJ010000020.1:0-1554 GCA_049273785.1 Gaiellaceae bacterium | reverse complement strand
ACACGAAGTTCAAGGCCGAGGTCTACGTCCTCAAGAAGGAGGAGGGCGGCCGCCACACGCCGTTCTTCACCGGCTACCGTCCGCAGTTCTACTTCCGCACGACGGACGTGACGGGCGTGGCGAACCTGCCGGAGGGGACCGAGATGGTCATGCCCGGTGACAACGTCCAGATGGAGATCGAGCTGATCCAGCCGATCGCCATGGACCAGGGTCTCCGCTTCGCGATCCGCGAGGGCGGCCGCACCGTCGGCTCCGGCGTGGTGACCTCGGTCATCCAGTAGCACACGCAGCACGGCGGCGGGCGCGATCCCGCCGCCGCCATGAAGACGAGCCATACGACCAAGGGGCGGGTCCCACCGAGACACCCGGGATCCGCCTCACGCACGCAGAGAACCAGTCGACACGACACCGCAAGCACCGGACGGAACGAACCCAAAGGCACCCGTGGCAACGCTCGCCCAGAACAAGATCCGCATTCGCCTGAAGTCCTACGATCACTCCGCGATCGAGACGGCGGCGAAGGAGATCGTCGAGACCGCGACCCGCACCGGCGCGACCGTGTCCGGGCCTGTCCCGCTGCCGACGGAGAAGAACGTCTACTGCGTGATCCGCTCGCCCTTCAAGGACAAGGACTCGCGCGAGCACTTCGAGATCCGCACGCACAAGCGGCTGATCGACATCCATCAACCGACGCCCAAGACCGTCGACTCGCTGCAGCGCCTCGACCACCTGCCCGCCGGCGTCGACATCGAGATCCGGTTGGCGAGCTGAGGCTGATGGCCGCGATCCTCGCCAAGAAGCTCGGGATGACCCAGCGCTTCCTCGACGACGGGCGCGTCGAGCGCGTCACCGTGCTCGAGGCCGGTCCCTGCCCGGTCACGGGGATCCGCACGCACGAGCGCGACGGCTACGAGGCCGTCCAGCTGGCCTTCGGCGCCTGCCGCGAGAAGCAGCTCACGCGCCCCGAGCTCGGGCACCTGAAGAAGGCCGGCGCCTCCGCGCACCGCCACCTCGCGGAGTTCCGCGACGAGGCCGGCGAGCTGCAGGTCGGCGAGACGGTGACCGTCGAGGCGTTCGAGGCCGGCCAGAGGGTCAAGGTCTCCGGCACCTCGAAGGGCAAGGGCTTCCAGGGCACGATCAAGCGCCACAACTTCGCCAGCGGTCCCAAGTCGCACGGCTCGCACAACGTCCGCGCGCCGGGCTCGATCGGCGCCTCCGCCTGGCCGGCGCGCGTGATGAGAGGCATCCGCGGCCCCGGTCGGATGGGCGGCAAGCGCATCACCCAGAAGGGCCTGGAGATCGTCGAGGTCATCGCGAAGGACAACCTCATGCTCGTCCGCGGCGCCGTGCCCGGCCCGCGCGGCGGGACCGTGGAGGTGCGGACCGATGGCTAGACCGAGAGCACCCAAGCTCGGCGGCGGCACCGTGACGCTCGACGAGGCGGCCTTCACGGCGCGCTTCAACGGGCCGCTCGTCCACGAGACGGTCCGCGCAGAGCTCAACGCGCTGCGCCGGGGGACGGCCGCGACGAAGACGCGCGGCAAGGTCCGCGGC
>JBASRJ010000012.1:0-17297 GCA_049273785.1 Gaiellaceae bacterium | reverse complement strand
GCACGACACGCTGGTGGAGCTGGTGGACGGCGAGCGGCTCCGCGCGACCGCGGCTGCGTTCGATCGGCGGAACGACATCGCCGTCCTGCGCGTCGACGGGCTCGACGCAACGCCGCTTCCACTCGCCGACCCGCAGGTCGGGGCAGCGGTCGCGGTGCTCGGCTACCCGAACAATGGCCCATTCACCGCCACGCCTGGGCGCATCGGGCCGACGCAGGTCCGCGTGACGCAGGATGCATACGGCACGGGTCAGTTCTTCCGCGAGCTGACGAGCCTGCGCGGACGGGTGCAGCACGGGAACTCCGGCAGCCCGGCCGTCGACGGTAGCGGCAGAGTCGAGACGACGGTGTTCGCCTCGCTGGTCGGTGCGCGCGGGGGGCTCGGCGTGCCGACGAGCATCGTCTCGCGCGACCTCGCTTCCGCAGAGGGTGGCGGGACGGTCTCGACCGGTGCCTGCGCGCCCTAACTCTTAGAGCAGCTCGAGCACGCGCAGCGGCTTGCGGAACGGCGCGACGACGTACACGCCCGCGAAGCGACGCGATTCCGCGATCAGATTTCGCGCATGGTCGAAGCCGATGTCGGCGGCGTTGGATCCACCGTCTCGAAGCGCAGTCTGGAGATCGTCCGGAACGACGATTCCGGGCACTTCGTTGTGGAGTCGGAGTGCGAGCCGGTAGCTCGTGACGGGAAAGACACCGACGAGGACGGGAATCGGCCACGAGCCGCCGAGTCGCTCCGCGAAGCGGTCGAGACAGTCGAGCTCGAACACGATCTGCGTCATCGCGAACCTTGCACCGGCTTCCAGCTTCTGCTGGAACCGTTCGAGCTCCAGGTCGAGATCGTCCGCATTTGGATTGACCGCGACACCGTGGAAGAACGACGTCGGCGCATCGATCGGACGCCCGTTGAAGTCCTCGCCGCGGTTCAGGTTCGTGATCAGCTGCGTGAGCCCGACGGCGTCGATCTCGTAGACGCCACGCGCGCCGGGATAGTCACCGACCTCCGGCGGATCGCCGGTGATCGCGAGGACGTTGCGGACGCCCTCAGCATGCGCGCCGAGCAGCATCGACTCGAGCCCCATCACCGACCAGTCGCGGGTCGTGAGGTGCGGGATCGTCTCGATGCCGCCCTCGCGCTCGATCGTCGCGGACACCATCAGCGAGCTCATTCCGGCCCGCGCCGTCGCGTTGTCGTTGATGTCGACGAAGCCGACGCGTCCGGACTCCTGCAATGCGCGTGCGACCTCGATCAGGCCCACGCTCGAGCCGCCGAGCGGCGGATCGAGCTGGACGGAGATGATCCACTCGTTCTCCCGTAGCGCGCGCGAAAGGCCGGTCTCGCGCTGTTCCTCGCCGAGCGAGACCACCAGTTCGCGCTCGTCGAACTGAAGCGGCGCGCGCGGCTTGCGCTCCTCCTCGACCGCGGAGTGGATCGCCGCAATCTCCGCGGGCGTTGTGCCACAGCAGCCGCCGATCACGCGCGCACCGAGATCGCGTGCGTGCGCCGCGAACTCGGCGAAATACTCCGGCGCCGCGTGCGGGTAGATGACGCGACCGCCCGCGAGACTGGCAAGGCCGACGTTCGGGAGCGCGGCGAGTGGAATGCCGTCCTTCCCCATCCGCTCGAGCGCGGCGAGCGCGGCGAGCAGGCCGGCGCCGTGGTTCGCTCCGATTGCAGCTACGTCGAGCTCTCTGAGTCGTTGCGCGGCCTCGGCAGCGGTGACGCCGGCGATCGTCTCCGCACCTTCGTCGAATGTGAGCAGTGCGACGATCGGGAGGCTCGACGCGGAGCGGGCCGCCTCGATCGCATCGACGACCTCTTCCAGGTCGTAGAACGTCTCGATCATGAACAGGTCGGCGCCGCGGCCTTCGAGCACGGCTGCCTGCTCGGCGAAGATCTCGCGACGCAGGCGGGAGGCAAGCGGCTCGCCGATGGGGCCGATCGAGCCACCGATGAACACGTCGCGGCCGGTGACTTCCCGAGCCTCACGGGCGAGCTTCACCGCGGCCGAGTTGATCTCCTCCAGCTGATCCTCGAGGAAGTGGTGCCCGAGCTTGCGGCGGTTCGCGCCGAACGTATTCGTCTCGATCAGCTCGGCGCCGGCGTTGATGAAGCTGACGTGCAAGGAGACGACGGCCTCGGGCGCGCGCAGGTTGGCCTCCTCGGGGGTTCGTAGGCGCGGAACGGCCGCCGAGAGGAGGGCTCCCATGCCGCCGTCGGCGACGATCGCGGGACCGCGCGCGAGTCGTTCCAGAAAGCGGTTGCCGGTCTGCGTTGCGGGCACTTCGTCTCCTCCTCTGTCGCTCGACACATCCTCCCGGGCAGTCGCCCGGCCGGGTTTGGCACCTTGCCCTCGCGGAGCAGGTTGCCGAGGCGTCACAGGGCCGGTTCCCTCAGCCTCTCTCGATGCGGAGCGGGGACGCACCCGCTTCCGACCGGCGAGTCTAGCGGACAGCCGAGACGGGTTTTTCCGGTCAACCAGGTCAGTCAACCGAGTTCGGGTGATGGATGAAGTACCCCCTCGTCGCGATAGTTGGAGTGCATACCGAGTGGGGCCCCGATGCGGCGGGGGCAACCTCGGACTATCTCCTCAGGGAGACCCAGGCGGGGCCAGGCGGCGGCCCCGCTTGCGTTTAACGGCCGAACGCAGCGGTGCCGTTTCGAGCACTCAAGATCGGTGGCGTCGATGCCGATTCGGTCCTTGACTCCAGGGTCAAGGGACTGACGGCAATCATTCCTGCGGCTTATGGAGACTGCGGGGCGGCCGACGAGGACACGGCCGCCCTGTTTCATTTTCATTCGTGGACGACGCGGCCCTCCATGCCGCCCGCCACGGTGATGACCTGGCCCGTGACATGGCCGGAGAGCTCGTCCGAGGCGAGGACGACTACCTGCCGCGCGATGTCCTCCGGCTGCGCCACCTTCCGCAGGGCCATCGTCCGGGAGATCGCACCGACGCGCTGCGGATCGACGAGCCCGCGCGTCATCGGTGACTCCGTCCAGCCGGGCGCGACCGCATTCACGCGCGCGCTCGGCGCGAGCCGGGTCACCTCGTTCTTCAGGCTCAGCAGCAGCCCGACGAGAATCGCGGACTTCGCGGCCGCGTAGTCAGCATGACCGGCCTCGCCGAAGATTCCCGCGGTCGAGCCGACGAGGACGAGCGAACCGCCTCCGTTTCGCTGGACCTCGCGTAGGAACGCGCGCGCGGTGAGGAACGACGCCGTCAGGTTCGCGTCCAGCGTGGCCTGCCAGCGCTCGAGCGGCAGGTCCCACACCGGCCGGTCCTCCGACGGCCAGACGCCTGCGACGGCAGCGCAGACGTCGACCCGGCCCAGCGCGTCCCGTGCGCCTTCGAAGAGCCCGTCGACGTCCGACTCCACCGTGAGATCCGCGTTGAGAATCGGCGCGCCTCCGATCTCCGCCGCGAGGGCTTCCGCGCGATCGCGGCCGCGGTGGTAGTGGACGGCCACACGGGCGCCTTCCGCGGCGAACGCGCGCACGCATGCGGCGCCGATCCCCCCCGACGCGCCGGTGACGACGACACCTTTTCCCGCGAGTCCAGTCTCCATCTTTGAAAGGCTACGCGGCCCAATGAAGGTCTTCATCGTCAGCGACATGGAAGGCGTCGCCGGAATCGTCAAGTGGCAGCAGACGACCGGCGGCGACAGTCCGGCCTATCAGGAGGGCCGAAAGCTCTACACCGAGGAGATCAACGCCGCCGTGCGCGGTGCGAAGGCAGCGGGCGCCGGCGAGATCGTCGTCATGGACTGCCACGGCGCCGGCAAGGAGTGGACGTTCAACTCGTTGATTCCGGAGGACCTCGACCCGGCTTGCGAATTCGTCGTGCAGGAAGAGTGGACCGAGTACACGGAACTGCTCGAGCAGGGCTGCGACGCCGCGCTCTTCGTCGCGATGCACGCGAAGGCGGGGACACCGGATGGCGTCATGTCGCACACGGTTTCCGGTCAGGCGTGGCGCGAGTTGCAGTTCAACGGCACATCCGTCGGCGAGACCGGGATCAACGCGGCCCTCTGCGGCACCTGGGGATGTCCGGTCCTGCTCGTGACGGGCGACGACGCGGTCTGCCGGGAGGCGACTGAGCTGCTCGGCGACGGGTTGATGACCGTGTCGGTGAAGAAAGGGCTCGGCCGCTTCAGCGCGCGCCAGCTGACCCCGGCCCGAGCGCGCGAGGTGATCGAGGACGGGGCGAAGCGCGCGCTCAAGGACCTGAAGGCGGTCCAGCCGTACGACCCCGGGAAGCCGTGCGAGATTCGGATCGAGTTCACGACACCCGACCGGCTCGTCGAGTACCGCAACCGGAAGGGCATCGAGCAGGTCGACGGTTTGACGCTCGTCTCGACCGCCGGCGACTGGTGGACGGCCTGGAGCCAGTTCTTCTTCTAGCGGGTCACGTCTTGACGATCTCCAGCTCGTCCAGCAGCGTGAGATAGGCCTTCGCGAACGGGGACTCGCGCGTCCGGTCGCGCGCCTCGTCCCAGTCGACCTGTTCCCGCAGCGACCGCGCCAGCTCGAGCACGCTCGAGAAGTCCGGGCGCTGCTCGCTCAAGGCGAGCACCTTCTGGGTCAGCACGTCTTCGAGGCTCGCGACCTTCATCCGCATCGCGTAGACCTCCAGCTCCTCTACCCGTCCGAGCATGTCGTCGTCGACGGGGCCGTCCTGCGGATCGAAGATCAGGTCGTCCGGAGGCCGCTCCGTTGGCAGGCCCGCCTCGGCGAACGCCTGCTGCGCGCGGCCGGCATCCTCCGGTCTGATCAGGAAGTCGACGTCGTGCTCCGTCTCCGGCCCTTCGCGCGCCCAGAACGCGAGGCCGCCGCCGAGCCCCCAGGGTACTCCGGCCTCGTTGAGGATGCCGCCCGCCTTCTTCATCGCCTCGAGCAGCTCTCGAAACCCGGCTTCCGCCTCGTTCGTCATCGTCGCCTCGTTTCCCGTCCGCGCGCAACGTGCAACATGGAACCGTGGTCAGGATTGCGGCAGCCGGCGACGTGCACGCGTCCGATGCGACGCGAGAACACGTTCGCGAAGCGTTCGCGCGTGTACAAGAAGAGGCCGACCTCGTCCTGCTGGCCGGCGATCTGACGACGCACGGCGAGCCCCAGCAGGCGGCCGTGCTCGCCGATGCCTGCCGCGGGTTGTCGATTCCCCTGTGCGCGATCCTCGGCAACCACGACCTCCACGAGGGGAAGGGCGACGAGGTCGCGGCTGTCCTCCGCGATGCGGGCGTCAACATGCTCGGCCGCGCAGCCGCCGTCTACGACATTGCCGGAACGGCGGTCGGCGTTGCCGGGACGAGGGGATTCGTCGGTGGCTTTCCAGGGTCCGCGCTGCCGGACTTCGGCGAGCCGCTGCTGCGCACGGTGTATGCCGAGACGACGGCGGAGGTGGAGGCGATCGCCCACGGGCTGCAGGAGATCGCGCACTGCGCACTCAGGATCGTGCTGCTCCACTACGCGCCGACGTCGGACACGCTGCACGGTGAGCCGGAGGGGATCTGGACGTACCTCGGTTGCGACCGGCTAGCGGTCCCGATCGCCGAGTACCGACCGGATGTGGTGCTCCACGGCCACGCGCACGCTGGCAGCTTCGAAGGCGCGATCGGCCCAGTCCCGGTCTACAACGTCGCCGTCCACGTGACGGGCCGGGACTTCTACGTCTTCGAGCTGGGTCACCACGAGGTCGAGGTCGAGTCGCGCCCGTGACTCGTCACACTTTCGTCGCGGGGCCTGGCACCGCGACGGCGTCGTACTCGAGGCCGGCCAGGACGAATTCCGCGTAGGCCGCGCTCGCGCTCGTCCGACTCGTTCCAAGAAAGTTGCTCACGAGGTCGAGCATCGCATCGCGCGCTAGGAACGGCTGCGGCGGCTCGAGTCCCGCGCACGCGCGGTAACTGCTCCACCGCCAGTCGGCCGGGTGATCGCAGACACCCGCGCGAACAGGGTTCAGGACGACATAGCGACACGCTTCGAGCAAGTGTGCGTTCGTCGTGATCTCGCGACTCGAGAAACGCCGGCCGAAGACGTGGTCGCAACGGCCGTGCCGAAGATTCGACCAGCGCCCGAAACTGCCGTTGAGCTCGCACATTCCTTGGGAGAGACCGTTCTCGAGTATGCGCAGGACGAGGTGAAAGTGGTTGGTCATCAGACACCACGCGTAGATGATCCACTCGTACTTCACCTGGCTGCGCTCGAGCATCTCCAAGAAGACGAAGCGATCGGTGCTGTCCACGTAGACCTGCGCTTTGTTGTTCCCGCGCGTGTTCACGTGGTAGTAGCCACCGGGATAGAAATCGCGCGGAGGGCGGGGCATCTAGAGCTCAGGATGTCGACGCGCTGGAGCGGAAACCGAGCCCGGCGTCTTTCGACACGCTTTTGGCGCGGAGACTGCGCGGTGCCTGGCACCGGGCCGGCCGAAAGGGTCGCGTACGCTTTGGGGGTGCCGACCGTCACGCGCATTTCGATTGCGCCCGTCAAGGGCCTCGCGCTCGTGCATCCGGACGAGGTCGATCTGGAGAAGACCGGCGTGCTCGCGAACCGCCGCTTCTACATCGTCGACGAGAACGGACGGCGCTACGGCCAGATCCGGAACGGCAAGCTGGTCGAGGTCAAGCCCGCCTACGACCCCGAGCAAGAGCATCTGACGCTCTCGTTCCCGGACGGCACGACAGCGGAAGGCGACGTGCGGCTCGGCGACGAGGTCACGACCGACTTCTACGGTCGCCCGGTGACTGGACGGATCGTCCTCGGCCCGTGGGCGCAGGCCCTGTCGAGTTGGTTCGGCCGTCCGTTGCACCTCGTGCAATCCGCCCCCGGCCAGGCAGTCGACCGCGACCGCGGCCACGTGTCGCTGATCTCCGAGGGGTCCCTGCGCGAGCTCGCGCGCCAGGCGGGACAGGACGAGCCGGTGGACGGTCGCCGTTTCCGCATGCTCTTCCAGGTCGACGGTCTCGACGCGCACGGCGAGGATGCGTGGCTCAAGCGGCGGGTGCGGATCGGGGACGCCCTCGTGCTTCTGCGCGGGACGGTGGGCCGCTGCGCGATCACGATGCAGAACCCGGAAACGGGCGTCCCCGATTTCAACACCCTGCGAGTGCTGAAGGACTACCGCGGTCTGAGCGCCGACCGCCAGCTCGACTTCGGCGTCTACGGAGAGGTGCTCGAGGCGGGCCGCGCACGCGTGGGAGACTCGGTCCAGCCGCGCGAGCTCAGCCTGCTCGACGCAACGGCGTAGAATCCACCGATGGCTGCGGCGACCCAGAATGTCGTCCATCCGGACGAGGTCGACCCGCGGCGGGAGGGCAGCGCCGAGGTACGGGTGACCTTTGACGCGAGCAACGGCTCCGAGTTGCTCGAGCAGAGGGTGGTCCGATTCGGGCCGGGTCGATCCGAGGAGCGGAAGCTGGACGGACAGCAGGAGATCCTGTACGTCGTCTCGGGACGCGGCGCGCTCGATCTGAACGGTCGCCGGCACGCGCTCGAGCCCAACACCGGTGTCTTCGTCGCAGCCGGCGAGACCTACGTCGTCGATGCCGAGGAGGAGCTGACCCTCGTCTCGGTCGTCACGCCTGAAGCTCGCGGTACGGACGGCAGCACGCGGAAGGTGACCGTCCGGTTCGCCGACCAGCCCGAGCTCGAGGCATCGAGCGAGCGCACGTACCGCCTCCTCGTGAACGAGGACGCAGGGTGCCTCGACGTCACGCAATTCCTCGGGATCGTGCAGCCGAGCAAGGTGCCGTTCCACAGCCATCCCTACGACGAGGTCGGCTACATCGTCGAGGGGGAGGGGATCGCCCACGTGGACGGAGCGGAGACGCCGCTCAGGTCAGGCTCCTGCTTCCACCTCGCCGCGGAACAGGCTCACTGCATCGAGAATTCGGGCGCCGGGCCGATGCGGATCCTCGGCGTCCTGTATCCATCGTCCAGCCCGGCGAGCCGCTCATACGAGGACAAACAGTGAGGCGGAAGCGCCGTCACAGTCAGGTAGACCACGCAAGGAGGAGCTCATGAAGAGAAGGACAGGGCTCGCGACTGCGGTTGCGCTTGGCGCGACGGCCGCGGCCGTGATCGCAGCGACAGTTGGTGGCGGTGCGTCACCCGCCTCCGGCGCCGCATTGGCGCCGTCCTGCAAGAACGCGCTGATCGCCCTCACGGGCCCGTACACGGGTCCCGCGGCGTCCGCGGGCATCGACCAACGCAACTGGGGGCGTCTGTTCATCGACTACTGGAACGGGAAGAAGGCGATTCCCGGGGTGCCCAAGGCCATGAAGCGGGTCCATCTCACCCGCGTCGAGGACGACACCCAGCTGAACCCACAGGTTGCTGCGACCGTGGCGACCAAGTACGCGTCGAACTCGTCGCTCCTGGCAGTCAACGGGTTCTCCGGCAGCCAGGAGAATGTCGCCGGCGGGCCGGTCCTGACCAAAGCCGGATTCGCGTTCGTCTCCGGGTCGGCGACCCGCTCGAGCCTCACGGTCGCGAGCTCGGCCGACGGGAAGGGGCTCAAGGGCCACTTCTTCCGAGTCGTCCCGAACGACAACTTCCAGGCTGCCGTCGACGTGAAGTTCCTGCTGAAGAAGCTCGGCGTGAAGAAGGGCAACACGGTGATGACCCTCGACTCGGCCGAGGCCTACTCCGTTCCGCTCATCTCGCTCGCCAGCTCGCTGCTCCGGAAGGCCGGCGTCAAGGTCGACCGGCAGTCGCAGCCGGCGACACAGACGGACTTCACGTCCCTGGCGGGGAAAGCCGTGGCCGAGGGGGCGAAAGCTGTCCTCTTCGCCACCCAGGTCGCGTCGAACGCGCAGCTCTTCAGCGACCAGCTGAAGGCCAACGGCTTCAAAGGCAAGTTCATCGGGACGGACGGGACGTTCGACTCGTCGCAGTTCAAGTTCCCGGGTGCCTACATTTCGTCGTTCAGCCTCGACGTGACGAAGATCAAGGCCGACCGGCCGATCGTCGCTGACTTCACGAGCAGGTTCGGCAAGACCATCAACTTCGGCGTTCCCTCGTGGGTCGCCGTGCAGGCGATGGCAATGTCGATCTCGAAGTCCTGCGCCGACGGCAAGGTCAGCCGCGCCGAGGTGCTCAAGAACATGAGGTCGGTCACCATGGCGAAGTCGTTGCTGGGAAAGCCCGTCGCGTTCCTTGCGAACGGCGACGTCAAGGGCGGCATCAGCTTCTCGATCTTCCAGATCCAGGACGACCACAGCTACAAGCTCGTACAGGCGGGCTAGGCTCGTCTCGACTCGACGTGCGGCCCGCCACCGTGGTGAGCCGCACGTCCTTGTGAGACGCTTCGCCGGCGGATGGGCGGCACGCAGCTCCTCGCCAGTTTCGACTCCTTCACGCTGACCTGGCACTACTTCTTCGGTCAGCTCGTCGCAGGGTTGACGCTTGGGAGCCTGTACGCGCTGCTCGCGCTCGGCTACTCGATGGTGTACGGGATCCTGAAGCTCCTGAACTTCGCCCACGGCGAGGTCTTCATGATCGGCTCGTACATCGGCTACTTCGTGCTGACCGCGCTCGGCGGCGCGGTGAGTCCCGACGTCCCTGCAGTGCTGCTGATCCTGCTGATGTTCGGCGCCGCAATGATCGGCTCGGGCGTGCTCGGCATGACCGTCGAGCGCTTCGCCTACCGCCCGCTCCGCCGGGCCTCGCGGATCGCCCCGCTGATCAGCGCGCTCGGCGTCTCGTTCTTCCTCCAGCAGACCGCGACGCTCCTCTTCGGCTCGGTCCCGAAGCAGTACAACACGTTCAGCCTCAACAACGGCGCGCTGTTCAACCGGATCACGATCGGCTCGTTCGAGATCCAGTACATGCAGCTGATCGTGATCCTGTCGGCGGGGGGGCTGATGGTAGCGCTCATCCAGCTCGTCTCGCGGACGCAGGTCGGGCGGGCGATGCGCGCGACCTCCTACGATCTCGAGGCCGCGTCGATGATGGGCATCGACGTCGACCGCGTGATCGTGTTCACGTTCTTCGTGGGCTCGGCGCTCGCGGGCGCGGGGGGTGTCATGAACGGTCTGATCTTCCAGAACGTCAACCCCTACATCGGGTTCAACGCCGGGCTGAAAGCGTTCACGGCTGCCGTCGTCGGCGGCATCGGCAGCATCCCGGGGGCGATGTTCGGCGGCCTGGCGATCGGCGTCGCCCAGGCGTTCGCGACCGGTTACCTGTCGTCCGCGTACCAGGACGTGATCGTGTTCGCCATCCTCGTCGTCTTCATGCTCGTGCGCCCGAGCGGACTGTTCGGCGCACCGGCGCTGCAGAAGGTCTGATGGCGGAGCCTCCGGACATCCCGCAGGCCCCCGGCGCACCCGAGCCGTCCGGGCCGCGCATCGGAGTCGACGAGTGGGTGGCGAGCTCGGGCGAGCGCACCCAGGCGTACGCCGGTGTGACCGGTCGCGTCCGCCGCTGGTTCGATCGAATCCCGGTGCCGCTTCGCTTCGTCGCACTCGGCATCGTCGTCGCGCTCGTCCCGGTGATGACCTCGGACCAGTACTTCCTGCGCGTCGGCGTCGTCTCGCTGATCTACGCGCTGCTCGCGCTCGGCCTGAACGTCTCGGTCGGGCTTGCCGGCCTCCTCGACCTCGGGTACGTGGCCTTCTACGGCGTCGGCGCGTACGGGTACGCGATGCTCTCGTCGTCGAAGTTCGGCGTGCACTGGCCGACGTGGGGCGCGCTGCTCGTCGTGCTCGCCGTCTCGGTCGTCGTCGGCTTCCTGCTCGCGCTTCCCTCGCGACGGCTCGTCGGCGACTACCTCGCGATCGTCACCCTCTTCTTCGGCCAGATCTTCTACACGATCGCGGTGCAGGGATACCGCGTGCCGCTGATCAAGATTCACGGGTCGCACGACATCACCGGCGGGCCGAACGGGATCGCCGACGTCGACGGCTTCCGCTTCTTCGGCCACCGGCTGACGACGAATCAAGCGTACTTCTGGGCCTCGCTGATCGCCGTGGCCGTGGTGTTCCTGGCGATCCACCTCATGAACGAATCGCGGACCGGTCGCGCATGGCGCGCGCTCCGCGACGACCCGCTCGCGACCGAGTTGATGGGGATGCCCGTGAACTGGTTGAAGCTGCTCGCGATCGCAGTCGGAGCCGGTGCCGGCGCGCTCGCGGGGACGATCAACGTCGCCTCGCTGCACGGCGCGTTTCCGGACGACTACAGCACGCCGATCCTGATCACGATCTACGCGATGGTGATCCTTGGCGGCGTCGGCAACCTCTTCGGGGTCGTCGTCGGCGCTGTCTCCGTCAACGTGCTGCTCGAGGTGCTCCGTACACCGGCGCACGCCCGTTGGATCCTGTACGCGGTGATCCTGCTCGGCCTCGTCGCGAAGCTGCGGCCGTGGAAAGCGCTCGTCGCCGTCCTGGCGGGGACAGCGGCGTTCGGGATCGCGGTGCACGCGATCGTCGCGGCGGCCTGGCCTCGCGGGGTGCACGGGCTCGTCTCGATCAGCGGCACGGACTTCAGCCACGGCGGCTGGCTGGGGTGGGCGCTCCGTCACTGGCTCGTCCTGCCGGCGAACACCTACGAGGCCGGGCACTACACGATCTTCAACTACGCCTTCGTCCTGCTGATCGGGCTCGTGCTCGCTCTCACCGTCGTTCGGGGGTGGGCTCGCTGGCTGCTGCTCGTGCCGACGCTCTGGCTCGCAGCATTCGTTTGGGAGACCCGGCTCGTCGAGGAGGGCACGGGGCCGACCCGCTTCCTCCTGCTCGGCGCGATCCTCGTCGTGCTCATGGCCACGCGACCGCAGGGTTTGCTCGGTACGCACCGGGTGGAGATCGCCTGATGGCCGCGCCGCTGCTCGAGCTGAAGGGCGTGTCGAAGGCGTTCGGCGGCCTGCATGTGATCGTCGACCTCGACCTGGTGGTGGGCGAGGGGGAGATCGTCAGCCTCATCGGGCCGAACGGCGCCGGCAAGACGACCGTCTTCAACCTGATCACGGGGCTGTATCGGCCGGACAAGGGGGAGATCTCACTCGGCGGCGAGAGCCTCCTCGGGTTGTCCGCGCACCGGATCACCCGGCGCGGAGTCGCCCGCACGTTCCAGACGCTGCGCCTGTTCCTGAACATGTCCGTCAAGGAGAACGTGATGGCCGCGGCGTACGGCCACACGCGAGCCGGCGTCGTGCGCTCGGTCCTCCGCACGCCCGGCCAGCGGCGCGAGGAGCGAGAGATCCACCGGCTGGCGGAGGAACGCCTCGCGTTCTTCGGCGACCGCCTGATGGGCTACCGCTGGAACCAGCCGGCTTACAGCCTCTCGTACGCGAACCGCCGGCGGCTCGAGATCGCGCGCGCGACGGCCACGAACCCGCGCATCCTCCTCCTCGACGAGCCGGCCGCCGGCATGAATCCGGTCGAGACGCACGAGATCACGGAGCTGATCGGCCAGCTGCGCGTCGGGGCGGGCTACACGATCCTCGTGATCGAGCACGACATGCACGTCGTCGAAGGGATCTCCGACCGCGTCGTCGCGCTGGATCATGGTGTCCGGATCGCCGAGGGATCGTTCGACGAGGTGGCGACGAACGATCGCGTGGTGGAGGCGTACCTCGGGCCGCGTCGGGGAGAAAAGGCGTGAGTGCTCTTCTCGTCCTCGAGGGAATCAACACCTACTACGGGCCCATCCACATCCTCCAGGACGTGAGCCTCGAGGTGGGCGAAGGAGAGCTCGTCTCGCTGCTCGGTGGGAACGCATCGGGGAAGTCGACGACACTGAAGACGATTCTCGGGATCGTGCCGCCTCGCAGCGGCCGGGTGGAGTTCGGCGGTGAGGACGTGACGGAGACGAAGACGAGCCACCGGATCGCCTGCGGGATGGCGATCGTTCCCGAGAACCGCCGCCTGTTCGCGCCGATGACCGTGCTCGAGAACCTGGAGATGGGCGCGTACCTGAACCGTGACGACAAGGGACGCAAGGAAGACTTCGAACGCGTCTACTCGCTGTTCCCGGTGGTCTATGACCGGCGCTCGCAGCTCGCGGGGACGCTGTCCGGCGGCGAGCAGCAGATGGTGGCGATGGGACGCGCTCTCATGTCGCGCCCGAAGCTGCTGCTGATGGACGAACCGTCCATGGGCCTCGCTCCGCTCCTCGTCGAACGGAGCTTCGAGATCATCCAGCAGGTGCACGCTGCCGGCGTTGCGATGCTCATCGTCGAGCAGAATGCGAACATGGCGCTCTCGATCGCCGACCGCGGCTACGTCCTCTCGACCGGGCGGCTCGTCCTCCAAGGATCCGCGAAGGAGCTGCTCGCGCACGAGGATCTCCGAAAGGCCTACCTTGGCCGTTAGCACTGAGACGCTGCCCGCCCGCTGCCGCCACCGGTTCCCGATCTTCGGGCAGCGGATCTACATCAACTCGTGCGCGCAGGGCGCGCTCTCCGACGCCGTGCGCGGAGCGTACGAGCAGTATCTCCGCGACTGGGACGAGTACGGCGCGCCGTGGGAGTACTGGGTCGAGCGTGGGGAGGCCGCCCGCGCATCCTTCGCCGATCTGATCAACGCCGAGCTCGACGAGGTCGCCGTGACGACCTCGGAGTCGGCGGGCGTCGCCTCCCTGGCGAGCGGCCTTCGCTTCGCGCGTCGTTCGAAGGTCGTCATCACGGACTGGGAGTTCCCGACGATCGGCCAGATCTGGCACGCGCAGGAAGCACGCGGGGCGCGCGTGGTGCACGTGCGCGAGGCGGACGACGGGACGATTCCCGTCGACCGCTTCGCGCAGGCGATCGACGACGACACGCTGCTCGTCTCGATCACGCACGTGTGCTACCGGAACGGCGCGATGAGCGACGTGCGGAACATCGTCGACCTGGCGCACGAGCGGGGCGCGTACGTGCTCCTCGACGTGTATCAGTCGATCGGGTCCCTGCCCGTGGACGTGAAGGAGCTCGGGGTCGACTTCCTTGGCGCCGGAGTGCTGAAGTACCTGCTCGGCTCGGCCGGCCTCGGGTTCTTCTACTGCCGCCGCGAGCTCGTCGAGAAGGTGTGGCCGACCGCGACCGGGTGGTTCGCGGACCGGGACATCTTCGAGATGGACCACACCGACTACTCCCCTGCCGCCACGGCCTCGCGGTTTCAGTCGGGCACGCCGCCGATTCCCGCAATCTACGCCGGTATCGCCGGCATGGACCTGATGAAGGAGATCGGCATCGCCGAGACGCGGGAGCACGTCCTCGGGCTGAATGCGCGGCTGATCGAAGGCCTCGACGAGCTGCAGGCGACACTCGTCACGCCGAGGCCGCCGGACCGGCGCGGCGCGCTCATGTGCGTCAAGTCGAACGACGTGACGGCGCTCGTGGCGGCGCTCGAGCAGGACGGCATCGTCACTTCCGAGCGGGACTCGAACCTGCGGATCTCCGCGCACGCCTACAACACGGCGGAGGACGTTGACACCGTTCTCGCCGCGCTCCGACGCCACCGCAAGCTGCTCGCGTAGGCGTTTTCCCTCGCTGCAGCCGGCCCCTTGACAGCCCATAGCAGGTCTGCTATATGACATAGCAAAGTTGCGATGGGGGAAGGAGCCACACCCATGACCGATCAGCTCCTGACGCGCCTTGACGAACTCGAAGGACAGACGGAGGAGATCCGCAGGGAGCTCGCCGATCTGCGCGAGCTGATCGCGCTCGTCGAGTCCCGCCCGACGCCTGCGGCCACGCCACCGCCGCCGCCTGTGTCGGCAGCACCACCGCCGCTGGGGCACGAGCCCCCAAGAGCGCCGAGCTACCGACAACCGGCCGAACCCGCGATTTCCGACTTCGACGTGCTTCCGAGACTGCTGCGCCGCGTCGGCCGGGACCTGCGGGGGCGAGATCTCAGGTCCGTCGATCTGCTCGGCCCGAAGGCGCTCGCCTGGGCGGGCGGCATCGTGACCGTGCTCGGCGTCGTCTTCTTCTTCGTGCTTGCGGTCGACCGCGGCTGGATCGGCCCCGGAATGCGCGTCACGTTCGGCGGTCTTGCATCGGCAGTCGTTCTCGGCGCGGGACTGTGGCTGCGCCGACGCTACGGCGAGACGTATTCGTCGCTCGCCGCTGCCGGCGCGGGCATCGCGGGCGGCTACGCGACGCTGCTCGCCGCGACCGCGCTGTACGACCTCGTGCCGAAGCCGGTCGCGCTCGTGATCGCGGGCCTGATCGCCTCGGCCGGCGTGGCCGTCTCGCTTGCGTGGTCTGCACAGATCGTCGCGGGGATCGGCCTGATCGGCGCGACCGTCGTTCCCGCACTCGTCGCATTCGACGGCGGGTTCACACGGACCGGCTCGGCGTTCGTCGCCGTCGTGCTCGCCGCTACCGGAGTCGTGGGCGTGCGAATGCGCTGGCGGCGGCTGCTCGTCGCCGGCGCGATCGCGAGCCTGCCGCAGATCGCAGCGCTGATCGCCGACACGGATGGGTACCCGTGGGCGGTCGTCGTGCTCGCGGCCGTGTTCTGGCTTCTGTACGCGGGCATCGGCGTCGCCGAGCAACTGGCGCGCGACCGCGACACCGTCGACTCGCTTCCCGCCATGTTCCTCCTCTGCAGCGCCGGCTTCCTCGTCTACTCGGCGACGCTTCTCTTCGGCGACCGCGCGGGGGGCGACCTGCGGGGGACGGCGTTCCTCGTCGCAGCGGCGGTCTACGCCGCCGGTGCCGTCGCGATTCGCCGCGAGCTGGGAATGCTGCTCGGCGCGCTCGCGCTCGGCGCCGTCGCGGTCGGACTCGCGCAGATCCTGTCCGGCGCGAGCCTGACGTACGCGTGGGCGGCAGAGGCGGCCGTCCTGGCTTGGGCGGCGCAACGGTTCGCGCGCGTCCGGTTCCAGCTCGCGGCACTCGCATACGTCGTGCTCGCGGTCGGGCACGCGCTGATCTACGAAGCGAGTCTGGACCACCTGTTCCAGGCCATGCGTCATCCGGCGGGTGGTGCGCCGACAGTGGCGGCCTGCGCGCTCGCGCTGCTCGTGATGGCGTTCTCCGTGCGGGGGCTCGCGGATGCGCGCGACGACGAGCTCCGCGGTTTGCTCCGGCCGCTCGGCAGTGCGATGCGTGGGTTGCACCGGCACGAGCCGGTCGTTCGCGGCGTGGCTTTCACCGCTTCGGCCGTGCTCGGCGTGTACGCAGCGTCGCTCGCCGCGCTCGGCGTCTACCAGCATTCGGTCGCCGGCGTCGACCACGCATTCGACCTCGCGCACGTCTCGCTCACGTCGGGCTGGGCCGTGCTCGGGCTGGTCACTCTGGTCATCTCGCTGCTGCGTCGAGCGGACGTCGCGCGCGCTCTCTCGGTCCTCTGGCTCGGGCTCGTCGGCCTCAAGACCGTGGGCTTCGACGCCGTCGTCCTGAGCCCCACGCTTCGCTCCTACGCGTTTCTCGTTGTGGCCGGCGTGTTCTTCGCGGCCACCGTGCTCCTGCACGAGCTCGACGCGCGGATCCGGCTCAGTCCGCTGGCCGGCCCGGGGCTTGCCGGCACGCTCCTCCTCTCGGTGGCCGGTGGGACGACGATCGCGTCCGGATCGATCTCGGACGGCGCTGCCGTGCTCGCCGTCGGGCTCGCGCTCGCACTGATCGGCGGTTTCGAGCAACGCCTAGCGCGCCTGCGCGAATTCGCAACGATTCTGTGGGGCGGCGGTCTGGCAGTCGCGGCCGTCGGCGAGGCGATGATGGTCGGCGGCATCCCGCTCGTGTTGATCTGGACGGGGAGTGCGGTCGTTCTCGCGCTGCTCGCCGATGTGATCGCGGAACAGCGGCTCGCGTTCGCCGCCGGCCTGTACCTGGTTGTTGCTGCCGGCTACACGCTCGTCGAAGAGACGCCGCCGAGCCGGCTCGTCCACGCCGCGCTGCACCCGGGCCTGCACCTCGCGGCGCTCGCATTCGTGGTCGCGGCGACGGCAGTCGTCGCGCAGATCGTCCGGGCCGACGACGAGAGCACGCGGACAGCGCGCGAAACCGGGTTCTGGTCGGCGGGCATCCTCGGCGTCTACGGCCTCTGCCTCGGGATTCTCGAACTGGCCGAGCGGATCGCGCCGGGCCACGACGTGCAGACGAACTTCCAGCGCGGCCACACCGCGGTGAGCGGCTTCCTCGGCCTCCTCGGGCTCGGGTTGCTCTACGCAGGGCTGAAGCGCAGCAGCCGCGGCCTCCGCGTAGGCGGGCTTGCGCTGCTCGGCGTCATCCTCGTGAAGATCTTCCTCTACGACCTCGCCGCACTGAGCTCGGCCACACGCGCCGTCTCGTTCCTCGCGGTCGGCGGCGCCCTGCTGCTCGGCGGGTTCTTCTACCAGCGGCTCACGTCGGATGCATAGCAAGGATG
>JBASRJ010000398.1:0-5852 GCA_049273785.1 Gaiellaceae bacterium | reverse complement strand
GTCTGCCTGGGCGTTCACGTGGTCGGTGTAGGAGCAACCCGACGGGGCGGCCGGCGCCTGCGTGTCCTTGGTGAACGAGGCCGAGCGCGTGGAGGAGACGTTCCCGGCTGCATCCGTCGACGTGGCGCTGGCCGACACGGTGCCGTCGCCCAGCCCCGAGACGTTGATGCCGCTGATCGTGACCGTGCCCGCGCCCGCCGTCGCACTTGCCGTCCGCGTCACGGACGACGCCCCGTTCGAAAGCGTGAGCGTCACCACGTCGCTCGCCAGCGAGCCCGCGGGCAGAACGACGTTGACGGAGAGCGACCCGGCGTTGGCCGCGTTGATGTACGCGTTGCCGGTGCCGCCGCCGTTCGCGAGCGAGATTCCCGTCGGCTGACCGGGCGGCGTCGCGTCCGCCGTCGCCGTTGCGGTCGTGCTGTCGACGCTCTCGAGGGTCGGCGCGCCGCTCGACTCGGCCCGCACCTTGTACGTGTAGGTCGTGCCGTCGACAGTCGCCGTATCCGCGTAGGTGGTTCCCGCGAGCGGCGTAGCATTCAGCTTCGTGAAGCCGGCGCCGCTCGAGCGGTAGAGGTTGTAGCCCGCGAGGTTCGTCGTCGTGGAGGAGACGCCCCAGCTCAGGTTGATGCGCCCGTTCGGAGCCTGGGTCGCGGTCGGCGAGCCCGGAACCTCCGGCGCCTCGTCGATCGTGACCGCGTACGTGCGATACATCCAGGTCGTCCCGGAGCGGGTGAGCTTGAGCGAGCCGGTGCCGTGACCGGCGATCGTCGAGGAGGTCGTCACGGAAAGCGTGGTCGACGCGCCCGACGCAAGCGTCACGCTGGTCGTTCCCGAAGAGGCGAAGACGGCGGACGAAATCTGTGCGGCTCCGGACAATGCGAGCGTCGCCGTCTGCGACGAGCCCGAGATGTTCGTGATGCTGAAGACCGACGTAAACGTCCTCGCGGAGGGCACCGTTCCGAACGCGAGCGAGAGCGTATCGACGTTGCCGCTGGCGACCGGTGTCGACGTTCCCGCCTGAACCGCCGTTCCCGGCACGACCGAGAAGTAGTTCGCGAGCTTGTCGACGGCGACCGCGTTCGCGGGAACGGCGGTCGCGTTCGTGAATGACGCCGAGGAGAAATGCGTGAGCGCGCCGGCGAAGGCGAGCCCGGCGCACGCGAGGACTGCGAGCCGGTGCGTCAAGCTCCGACCGCCCCGGGCTCGTCTCGCCAGATTCGGCGAAGAGTGGAGATCAGGAGGAAGAGCGCGACCAGGATGATCAGCGCGCTGCGCACCTCACGGGTGTGTGCGTACCAGAGCACGTAGCCGATGTAAGGGGCCGAGAACGAGACGCGTCCCACCCGATCGGGGAGCGCGATCGTCCACGGGTCACGCGTTGCATTCGCGTCGCCCTTCGTGCGATACGCAAGACCGTGCTTCGTGTGGAAGACCCGGATCACCCGGTGCGTCACGAGCCGCCCCTTGGTGTACGGATCCTGAAAAGTGATGACGTCGCCCGCTCGAACCGAGCGACCGGCGACCGGACGATCGAACGCGATGGAGCCCACGCGGAGCGTCGGGACCATGGAGCCCGAGTAGACCTCGACGGGCTTGAACCCCGCGACGAGGAGGGCCGCGTAGACAAACACGCAGATGACGGCCGCGCCCGCAAGGAGCGTGGCCGTCATCCGCATGATCGTCCGGAAGGAACTCATGGTTACGCCTGCACCGCCGACCACGTGAACGTCTCCGTTGCCGAGAGGCCCTGGAAGGCGTTGTCGGCCGCGTCCGTGCCGGTCGTCGGCAGGCTCACGTGGAAGTAGTAGGTGTGCGAACCGGTGCTCGCCGCGAACGTGCCGAGCGAGGCCGAGCTGAACCCGCCGAGCGAGCCGTCGTAGACCGGCGTCCCGCTGTTGTCGACGTCGGCGTAGACCTTCAGCGTCAGCTGGTTGGCAAGCGCCGCGCTGCCGCTGCTCGAACCCGCAAGCGTGTACGCGCCCGCGAGGCTACCCGTGTTCGAGATCGTGATCGAGCCCGTCGCCGAGTCGCCGATCTTCATCGCCGAAGCGGAGAAGATGGCACCCGACCCCGAGCGGGTCATCGAGAGCGAGCCGGCCGCGAACGCGTTGGAAGCGATCGAGGTCGGTGTCGCCGTGAAGTTCGCGAAGGTCCCGCCGACCGCCGCAACCGCGACGACTGCCACCGTCGCGAGCGAGAGGAGGGTCTTCGTGAACATGCGATCCTTGAACATGCGTGTCCCTTTCTTGGGGGAGGTGGACACGCACAGCATCGGAGCCGCCCGGATGGGTTCAGGGGCCGCCCGGGTATGAATTCAGTAGGAGCTAATTGACCGGGCTGGGCGCCTAGGCTTTGCGCCAGCGGCCGAAAATAAGGCCGCCAAGGGTGAAGCCGAGCCCGAATGTGCCCACGGCGAACCCTCCGATCGCAAAGGCCTTGCGCCAGGTCGAGAGCCGTTGCCAGCGCCCGAGGGCCTCTTTTTCCTCGGACGTCAGGGACTCTCCCCGGCGTTGCTTTCGGATCGCGCCGCCGGCGCGAAGTCCGAGGTAGAGATCGTCGAAGATCTCGGCGGACTCGTCGGCCACAGACCGCAGTCTAGCCGCGGTTTAGGCTGGCGCGATGCCGACGACCCGGGTTTTACACCTTTCTGACCTGCATTTCGGCGCCGGGGACGACGAGGCGATCGAGCGCGGCACGCCCGTCCTGATCGAGCGATTCCGACCCGAGCTCGTGATCGCGAGCGGCGACCTGAGCCACCGCGGCCGCCCCGATCAGCTCGCCCGGGCCTCACGGTTCCTCCAGAGCCTCGAGCGGCCCGTCCTCGCGGTCCCCGGGAACCACGACATCCCCTACACGTTCCCGGGCCGGTTCACCCACGCGTTTCGTGAGTTCGAGCGGCGGTGGGAGACGACCGAGCCGACGTTCTCCTCCCCCACGCTCCACGTGATCGGCCTCAACTCCGTCCGGCCGTGGCGGCACCAGTCGGGTGGCATCCGTGACGCAAAGCTCGAGCGTGCCCAGGAACGCC
Source organism: Gaiellaceae bacterium (assembly GCA_049273785.1). Lineage (GTDB taxonomy): Bacteria > Actinomycetota > Thermoleophilia > Gaiellales > Gaiellaceae > 3-1-20CM-4-69-9. The sequence goes on along the minus strand of JBASRJ010000398.1, from coordinate 2,824 downwards.
TGCGGGATGCGCCCGAGCGGGCCTTCCGGATCGCCGTCCTCCACCACCACCTGATCGGGGCGCCGTGGCGGTCCCGGAAGAAGCCCGTCGCCCGTCGGAACCACGTGCTCGTCTCGCTCGTCCGCGCCGGCGCCGACTTGATCCTAGCCGGACACATCCACCAGGCCGCGGTCAGCGAGCGCAGGGAGTTCGAGATCTCGACCGGATCCGAGCGCGGCGTCGTCGTCTCGATCGCACCGGGACTCGGCCAGCCCCGGCCGAAGCGACACGGGGAGGCGCGCGGCTTGCACGTGTACGAGGTCGAGGACGCCTGCCTGCGCGTTCACACGTTCGTCTGGCGCGGCACGGATTGGGGGCTCACGGCCGAGCGTCAGTTCCCGCGCGGCCGTGAGCCGCTTGCCTCCGAGCCGGTCTAAGAGCTCATTTCGGAATGACCACGCGCTGACCGGGTGCGATGGGCGAGTGCGAGACAAGGACGCAGGGAGCGTCCATAGCAGCGCTACGGGCGCGACCGAGGACGCAGGATCGCGCCGCCCAGCGCGGCCGGGCGGCCCGTGCTTCATTTCGAAAGGAGCTCTAAGTCCCGAGCGCACGGCCGCGGGTCGCCAAGAAGCGGCCCACGAGCGCGACGAGCACCACACCGATCAGCACGGCGAACAGGAACGTGAAGAAGCCGTGATGGCCGATGAGCAGCCCGGCGATGATCACTGCGGCGATGCCGATCCCGATCGTCGCCAGCAACCCCATCGGATCACGCCCGGGATGGAACAGGCGGCCGAGAGCGCCGACGATCAGTCCGGCGATGATGAGTCCCACGATCCACATGAGCCTGAGGGTACCGCGCGCCCAGGACGCGCAAACAACAGGATCGCGCCTCAGAGCTTGCCGAGCAGCTCCCGCTTCTTGGTTTCGAACTCCTCGTCCGTGAGGACGCCCTGGTCGTGGAGCTCGCCGAGCTTGCGAATCTGCTCCGTCACGTCCTGCACCTGGGCCTGCGCCTGTGCGTGCTGCGCCTGCCTCAGCATCTGCTGCGCCTTGGCCTGTCGCTCGCGAAACCGGTCGAGCCCGATTCCGCGTTCCGGGAACTTCATCGCATCCGGTCCGGTCAGCGGCCGGCCCTGGTAGAAGCGGCGGTACGCGATCACGAGCAGTATCGCCGCGATGAAGCCGAAGATCGAGACGCCCGTGGTGGAATTCCAACCCCAGATCGCAGCGGCGATCCCACCGCCGCCCCAGGATCCCGCGAGACCGATGCCGATCGTGAGCCAGATCGGCATTGGATCGGGGCCGGGTACCGCCAGTCGCGCGAGCGCGCCGGTGACGAAGCCCGCGAGCATGATCGCGATGATTGCGCCGAGCATCCCTGGAGTCTAAAACGGCCGTCCAATGCGCGATACTAAGAAGGTCATTCGCCGGATCCTGCCGATCGCGATCGGGGCAGCTGCGCTCCTGCTCGGGGCAGGCGCGGCGTCCGCGCGAACGGCCGTCGACGTCGTCGGCAACGACGCGCCCGCCTGGTCCCCCGACGGGACGCAGATCGCCTTCACGAGCTTCCGCAACGGCAAGGGCGACATCTACGTCATGCGGCCGGACGGCAAGGATCAGCTCCGGTTGACGACGAGCGCTGCCCACGACGACCTCGCCGCCTGGTCGCCGGACAGCAAGAGGATCGCATTCGCGAGCGACCGCACCGGGCAGCTCGAGATCTGGCTGATGAACCGCGACGGCACGAACCAGACCCAGCTGACGTTCGACGAACATCGGGACTACGGGCCGACGTGGTCTCCGGACGGGAAGCGGATCGCGTTCCGTTCCGACCGCGACGGAAACTCCGAGATCTATTCGATCAACGTGAACGGCTCAGGCGAGCGGCGGCTGACGAACTCGCCGTCGTCCGACAACACTCCGAAGTGGGGACCAGACGGGCGGATTCTGTTCGTGACCGATCGCGAGACCGGGTCGAAGACGAGCCTCTGGGTGATGAACGGGGACGGGAGCGACCAGCATCGGCTGTCGCCGGCCTCGTTCTTCTGGAACGAGTCGCGCCCGACGTGGTCGCCCGACGGCAAGCACGTCATCTTCCAGGCCGACCGCGACGGTCCGCTCGGGAACACGGAGCTGTACTCGATGGCCGTGAGCGGGACTGACCTACGGCGGCTGACGACGTATCCGGGGAAGGACGACTGGCCGGCCTGGTCGCCCGACGGCAAGCGGGTCGCCTTCGCTCGCGGCCCGTCGCCGTTCGCAAACGAGATCTACGTGATGAACGCGGACGGCAGCGATTCCCACGAGGTGACGCTGCCGAAGCTCTTCGGGCTCAACTTCGGCGCAAGCCCTTCACCGCCGCGAGCGGGCCGGACCTTCAGACTCATCTACGACGTCAGCGAGGCGAGTGGTGCCGATCGCGTGTCGCCGACCGTCGCCTGCAGCGCCCGACTCGCCGGCAAAGTACTGCGCGAGCGTCAGATCATGTTCGACGAGTACTCGGGCCGCGCTTCGTGCATGTGGACGATTCCGAAGACCGCGGCGCGGAAGCGCCTCGCGGTGAAGATCGCCGTGACCGGCCCCGCCGGCACGATCTCGCGCACCTTCTCGGCCCGCGTGCGCGCATGACGACCGACCTGCGCGAGCACATGACGTGGGACGATCTCGGCGCCGCCGTCGGCGAGCTGGCGGCGATCATCGACGCGGACCGTTTCCGGCCGGACGCGGTGCTCGCGCTCGCCCGCGGCGGGCTGCCCTGCGCGGGCGCACTCGCGTACGCGCTCGACGTGAAGAGCATGGCGACGCTCAACGTCGAGTTCTACACCGGAGTCGACGAACG
>JBASRJ010000384.1:0-14931 GCA_049273785.1 Gaiellaceae bacterium | reverse complement strand
GAGCGCGACGGCGAGGACACCGAACCGAACCACGCGCGCCAGCATAAACGAGCGACCTGCGCGGACCGCAGCACGCCGTCCGGCCGTAGAGAAGGACGTGAATCGACGTGAGTTCGTCTTTGGAGCTGCTTCGCTGGCGCTCGCGCCGCAGGCGTTCGGACGGTCGCTTGCAGAAGTCCGGGTTGGCCTGGTCACAGCCGACCTGGAGTCGCGGCTCGTCGCCGTGGAGCTTTCGAGCGGACGCATCCTCCGCTACATCCGCACGCTTTCGTATCCGCGCAGCATCGAGTCGGTGGGACGCCTCGCCGTCGTCGCCCATCCCGACATCGGTGCGGTGAGTCTCGTTCACGGCCCGACGTTGTCGGTGACGCACGTTCTTCACGGTTTCGACGAACCGCGCTACACCGCGGGTCATCCGGACGGGAGGCACGCGTACGTCACCGACGCGGGGCGCGGGGAGGTCGTCGCGCTGGACGTCGTGCACGGGCGGGTTCTGCATCGCGAGCCCGTGGGTGCGCGTGCGAGGCATGTCACGATCGGACCGAACGGCCGCACGCTGTGGATCGCGCTCGGCTCGAAGGCACGGGAGCTGGCGATCGTCGACGTCTCCAACCGCGCGCGGCCCAGGCTCGTCCATCGCTTCCGGCCGGAGTTTCTCGCGCACGATGTCGGCGTCGCACCCGACGGCCGGCACGTGTGGGTCAGCTCCGGCGACCGTGACGAGCTGCTCGTCTACGACGCGCTGACGGGAAGAGTGCTCGCCCGGCCGTCCGGTGACTGGCCGCCCCAACACGTGACGTTTGCGGGTCGCCGCGCCTACGTGACGAGCGGCTGGAGCGGCACGCTGCGCGTCCACCGGGTCGACGGGCGGCCGCTGGTCAGGACCGTCGTGCCGGTCGGCTCCTACAACGTCCAGCACGCGGACGGCTGGGTCCTGACGCCCTCCCTGGGACACGGAGACCTGTGCATCCTCGACGATGTCGGCCGCGTGCTACACAGCGAGAAGATCGCGCGTTCGTCTCACGACGCCTGCGTCGTAACCGCGGCCTGAAGCGACTTGCCGGTGGATCCGAGCTGCTCGCACGCTTCGACGACCCGCGCCGCCATCGACGCTTCCGCCTGCTTCATCCAGGCCCGCGGGTCGTACGCCTTCTTGTCTCCGACGCCGCCGTCGACCTTCAGGACCTCGCCGTAGTTGCGGAAGACGTGGTCGGCCGCGCCGCGCGTGTAGGCGTACTGCATGTCCGTGTCGACGTTCATCTTGACGACCCCGTGCCGCAGGGCCTCTGCGATCTGCGCCTGCGTCGAGCCGCTGCCGCCGTGGAAGACGAAGTTGAACGCCGCCGCTTCTCCGTGGCGCTCGACGACCGCGTCCTTCAGCTCGCCTAGGACCTCCGGGCGAAGCTTCGTGTTCACGTCCGCGTACACGCCGTGGACGTTGCCGAACGTCGCCGCGAGCATGTAGTGGCCGTCCGGGTGCCCGAGCGCCTCGATGACGGCGAGGGCGTCCTCGGGCGTCGAGTACAGGCTCGTCTCGGCCGCGCCGGTGTGGTCGAGGCCGTCCTCCTCGCCGCCGACGAGCCCGATCTCGACCTCGAGGATGATGTCGACGTCGTTACACCGCTCGAGGTAGTCGCGCGACTGCCGGAGATTCTCTTCGCGCGGGAGCGACGATCCGTCGAACATGTGCGAGTTGAAGAGCGGCCCTTCGCCGCGTTCCTTGCGGCGCTCGGACTCCTCGATCAGCCGATCGAGGAAGCCGCCGGCCTCCGGCGGCGTGCAGTGGTCGGTGTGCAGCGCGATCAGGACCGGGCATTCCGCCGCGACGACGTGCGCGAACTCGGCGATCGCGCGTGCGCCGGCGGCAGCATCGGCGATCGAGCCGGACGCGAACTTCGCCCCGCCGGTGGTCATCTGGACGATGCCGTCCGATCCAGCCTCGGCGAACCCGCGGATCGCCGCGTTGAGGATGCTCGACGACGTGACGTTGACCGCGGGGTAGGCGTAGCCGTTCTTCCGCGCGGCACCGAGCATCTCGGCGTACTGCTCTGGCGTCGCGATCGGCATCGTTCAGAGAATAATCCAATGCCTGCGCGGCCTCAACGACACCGCGCTCTATCTCTGGCGTGCGTCGGTCGCGATGCTCTCGGCCATGCGCGGCGTCTCTTCCCGGCTGTGTCGCCGAAGCCAGAGCGGCGTGCCGGTGAGTATGCTCAACAGCAGCCAGATCCTGGCGCGGTACTCGACCTCGATCCGGCAGTCGAGCGTGCTCGTGTCCTCGTCTCGCGGCGCGACGTTCAGCTCCCACGTCGTGCGAAACAGGACCGGGACGGCCGAGAGGAACCGGCCTCGGCTCTCGGGCGAGACGCACACGGTTCGGTGCGGTTCCAGGACCTCCGCGACGTAGCGGTGGCGCAACATCGTCCCGCCGATCGACTCGACAGACTCGATCACGAACCTGCTGCCGTCGTCGATCACCGTGTGGGACCTGTGCGCGCCGCTGCGCGGCGTGAAGCCCACGTACTCGTCTGTCGTGATGCCCCGGAGCCAGCGGGCGAGGTCGATGCGCGCGGCCGGCGCCGGCACGAGTGCCGTCGTTCGCCGGGTCCGGGTTGCCGTTGCCACGTCGAAGAGAGCCTCTTCCCCGGCCAGACCGGTGTCAATTACCCTGCCGCGGTGGCGAACGAGAAGCCGGAGCACCTGACCCTCGCCCAGAAAGGGCAGCTCGAGGCCGAGCTCGCCGAGCTCGAGGGCCCGCGTCGCGCCGAGGTCGTGCAGGCGATCGCGAGCGCCCGCAGCTTCGGGGACCTGTCGGAGAACTTCGAGTACCACGCCGCGAAGAACGAGCAAGGTCTCCTCGAGCGACGGATCACGATGCTGCGCGACAGGCTCGATCGGGCGGTGCTCGTCGACGAAGAGGCCGTGGCGGCGAGCGACACGGTCGGAGTCGGTACGCGGGTCGAGATCGAGGACGAACGAGGCGAGCGCATGCAAGTGGAGATCTCGAGCGTCGGCGGTGTCTCGCCCGACTCCCCGGTCGGCAGCGCGCTCCTCGGGCGGAAGGTCGGCGACGAAGTCGAGATCGAGGCGCCGAAGGGCTCGTGGCGGGCCCGGATCGTCTCGATCGGCGCCTAGCCCGGCGTATGAGATTCTCTTTGTGATGCGAGCGAGCCGCGAAGTGACGATCGAGGCACGGCCGAATCCGCTGGCGATCGACCCGAACGAGACAGCGGTGATCGTCGTGGACATGCAGAACGACTTCGGGGCCGACGGAGGGATGTTCGATCGAGCCGGCTTTCCTCTCTCCGGGATCAAAGCCGCCGTCCAGCCGACAGCTGATGTCCTTCGCGCCGCTCGTCGTGCCGGAATGAAGGTGGTCTATCTGAAGATGGAGTTCGAAAGCGATCTCTCGGACGCAGGCGGACCCGGTGCGCCCAACCTCGTTAAGCACCGCGCAATGGGAATCGGCGAGGCGGTTCAGGCCCCGGACGGCCGTGAAGGCCGCGTCCTCGTCAAGGACACCTGGAACACCGACATACTGGCCGAGCTCGCGCCTGAGCAAGGCGACATCGTCGTCTCAAAGCATCGATACAGCGGTTTCTTCGAAACCGGGCTGGATGCGATTCTCAAGGATCTCGGCGTCAAGTCCCTCGTGTTCACAGGCTGTACGACGAGCGTCTGTGTGGAATCGACGCTCCGGGATGCGTTTTACCGCGACTACCGCTGCGTCCTGTTGGCCGACTGCACCGCCGAACCGATCGGCAGCGATTCGAATCGCACGAACCATGAGGCCAGCCTGCTCGTGATCGAGGCGCTGTTCGGCTGGGTGTCTGATTCAGCGACGCTCCTGCAGGCACTCGCAGAGAAACCGGCAGGCGCGCCAGCGACTACGCCTTGATGACGACGACCTTGAGACCCGTCCGCTGGCTCGCGGTCTGCGCGAAATCCTCTGCGTCAGGACGGCTCTTGAAGCCCGCGACGTACGCCTGGTAGCCGCCGCACGGAGCGGTCTTCGTCTTCAAACCGACGTAGCCGAAGCTGTTTGCCTGCTCGACGAGCGCTTGCAGGTCGCTCAGCGTCCGCCGGGTTCCGAAGATCGCCTGGAACTGTCCGATCTCTTGCGCGAGCACGCATTCGATCGTCGGAAAGAGACGAACGGTGCGTGCCTCAGCTTGGAGGCCGACGGCCGTATCGAACGAGTTGAGCCCGCGGAATGCGGATTTCCACAGTCTGCACGTGTCACGAACGGTCTTGACTCCTTGGAACCCGACAGTCTCGGCGCGTTTCGTGATCCTTTCGGCAGCGGCCTGCGTGGACGCACGCCCGAAGACGACGTCGAGGCCGTTCTGGTAGACGGGCGTGGTGCAACTGTCCTGGAGCACCCCGGCCGAGCCCGAGCCGACGACGACAGCAATCAGGGCAGCTGCCAGTGCCAGCGTGACGATCCCGAGCCTCTTCCCCCCAGCGCTCACGGCCCACACTGCTATCAGGTCCGGCGGCGAGGCGGCTGCATGAACCGGCCGAACCCGCACCAGTGGCAGAATCCCCTATGACCTCGCGTCGCTCGGGATGCTCGTTTCCGAAACGCTGCGCGCCGTCGAAGAGGGGATCTCGTGAGGGGAGACGAGCTGCTCCCGATCTCGCCCGACTACCTGAGCTACGTCGTCGGGCGACTCGAGTCGCTGGGTCCCATCCGCTCGGCTTCCGCGCCGCGCGCCGCGTGCATCCTCGCCTCCTAGGCTGCGCGCGACGGTTGCCGCTGTCCGCCGCTGCGGGTGATATACGTCACGCCGGAATCATTCCTTCGAACGCCGAGAGGATCCAACGATGAGATTCAGATTCGTGTCAGTCCTGGTTCTGTCTTTCGTGGTGGTCGCTGCGGGCTGCGGCGGTGGGGGCAAGAAGTCGTCGGCTCCGACCACGAGCGCCTCGACGCCGGCCGCGTCGACCCCTGCCGCCACCACTTCTGCGGGGTCGCCGTCGTTCGCGAGCACGAAGAACTGCGCGCAGCTCATCTCCTTGGGAGCCCAGCTCTCGAAGGCGCTCCAGGCGAGCTCCGGCAATCCCGACCAGGCCCTCGCCAACGAAGAGAAGATCCTCCAGGCAATGGCGAACGCCGCTCCGTCGGACATCCGCGGTGACTTCCAGATCTTTGCCGGCGCGTTCACCTCCTACATGCAGGCCCTTGCGAAGGCGGGTATCAAAGCGGGCCAGACTCCGACCCCCGCCCAGATCGGGCAGCTCCAGGCGGCAGCCAAGTCGTTCAGCACGCCGAAGCTGCGACTGGCCTCGCAGCACCTGTCGGCGTGGGCCAGGAAGAACTGCGGCTACAAGACGACGACGACCGGCTGAGCGGATCGGAGCGGCTCACATGCCCCCGGCCGGAATTGAACCAGCGCACGCGGTTTAGGAAACCGCTGCTCTATCCACTGAGCTACGGGGGCCCGCGGGCAGCGTAGCGCCCGGATCAGCCGTGCTTTGCATCGGCCGCGCGACATGCGTGGCCGCGGCTCACGCACGCTCGCCGGTTGGCGTCGTTTCCATCGACGGCAAGGCGGGTACGTCTCTTGCACCTAGCAGGCCGACAGCTATGAACCGGCGAGCCGCACGCCCAATGGCAGTGGTTGAATCGCAAGCGCGCAGAGCGCTGAACGACGATCGCCGTCGTGCGTTCGGGGGATCGTCCCGCGCGATTGCATTCATCTGCGAATGTGGCGACCCCGATTGCAGAACGAGCGTCGTGCTGACGCACGCGCAGTACGACGACGCTCGCCCGGGCCCGGTTCTTGCGCGGGGGCACCGGGCCGAGGAGCCCTAGGCAACATTCGCCGCCGCAGGCGACATGCGCGGTTGCGGCCCACTGACGCTCGCCCCAGACACCGTCGAAAGTCGTCAGGCGAGCCAAGCGAGCGGACTTTCGACGGCAAAGGGAGCCGGGGCATTGCGTCTGCAGGCTGCGGCGACTGCTGACGCACCTCCAGGGGGCGGAGGTGCCCCGACTCCCAAGAGTGTTGTCGACCGGCCGAAGCGTTCCTTGAGGGCCAAACTGGCCCGTGCGGGGTGCGCTCCCGCCTCTTCTCAGGAGAAACTTAAGCTGATCTGCTGTCGTCTCTGACTCCACCAGCGACAAAGGAGGATCGACGTGAGCGAGCAGTCCCAGGATCCGGCCTCGATCTCGCCGGCTGAGGCGAAGGAGCGCCTCGAGCAGGCGCTGTTCGAGATCAGGCGCGTCATCGCCGGCCAGGACGTGATGCTCGAGCGCGTGGTCGTCTGCCTGCTGGCGCAGGGACACCTCTTGCTCGAGGGCGTCCCCGGCCTGGCGAAGACGCTGACGGTCAAGACGACGGCCGCCGTCCTCGGCGGCTCGTTCTCCCGGATTCAGTTCACGCCGGATCTCGTCCCGTCGGATCTCGTCGGGACTCGGATCTACCGGCAGGGTGAGGGCAGCTTCGACACGGAGCTCGGTCCCGTCTTCTGCAACTTCCTGCTCGCCGACGAGATCAACCGGGCGCCAGCGAAAGTGCAGTCGGCGCTGCTCGAGGTGATGCAGGAGCGCCAGGTGACGATCGGTCACACAACGTATCCCGTTCCGGCGCCGTTTCTCGTGATGGCGACGCAGAACCCGATCGAGTCGGAAGGCACGTACCCGCTGCCGGAGGCGCAGGTCGACCGCTTCATGCTCAAGGTGCTGATCGGGTACCCCGAGCACGACGAGGAGCTGACGATCGTGCAGCGTCAGCTGGTGGACCCGCCGGAGCTCAGGCAGGCGCTGTCACTCAAGGATCTGCAGTCGCTGCAGCGGGCCGTCTTCGACGTCTACGTCGATCCGGCGCTCGTCAGCTACGCCGTCGCACTCGCGACGGCGACGCGCGATCCGGCGGCGAATGGGCTTCCGAACCTGCACGAGTTCATCGCGTTCGGGGCGAGCCCACGCGGCCCGATCAGCCTCGTGCAGTCGGCACGTGCGCTGGCACTCGTCCGCGGCCGCGATTACGTCCTCGCGGAGGATCTGCACGCGCTCGCGAAGGACGCACTGCGACACCGCCTCGTCCTCACCTACCAGGCACTCGCCGAGGAGGTGAGCGCGGACAGCATTCTCGACGCGGTGATCGAGGCGGTTCCCCTGCCGGCGATCGACCTGGCGCGGACGACCGCCGCGTGAGCCCTCCCCGCTCCTTGCACGCAGCTCCGACGCCCGAGCGCCCCGGCCCGGGGCCGCTGCCGGATGCGCTGCTGCGCGCGCTCGACGTGATGGTGTCGCGCCGGATGCAGGGCTTGCTCGCCGGCGATTACCGATCGGCGCTCCTGGGAGACGGCACCGAGCTTGCGCAGGTGCGGCCGTACATCGCCGGTGACGACGTGCGGGGGATCGACTGGAACGTGACCGCACGCACCGGGGAGGCGCACGTCCGCGTGCAGCTCGCGGAACGCGTGCTCGTGACGTGGCTCGTGCTGGACACGTCGCCGTCGATGGAGTTCGGCACCGCAGAGAGGCGGAAGGCGGATGTCGCGGAGGGCGTCGCGATCGCGATCGGCCACATCGCGACGCGCCGCGGAAACCGGCTCGGCGTCGTCACGTTCGGCGACGCGGAGCCGAGGATGGCGCCGCCGAAGGCGGGCCGGATGGGGCTCCTCGGGATGCTCGCTGCGCTCCGCGAGGAACGAAAAGACGGTGCCGTGGGACCGACGTCGCTCGGCGAGGCACTGCTTCGCGCAGGCGGGCTCGCGCGTCAGAGGTCGATCGTCGTCGTGGTCTCGGATTTTCGCGGACCTCGCGACTGGCGCCGCCCGCTGCTCGAGCTCGCCGGCCGGCACGATGTCGTCGCAGTCGAGATCCGCGATCCGCGTGAGCAGGAGCTCCCGAATGCGGGCGCGCTGTGGCTCGTCGATCCCGAGACCGGCCGGCAGCTCCGTGTCGACACGCGGAGCGAACGGCTGCGCGCGAAGTTCGCGGCCGCGGCGGCCGCCGAACGGGAGGAAGTCGCGCGCATGTTCACGTCGGTCGGCGCGCGTCACATCGTCCTGACGACATCCGGGGACTGGCTCCGCTCGCTCGCCGTCTTCCTGCGCCGGAGGCGCCGGTGAGCTTCGAGTGGCCCCTGGTGCTCGTCGCCCTCGTCCTCGTGCCGCTCCTGGTCGCGGCGTACGTCCGGCATGAGCGGCGGCGCACGTCGGACGCGGCGCGCTTCACCAATCCGGACCTGCTACCGAATCTCGTCGACGCGCGCCCCGGCTGGCGTCGTCATCTTCCACTCGCCGTGCTGTTCGTCGCGCTGGCCGCGATGATCGTCGGCGTCGCCCGCCCGCACGCCACCGTCAGCGTGCCGCGTGAGGAAGCGACAGTGATGATCGCGATCGACGCGTCGCTCTCGATGCGGGCCACGGACGTGAAGCCGTCGCGCCTCGCCGTCGCGCAAGCAGCCGCGCGGGCGTTTGTCGCGAAGGTCCCGAAGAAGTTCCGCATCGGCCTCGTGTCCTTCTCCGCGAGGCCCTACGTGATCCTTCCGCCTACGCAGGATCGCGAGCTCGCCGCACAGGCGCTCGCCTCGATCCGCTCAGGCGAAGGGACCGCCCTCGGCGACGCGGTCAAGCTCGCCGTCCAGGTAGGCCGCCGTCAGCGCGCGGGCGACGGGAGCGTTCCGCCCGCCACGCTGCTGGTGATCTCCGACGGCGCACAGACGAGCGGGAGAACGACTCCGCAGGCTGCCGCGGAGCTCGCGCGCTCGCACCACGTGCCCGTGTACGCGATCGTGCTCGGAACTCCGAACGGTGTGGTCGAGGTGACGCTGACGGGCGGATTCAAGGAGCAGATCCGCGTCCCGCCGCGCGCCGACATCCTGCAACAGGTTGCGCGGACGAGCGGGGGCGACGTGTTCACCGCCACGAACGACTCGGGACTTCGCAAGGTCTACGAGCGGCTCGCGTCAGGCCTCGGTCATCGCAGGCAGTCGCGGGAAGTCACGGACCTGTTCGCGGGCGGATCGGCGGCACTGCTGCTCTTCGGCGGCGCGCTGTCGGCCCTCTGGTTCCGGAGGGTTCCGTGAATCGCGTCGTCGTCGTGCTCGGGTTGGCCGCCTCCGTGTTGGCGGCCGGTGCCGCTCCCGCGGGGGCGACGAACGAGTGCAAGGGGCTCCAGGTCTGCGTTCGCGTGGCTGGGCCCTGGGTCGTGGTTCCGGCCGCGCAGGGAGCGCAGAGGCCGCGTGTCGAGTTCCAGCTCTCGTGCCCGCGCGGCTTCATCGTCGGCGGTCTCGATGCCGAGCTCAGCGACCGTGCGATCGACATCGCGTTTCTCGCCAAGCTCGGGAGTCCCGTCAACCCCGGCGTCAGCACCTCGCGCGCCGCGGTGTTCATCGCCTCCTACACCGGCGGCTCGAAGCGAGCTCCAACCTTCCGCCCGCTCATCGGCTGCATTCCGACGGCGGGTGGAGGCGGCGGGCCCGTGCCGTTTCGGAATCCGGACGCGCGCGCGCTGTCCGCGGTGCCCTTTCCACCGGGTCAGCCGACCACGAGGCGCGTGCGGGTGCTGAGGTTGCGCGCCGGCGCGACGCAGACGGTCGCGCGCGGCTGTGCGGGGAGCGAGCGGCTCGTACGCGGGTGGCACGCCGTCGGCTTCTACACGGCGCGCGCGCCGGAGGCTGGTCTGGTCGCCGGTGTCACAACCGCGCAGACGACGAGCTCCAGGCGCGTGACGGTCACCGCCCGGAGCGGAGACGTGGTGCGCGGCATCCGCGCAATCGTGCAGGTCGGCGCCGTCTGTGCGGGAGGATCATGAGCTTCGGTCACCCGCTTCTGCTCCTGACGCTGCTGATCGTGCCGGCCGCGATCGGCGCGTTCCTGCTCGCGGAGCGCCGGCGCATGCGCTATGCGGTGCGATTCACGAACCTCGACGTCCTCGCCGGGGTGGTCGCGCGCGGAGGCGCCTGGCGGAGATATGCGCCGTTTGCGCTCTTCCTCGTTGCAGTGGCCGCACTCTGCGTCGGCATTGCGCGCCCGCATGCGACGACCATGGTGCCGCAGGAACGTGCGACCGTGATTCTCGTCATCGACGTCTCGCGCTCGATGGACGCCAAGGACGTGAAGCCCTCGCGGCTCCTCGCGGCGGAAGCGGCCGTGCGCACGTTCCTCGACAAGGCTCCGAAGCGTCTTCGCGTCGGCCTGATTGCGTTTGCGGGCATCCCGAGCGTCGTCACGCCGCCGACGAGAGATCACGAGCTCGTGCGTCAAGGGCTCATCGACATCGCCAGTTACGGCGGGTTCGGAGGGACGGCCATCGGTGACGCGGTTGCCGCCGCTACGGATCTCGGCCTGCAGGCCGTTTCGGGCAAGAGCAACCTCGCTTCGGTCGCTGCGCCGCCGACACAGACACACGGGCTCGTGTCGATCCTCTTCCTCTCGGACGGCGCGCAGACGCGCGGCGATCTCCTGCCGCTCGAAGGCGCGCAACGCGCGAAGGCCGCGGGTATTCCGGTGTTCACCGTCGCCCTGGGAACGCCGAACGGCACGCTCGACAACGTCGGCGGCGGCTTCGGCTTCGGCGGCGGCTTCGGCGGGCCGAGGCGCGTGCCGCCCGATCCGGACACGCTCCGGGCGATCGCCGAGACGACGGGCGGCCAGTTCTTCGAGGCCAAATCGAGCAAGTCCGCGAATGCCGCCTACGCGAAGCTGGGCTCGAAGCTCGGCCGGAAGCCGGCGAAGACCGAGGTGACCTACGCATTCCTCGCGGCCGCGGCAGGGCTGCTGGTCGCCGCCGGCCTGCTCTCCGGCGCCTGGTCGCCGCGTCTGCCCTAGGAGCTCTCCGCCCTTCACAGGCCGGGGTACCCCTCCCGGGGATGGCAGGGCGCAAGTTTTGGCGCCCCGTGGCGACTCCTGAGCGACACACCCGATTCCTCGCACCGAAGGGACTCCATGAAAAAGCGATTCAAGGCACGTTTCGGTCGTCGCGCCGCTTTGCTCTCGCTCGCCGGCGGGCTCATGGCCGCGGCTGGAGCAGGTGTCGGCCTCGCGGAGATCACAACCGCCTCGTCTCCCGGCGACGCCTCTGCCCAGGCGACGACCCAGACGGCGACGACCGGCACACAGACGGCGACGACCAGCGCCCAGGACGAGAACAACGCCCAGGACGAAGAGAACGCCCAGGGCGACGAGAACGACCAGGGCGAAGCTGACGAGGGCGACTCGGAGGGCTCTTCGACTACGGGCCAGACGTCGACGACCAATCTGGGTACGACGACGACCGCGCTCGGAACGACTACTGGAACGACGACGACCGGCGAAGGCGAAGGCAACGGCCAGGCGAAGGTGACGCTCTGTCACAAGACCGGAAATCCGGACCACTGGGTGACGATCACGATTGCCGCTCCTGCCGTTCCGACGCACACCGCGCACGGCGACACGATGGGTGCGTGCGCGCAGTCGCAGACGACGTCGACCTCGACGACGACGACCCAGCAGAGCACGACCACGTCGTCCAAGCACAAGTCGAAGCCGAACAAGTCGAAGCCGAACAAGTCGAAGCCTGAGAAGTCGAAGCCGCAGAGCTCCGGGAAGAGCAACGGTCACGGCTCGAACCACACCTCGGGCACCACGTCCGGCCACGGCAGCTCGGGCCATGGCCACTCAAGCCACGGCGGCGGCCATTCCGGCGGAGGGCACGGCGGACAGTCCGGCGGCCACGGCCACGGGAAATAGTCCGCACGTCTAGAACGCACGCAAAGAGCCCCGCACACGCGGGGCTCTTTCGTTCACGGAACGCTAGGCTCACGCCGTGATCCGCGAGCTCCTCGAATCGCGTGCTGGCGAGGACTACGAGCTCTACGCGCGGACGATCAATCCGCAGTTCATGCGCGTGCTGCGAACGATCGGCTTCGACCGCGTGTGGGCCCGCGCCGAAGGGCAGTATCTGTACGACGCCGACGGCACGCGCTATCTCGATCTGCTCGGCGGCTTCGGGATGTTCAATGCCGGGCGCAACAACCCGCGCATTCGCGCGGCGCTCGTCGAGGCGCTCGAGCTGGAGACACCCGGATCCGTGGCGCTTGGCGTGTCGCTGCTTCCAGGGCTCCTGGCCGAGGAATTGCTCCGCCGCACGCCGCCGAGGCTCACGCGCGTCCTTTTCACGAGCTCCGGGACGGAGGCGAACGAAGCGGCGTTCAAGCTCGGCCGCGCGGCGACCGGCCGGTCGCGAGTGCTGTCGACGGAGCACGGCTTCCACGGTTTGACGCTCGGTTCGTTGTCCGCCGCCGGCGATCGGCACTTCACGGAGCGCTTCGGGCCGTTGCTCCCCGGTTTCGACCAGGTTCCCTTCGGTGACCTCGACGCGCTCGAAGCCGCGCTTCGCCCCGAGGACGTGGCGCTCTTCATCGTCGAGCCGGTCCAGGGTCACGGCGTCTATCTGCCGCCGCCGGGCTACCTCACGCAGGCCCAGGAGATCTGCCGCCGCTACGGGACGCTGTTCGCGGTCGACGAGGTGCAGACGGGATTCGGGCGCACCGGGAAGATGTTCGCGCTCGACCACTGGGGGCTCGAGCCGGACCTCGTCACCGTTGCAAAATCGCTGTCGGGCGGTTACGTCCCCGTCGGTGCGCTGCTGATGTCGCAGCGCGTCTACGACGGCGTCTTCGACTCACTCGAGCATTCCGTGAGCCACGGATCGACGTTCGCGCCGAACGACCTCGCAATGGCCGCGGGTCTCGCGACGCTGCAGGAGATCGACGACGCGCAGCTCGTCGAACGTGCGGCCCGGCTCGGGGATCGCCTGTTGGAGCGAACGGAGCCGCTGCTCGACCGCTTCGAGGTCGTGCGCGACGTCCGCGGACTGGGGCTGCTCTGGGCGATGGAGTTCGCCGAGCCCGAGCACGGGAGTCTCGCGTGGCGCGTGATGGAACGCGTGCAGACAGGACTGTTCGCGCAGCTCGTCGTCGTGCCGCTGTTCACGAAGCATCGGATCCTGACGCAGGTCGCCGGTTACGACCTGCCGGTGCTGAAGGCGATTCCGCCGCTCGTTCTGACCGAACAGGACATCGACGATTTCGTCACCGCGCTCGATGACGTGATCAAGAAGGCAACGCGGCCGACGCGCGTGGCTGGAATGGCGTTACGAGCGGCTAGAGGCTCTACAGCTCGGTGACGTCCGCGTGCCGTTCGTGGATGCACTGGCGCGCCCAGATCTCGGCAAGCGTCACGAGCCGTTCGGTGAAGTCACTCCGGTCGGTGCGATCCTCGGGCACCCGGTCCTCCGGGATCGCCATCCGAACCTGGTGGAGGACGACCTCCCCCGAGTCGCTCATCTCGTGCCGCTGCTCGCTGACGATCGAGACCTCTCCGGCCTCGGGAACGACCAGCTTGCCGAGCTCTTCCAGCTCGGCGGCGGTTGCATCACGTCCGGCGAAAATGCCGAAGTTCACGCGGATCTCGAGCCCCGAAGGCTCCTGTTCCGCCGCGAAGGCGATGGCGTTCTCAACCTGCATCAAAAATCGTATTCCCGCAGGGCCGCGGTCTAACCCTCGACCGGTTCCCAGCGGAAACGCCGGATCGCCAGGAGCCCTCCGGCAGCGCCCCAGGCCGCGACGACGGCCACGGAGCCGGGTCGCGACCAGATCTGGTGTCCGTGGAGGTAGATCGCGTACACGAGCTGGACGAAGTACTTGAGCGGCAGCACGTCGCCGATGGCACGCAGCACGCGCGGATAGTGACCCGTCGGGCCGAAACCGCCCGAGAGGAATGCCATCGGCAGCAAGATGAAGTTCACCGCCGCTGACGATCCTTCGGCCGACCGGATCAGCGACGTGATCCCGAGCCCCATTGCCGCGAACGCGCCTGCGCCGAGCAAGACCGCGAGCAGCAGGGAGAACGCATTGTGCGGCAGCGGGGTGCTCTTCAGGAGCTTCCCGAGGGCGAAGACCGCGACTGCCTGCAACAAGAACACGAGCAGAATCGACGTCAGCACTGCGCTCAGATAGGTCGCGGGCGGAATCGGCGTCGAGCGCACGCGCTTCAGAAAGCCCATCTCGCGACGTGTGACGAGGAGCAGGGCGAGTCCTGCAAACCCGGTGTTCGCAGCGCCGTAGCCGAGGATCCCCGCGAGCACCGCCCACGCTGCAGGCCTGCCGAGATACGTGCCCGTGTAGACGGACGACAGCAGCACGAACAGGAGGAGCGGGAACGTGAACACGAAGAACGCGGCCTCTCGGCTCCGCCAGAACAGGAGCTGCTCGTACCGCAACTGATGGAGGAAGAGCCTCAGTTCTGCGCCTCCTCGGCGGTCAGCAGCAGGTAGATGTCCTCGAGCGTCGGGTGTCGAACGGACAGTCCCTCGAGCTCGCGGCCCTCTGCAAGCGCCGCCCCCGTCAATTCGTTGAGGATTCGCGTGGGCTCGGTCGTGCGCAGGACCACCTCGTGCCCGTCGCGGCGATAACGGATCTCCGTTTCCTCCGTGCCGCTCGTCAGCTCAGTCGGAGTGCCTTCCCGGACGATGCGTCCTTCCCGCAACACCGCCACGCGGTCGGCGAGTTGCTCCGCTTCGTCCAGGTAGTGCGTCGTCAGCAGGATCGTCTTCCCGAGCGAGCGAAGCGAACGGATCATCTCCCACGCGGCGCGCCGCGCCGCCGGGTCGAAGCCGGTGGTCGGTTCGTCGAGGAAGACGAGGTCCGGATCACCGACTAGTGCCACGCCGAGGTCGAGGCGCCGCTTCTGTCCTCCTGACAGCGTCTTGACGCGCGCGTCGCGCTTCTCCGCGAGCCCGACGAGCTCGATCACCTGGTCGACGTCTCGCGGATGCTCGTAGTAGCCCGCGAACATGTCGTGGATCTCGCGCACGGTGACGTTCTGGAACAGCTGCGACTGCTGGAGCACGACGCCGATTCGCTCCCGGAAGTCCCGTTCGCTTCGCGCCGGATCGCGACCGAGCACCGTCACGTCGCCACCGTCTCGCTC
>JBASRJ010000383.1:0-5272 GCA_049273785.1 Gaiellaceae bacterium | reverse complement strand
GGTGAGAGCAGAGCGCAAGTTTGGCCGCGCGCAGGCGACTTGCCTCGACAGCGTTCTCGAACGGAAGCAGAAGTGGCCGCCCAGAACAGCAACCAGGTTCGCTCCTCCGCCAGCGACCTCGACCTGTCGAAGCTGACCGTCACCTGCGCATCGTCGTGGGAGATCGGCTCCGACGTGGAAGCGATGTCGATTTCCCGTCCTCGATCGACCTCTTTGGATTCGTGGTCCAGAGCGGAACGATCACGACTGTCATGAAGGAGCGAGTGGAATGAGTAGGACACGCAACGAACGGGGTCAAGTGATCGTCCTGACCGTGATCGCGATGACGGTGCTGCTCGGGATGTCCGCGCTCGTGCTCGACGTGGGCTCCTGGTACCGGACGAAGCGTCAACTGCAGGCGACCGCCGACGCAGCCGCCCTGGCAGGTGCGCAGCAGCTCCCCGACAGCCCAGGTGGCGCCTCCAGCCTGGCGCTTGACTACGCGAACAAGAACGGCGGTGACGTTGCCGGAGGCGACGTGACGATCTCGTCGACGAACACCGGGAACGACACGATCGCCGTCGCCGCGAAGAGGCAGGAGCCCGGGATCTTCAGCCGCGTGTTCGGTCTCAACATCGTCAACGTGGGCGCACGCGCCAAGGCGATCGTCGGCGTGCCGAATCGGGCGAAATACGTGGCCCCGATGGTGGTCAGCTGCGACCACGACCTGATCAAGAACTGCGACAACAACGGCCACAAGCCACAGTTCAACATCCCGACGACGCTGAATTACAACCCAATGGGAGCTCCCGGCGCATTCGGGATGCTCAACCTCAGCGGCGGCAGCAACCCCGGCTCCTCGGTAGAAGGCCAATGGATCCTGCATGGCTTCGACCAGTTCCTTCCAGTCAATGCGAACTATCGATCCGACCCGGGTGCGAAGTTCTCCTCGGAGAACATTCGCGGCGCGCTCGACGCCCGCATCAACACCGTTCTGCTCTTCCCCGTTTACCAGACACTGACCGGAAACGGGCAGAACGCGCAGTACTACATCATCGGCTGGATCGGGTTCTACCTCCAGAGCTACACCGTCGCTGGGAACAACGCAACGCTGTCCGGCTACTTCACGGAGTACATTGCGCAAGGAATCTTGTCCTCGAGCGAAGGCGGTGGACCGCCGAATTACGGCGTAAAGTCGATTCAACTCATCGGATAAGTCCCCAACCAAGGAAAGCCCGCGCGGGGGAGCAGAGAGGCCGGATTCAGCTTCGAGACTCAGCCTGGCGCCACGGCGCCAGGCATGGGCCTCGATTTCGCTCAGCGTCGGGCGACGAACACGTACTCACGGCTGTCGTCGTCGAACGGCTTTCTGTCGAAGCTACCGAAAAGAGCCTCGAGCTCCAGGCCCGCGACATCGAGGAGCCCGAGCCATTCGTTCTTGGTTGCCCACCACAGCGAGCTGGTGCCGCCGTCGTCGAGCCTGATGTCGATTCGGTTGTCGCCGACGGCGTACTGAATCGTGTGAGGCACCGGTTCGTCCTGGTGTTTCCCTTCCAGCCGGGCCGCTATGTGATGATCGAACGCGAAGGCGTTCCATGCGAACCGTCCTTCGGGACGGAGCGACGCCGCAACACGTTCGAAAGTACGGCGTCGGTCGCCCCAGGTCGGTAGGTGCAGGAGCGCCCGGAACGGGCAATAGATCAGCGCGGCCTGCTCGTCGAGCGTGAGCTCGCGCATGTCGCCTTCGCGCAGGATGAGTTCCACACCGGCCTCGGCGGAACGGGCGCGCGCCTGCTCGAGCATCGCCGGCGAAGTGTCGATTCCGACGACTGCACGACCGGTTGCCTGCGCAACGGGAATGGCGACCCGGCCGTTCCCGATCGCCAGTTCGACGAGCGGTCCGTCGGCCTCGCGCGCAAGCTCAACATAGAAGGCGACGTCCTCCGTCATCTGAGCGGACCACTCGTCGTAGCGACGCGCGAATGCCTCGTCCCAGCTCATGAGGCGATGCTATGGCACTGTGCGGCTGGTGTTCATGGGTTGCACGAAACCCGCACCGTTCTTGTCGGCGAGACTCCGGCCTTATCGGAGCTTGACGCGCTTGCGGCTGAATTCGTAGGCGCCTCGGTCGTCAAAGGTGCGAGGTCCGGCACCGGTATTCGGGACCACCGGATCGTCGAAGCGCGGGTTTCCCTCCACATCTCTGCTCGGTTGACCGCTCACGCCAGAATTCGCCGAGTCGACCGCGGGCGAGCGCGCAGTCAGGTGGAAGTCGTCGCCGGCCGCATTTCTGAACCTGGGATTTTGCTGGAGACCGCGTGCTTCCTGTCCCGTCGCTGACTTGAATGCCGCGAGTGACGTGTAGCTCACGGAGCTCCAGACCAGGATCGTGTCACGTGTGCTGCGATAGACGAGGTCGTAGTTCAACGTCGTGCCGGAGGTCGAGCCTGATTCAACTCGAATGTCGCCATGAGTGCGCGGGCTTCCGATCCCGTTGTCGACGCTGATGTTGTTGGCGATCGTCGCGCCGGTTGAGTGGGCTTCCACGTTGATGCCTGCCGTCGCGTTCTTGTACAGAGTGTTGGCGATGATCCTTTGCCCGGTCGACCCGTAGTTGTCGATCCCGTGGTCGCCGTTGTCGTACACGACGTTGTCGCACACGAGGCTGTTGTCCGATCCCAGGAGGAATGCAATGCCGGAGTCCTCGTTGTTGTGTGAGATGTTCTCCGAAACGGTGTTTCCGGGCGAGGAGACCAGACCGATCCCCGCCGCGCCCCTCTCGACAACACGTGCGTTCCGGAAGACCCGGTTCCCGACGATCTGGTTCCCTGTGCTCGCGCTCTCGAGATAGATGCCGTGATTGGTGTTGTCGTCGACGGTGTTCCTCGCGACAACGGAGTCATTGGTGCCTTCGAGCCGGATTCCCGTCGCGAGCTCTCCCCGGACGGGCCGGCCCGCGTAGCTGACGTGATTGTCGCGAATGGTGATGTTCGATGAGCTCTTCACGACGATTCCGTCCGCGCTCGTGCCGGTCACGTCGAAACCCTGGATGGTGACATGGTGGCGGCCGTTCACGGAGAAGCCGTAGGCGTGATCGGTTGCCGCCCCGGTCACGGACACCTTTCCCCCAGGTACAGCAACGAAGTTGATCGGCGCCCCCCCAGCGCCTGAGGTCAACACGGTGACGGTCTCGTTGTATGCGCCGGCGAGGACGACGACCGTCTGACCGGGCGTGAGGCGCGACGCAGCTGGCGCGATCGTGCAGAACGGCTGCTTGGGATTCCCCGCGCCGCCGTCCGAGCAGCTCAGATTTCGCTGGTCGACATAGAGCGTCGGAGGTGGAGGCGGAGGTGGAGGGCCGGGCTCGGGTCCGCCGACGAAGATGACCCCTCTCATCCCGAGCGCCGCCTCGCCCGGGAGGGAGCTCCGGTAGGCATAGGTTCTGGCCCGGTGGAAGCGGACGATGACCGTCGCCCGCGCGCCGTGCTTGAGCAGGCGTGTCTTCCGACCGGCGATCGCGAAGTCGTGTGGAAGGACACCGGCGTTCGTTACGACGAACCGGGTGGCGCCGACGGGGACAGAACCTCGAGAAAGCTCGAAGGAGAAGTCCCGCGCGGTCACCAAGACGGTCGTGACGACGTCGCCGCCACGATTGAGACTCGTAGCAGGAGCCGAGGCCACTCCCACGACGGTCGCAGCGAACGCCGGTAGTGCGAAACGAACAAGTGTACGGTGGAGTCGACTTATCGGATCGTCGTAGCACAGCCATCGCGCGGATGTAGCAGACCGCACCCGTGAACACCGGCACGTGAAGAGGGAGGCCGAAGCCTCCCTCTTCAAAATCCCTACCGCACGACGCGGGGTTCAGGCCGCACAGCTTTTCGACTAGAGTGGTGGAGTTCGTCAGGGGACTGCGGCCCTGGAAGAGGTCGGCGTGTTGGGAGTTGTTCGTCCGTTTTCGTGACCTAGACCCGTCTCGGGGAAAGCGGCCTGCGATCTTGCTGACCGCGTTCCTGACAGCCGCGGCAAGGTTCCTCCTTCTGATCGGCCTCTCCGCGGCGCCCGTCGCCTTCGCCGCGGGCAGCGTGGACGTGGGCCGTGCCGGAAGCGGGCAGCCCAGGTCCTTCTCCCAGTTCACGACGAAGGCAAGCCGGTCCCTGGCGGCTGCCGCCTCGGCTCCGACCATCGCCGGCTTCAGTCCAACAAGTGGCGGACCGGGTACGGCGGTGACGATCACGGGCACGAACTTCACAGGGGCCACCGCCGTGGCCTTCAACGGGGCGGTCGCGGTCTACACCGTGAACACGGACGCACAGATCACGGCCACCGTGCCTGCCGGTGCCACGAGCGGCGCGATCACCGTCACTACGCCCGGCGGCCAGGCCACGACTGCCGGATCTGCGCCGATGTCCTTCGTCAGCGTGGGGGTCGCTCGCGCGCCCTCGGGCATCACGTCGCTGGCGGCCGTGCTCCCTTCGGGCTATCAGGCGGGCGACCTCCTGATCGCATGGCTCGCGTTCGCTGACAACGCCCAGTCGATCACCGGCATGACCGGCTGGACGGAATTCCCGTGGTCCCCGCTCGACGACGGCACGCTCTGGCACGTTCGCTGCTTCTACAAGTTCGCCACGGACAACGAGGTCGCGCCCACCGTCAAGTGGACGAACAATGCGAAGCCGGTCTTCCAGATCGCAGCCTGGCGGGGCGTGAACCAGACGAGCCCAGTCGTTGCATCCGTCGGTGCGCTCGATCGCGGGAGCGGCAACAACGTGGTCGGGCCGAGCGGGACGAACCAATCCGCGAGCGCGTGGGCGATCGCGTTCTTCGCGTTCCGCAGCACCTACAGCGCCGACAAGAACGCGAGCTTCTCGAGCTTCACCCCGTCCGGGCTGACGAAGCGCGCTGACTCGAACCTCGGCACAAGCGCCTACGCGGCCTGGGTGAACGTGGCGACTGCGGACTCGAGTGGCCCTGTCGGCGTCGGGAGTCACCAGTACACGGGTATGACGACCGCGACTCAAGGCAGCGGCCACAAGGCCGGGGCCCTCATCTATCTGGCGCCGGCCGCCAGCGGCAACTTCACGGTGCTGGCGCCGCCGACGATCTCCGGTTTCAACCCGACGAGCGGCGCGCCGGGAGCGGCGGTGACGATCACCGGCACCAACCTGAACGGCGCGACCGCCGTTGCGTTCAACGGCACCACCGCGAGCTACACCATCAACTCGAGCACGCAGATCACTGCGACCGTGCCGGCGCCCGCGACCAGCGGTCCGATCTCGGTCATCACCCCCGG
>JBASRJ010000400.1:0-1965 GCA_049273785.1 Gaiellaceae bacterium | reverse complement strand
CTGGTCTTCCGCAGCGTCGGCTATCGCGCGGTGGCACTGCCGGATCTTCCGTTCGACGAGCGACGCGGCACGATCCGCAACGAGGGCGGCCGTGTCGTCCACGACGACGACCGAGAGCAGGCCGCCGGGGTCTACTGCGCCGGCTGGATCAAGCGGGGGCCGACGGGAATCATCGGCACGAACAAGAAGGACGCGACGGAGACCGTTGCGCTCCTGCTCGAAGACGTCCGCGACGGTCGTGTCCCGCACAAGGAGGGCGCCACGGCCGACGCGGTCGAGACGGTGCTGGCAGAGCGCGGCGTTCGCGCCGTCCTGTACGAGGGGTGGACGGGAATCGACGAGGTCGAGCGGACTGCGGGCGAGAAGCTCGGGCGCCCGCGCGTGAAGCTCCGCACGTGGGAGGAGCTGCTCGAGGCGGCCGAAGGGGTCGCCGAGGCCCCTGCTGAGACGGTCAGTGACTCGGCGGCGTGAAATTGCCCTCCCTATTTCGGGGGAGGCGCCCCCGCGAGGGCTCGACCACGCTGGGCTCCATGGGGTTGGTCCTAGTGGAGTGCCTTCGCTGCGGCACGACCAGGCACGCTTCGGATTCCGCCATGCGGCATGCCCACCCGGAGTGCGCTCGCTGCGGCTATCTCGGCTGGGCGCCCGCGGAGTCATTGAGCGAGAGCGAGCGGAAGGCACTGCGCCTGCGCCCGCCCGAGCGTCGGCACCTCCGCATCGCTTAGCGCTCGACGCTAGGCGCGGTCGGCGATACCGTATGCGCTGACCGAGGGAGGGGAGCAAACGTGAGACGAGTCATCTTGGCCTGCGCGGCAGCGAGCACATTGCTCGTCTTCGCGACGGGCGCGAACGCGATCACGAACGGGCAGCCGGACGGCAACGGTCATCCGGAGGCCGGCGCACTGCTTGCGCAGCAGGCGTTCTCGGATGGGACCTGGGCGGAGTGCTCGGGCACGCTCATCGCCCGGCGGGTCTTCCTCACTGCTGAACACTGCGATGAAGGCGTCAACCGCGTTGAGGTGACCTTCGCAACGTCGTTCGATCGCGCGACGAGCAAGACGTATTGGGGGACGTGGCATGGCGACCCGAGCTACTCGAAGTCTCAGAGCGATCCGCACGACATTGCCGTCGTCGTTCTGGACGAGGCAGTGAACGGCATTACGCCTGCGCTGCTGCCGAAAGCGGGGTCACTCGACAGCGTGAACGGCAGGACGACCTTTACGCCGGTCGGCTACGGCGCTCAGTCGGTCACCAGCGGGCCGGGCGGGAAGACGTTCCACTACGCGGACGTCCGCTTCGTCGCCGTCGGGACGCTGAACGCATTGACCCCGCACTGGCTGCGGATCTCGATGAACCCTTCGACCGGGAACGGCGGGACGTGTTACGGCGACTCGGGCGGGCCGAACTTTCTCGGCTCCGGGTCGGGCGAGACGAGGATCGTTGCCGGCACAACGATTACCGGCGACACGCCGTGCCGCTCGACGAACGTCGACTACCGGCTCGATACGGCATCGGCTCGGGCGTTCCTCGGGCAATACGTCACGCTTCCGTAGCGACCTAGGACGCGGTCACACGGCCAGCGCCTCGAGCAGGATCTCGGGCTCGAGCGCGTAGGCCGTGTGGCCCGCGCGTCCGGTCATCGTCTCCGCCGCGAGCAGCGCGTTGAGGATCGCCTCCTCGGTCGCGTCGACGACCGCTTCGAACAGTGGGTCGATCCGCTCGTTCGGAAGCATGGACACGTTGAGCGTCGCATCGGTCGTCCCGAGCACCCGGTTGCCGGACGAGAACGCGAAGAAGAGGTCACCGCTCGAGTTCTCACCCAGGCCGCCCATGCGCGCGACACCGAGACCGGCGCGCTGGGCGAGCCGGTTGCACTGATGCGGCAGGAGCGGAGCGTCGGTGCCGACGATCCCGATGATCGAGCCCGCGTCGTTGCTTGGGCCGTTCGTCGGGGGAACCTTCCGG
>JBASRJ010000375.1:0-10207 GCA_049273785.1 Gaiellaceae bacterium | reverse complement strand
GTGAAGTCGGACAGTGCCTTCGTGCCCCAGGTGAATGAGAACGTCCTCGGCCCACTCGGCCGAGCCGACGACACAGCGGCCTTCAACGCGCGCACCGCCGGGGACCCCTTGACCCGTGCTACAGACGGCCGCCGGATTGTCCAGGTCGCGGATCGAGCGTCTGTGTATCTGCGGGCCTTGAGCGCACTGTCCGGCAAGCAAAAAGGTCAAGTGCAGCTGCTGCTCGCGCTTGTCGCCGCAAATCGAAGCTATGGCGAGGCTCTCGGCGCGTACATGCCCGAAGACATTCAGAGTCAACTCGCGCTTGGCAAGGCCGTGGCAGGGGCGCAGGACGCGATCGCGAGTGCTGAGAGCGGCCTCTCGGCCGAGCTGCAGCTCCCGTCGCGGACGGCGTTCATCTCGTTGCGCCCGCCGACGCCGACACCAAGCTCGACGACGAGCACGACGCAGTCGCCGTCTGAGTCGGCCGTCGTTTACGTGGGGCAGGTCGATGGTCTGTTGCGCGAATCACACGCCGTCCTGCTGGCGTTGAATTCATTCGTTCCCCGCGCAGCCAGCGGTGCGATCAGCCGGAGCGCGGCGGTCGTCCTTGCCCGCTCGTATGCCGACCAGCGACGTCTGGAGCTCGCCAAGGCGCGGGCGCTGACGGTTCCGCCGGTGTTTGCGTCGGCACACGCGCTGCTGATCCGCTCGTTGCAGGCATCGGTAGCAGACGATGAAGCGCTGGTCGCCTGGACGGTCGCGCGCCGCGACGGGTCCGGGAACGCGCAGGCGGCATTCGAAACGGCGAACCGGATTGGCGCTCAGGCGACCGCGCTCAAGCAGCAGTTCCTGCGTGCGTACGCGCAGCAGCGGCAGACGGCGACCGGCCGCAGTCCGGCAAGCCTGCCGGACATCTTCTGAGCCGGCAATCTGCTCGTTGCAGAGTCGGACTGCGAACCACACCCCCCACGGGCAGGAGTTCATCGTCACCATCAGCCGACGGCACTGCATCGGCGCATCTACGTTCCGTAGTCACGCGATCCCGATAGATCAACGGCCGACGCTTCAGACCCCCCAGCGTTGTAACCCCCGCGCAAGTGAAAAGGCCCGCTGAGGCGCGCCCTTTAGTAGCGGGGGCAAGATATGAACCTCCGACCTCGGGTTATGGGTTCTGAGGTCGGATCGCGGCGGATTACGGCCGATGGCGCTGCCAACTGTTGCGCGGCGCGAGCCACCGGCGGCGTCGTGCGAAGGGAGGTTCGGTCTTCTCCTCCAAGCTTGCCCCCGCGCCGAGTGCGACGCATTCGAGTGGTGCCGCCGCCCGCTCCACAGGGACGCCCGTTTGCGCAGCCAGCCTGCGATCGATTCCGCGCAGCAGCCCGCCGCCGCCGGCGAGCACGATTCCGCGACTGCCAATGTCGGCCGCAAGTTCCGGCGGTGTCGACTCGAGCGTCCGGACGACCGCCTCAGCGATCGTCTCGATCGTCGTCTCGAGCGCCAGCCGAACCTGCGTTGAGTCGACGGTTGTTCGGCGCAACAGACCCGTTAAGCGGTCGCGACCGGCGACATCGGTGCTGATCTCTTGATCGAGGGGCCATGCCGAACCGCACGCGATCTTCGCCGCCTCGGCAGTCTCGGGTCCGATCAGGAGACGTTCCTTCACATCGAGGTGACGGACGAGGGCGTCGTCCATCTCGTATCCACCCAGCCTGATCGACTCCCAAACCACGATCCCACCCAGCGACAGCACCGCGACCTCAGTTGTGCCGCCTCCGATGTCGACGACCATGCTCCCCTGCGGCTCGGCCACTGGCAAACCCGCGCCAATCGCAGCCGCCATCGGCTCCTCAATCAACGACACCATCCGCGCACCGGCAGCAAGCGTCGCCTCCGCAACGGCGTCGCGCTCGAGCTTCGTAATTCCGCTCGGGACACACAACACCACCCGCGAGAAAGCACCTCCCCTCACCCGGCCGATGAAATAACGAAGCATCGCCGCTGTGACTTCGAAATCCGCAATCACGCCATGACGCAACGGCCTGATCGCCCGGATCGTTGCCGGCGTCCGCCCAATCATCTTCCGAGCTTCCTCCCCCACCGCCTGCACATGACCGCTGGCCTCGTCGATCGCGACCACAGACGGCTCGAAAACAACGATCCCCTCGCCGCGAACGAACACCAGCGTGTTCGCCGTACCGAGATCGATCGCCAACTCGCGCCCTGCACGCAGTGATCTCATGAATCAGACCCCTCAGCAATGACTCTGGCCAGGCCAGCGGCTGCCAATGGCAAAAGTTTGGCAAAAGTTCCAACCCGCGATCTCAACGCGGACAGGAAAAAGGCCCTGTTTCCAGGGCCTTTCCAGTAGCGGGGGCACGCTATGGACCCATTAGCGACCGCGCGATTCCGGTCGAACCGCGGGCTCCGTGGCCGATCTGAGGTCGCCATCGCGAGCCGGGACGCCGACGCTTAGCGTCGCGCTCGGAGGGCGAAGAAGCGGCCGCCCCGCCTTGGACGACCACGAGCGGCTGCAATGCCCCGGGGCGCGCCATACACCGATAACAACCGCTCGGCCCCGAAGAGTTCTCCAGGCCTTCCGACCACGAGTCCCCGCGGTACGCTCAGGCAATCGAGCGGCTACTCGCCGCCGGGGAGGCTGCCGGTGCCGAGCAGACGCCGCCGGCCAGCACAGTGCAACAGCCGACACCCAGAAGGCAAACCCGATGAGCCTTCGAGCCACAATGAGAGTACGTTCGAACGCTCACACCGCGTCCGAAGGCACCTCACTTGAGAAGGGCAAGCGCGCCGAGCTCGGGCCACAGGGACGCCGGCCGGCCCGACGACCGTAGATGCGATCAGTGAAGAGGGTCCTCATCAGCGTCGTTGTTGCCGCCGTCATCCTCGGCGGCGCGGGCTCGGCGAACAACGCTTCGTCGCAGAGCTTCAAACTCTCCGGCGCGCTTCGCAGCGCGCGCCCCTTGCTGCTCGGCCGCTCGCAGCAGGGCCGGCCGATCGTCGCGCTGCGGGTCGGTGACCCGCACGGCACGCGCGTGCTCGTGATCGGCTGCATCCACGGAAACGAGGGTGCCGGGATCGCTGTGGCGCGGGCGCTCGAGCACGTCACCACGCGCTTCGACCTTTGGCTCGTCCCCAACCTGAACCCGGACGGGTTCGCCCGTGGCACGCGCCAGAACGGCCGCGGCGTCGACCTGAACGCTAACTGGTCGTCGCAATGGCGCGGCGGCGGCCGCCCGTGGGATACCTACTACCCCGGCCCGTATCCATTCTCCGAGCGCGAGACGCGAATCGGACGCAACCTGATCCTACGCCTCCGGCCGCGGGTGACGATCTGGTTCCACCAGCACCTGAACCTCGTCTGGGCTTGGGGGCCGAGCACCGCTACAGGTCGCATCTACGCGCGCGCGGCCGGCATGCGCTTCTACCACCACCACTGGCTGCACGGAACGGCCACCAACTGGCAGAACCACCACCTGCCCGACTCGGCGTCCTTCACCGTCGAGCTGCCCGCCGGCAGCCTCTCGCCGCGGCAGGTGCGCCGGCAGATGCAGGCCGTGCTCACACTCGCCGGCGCCCTCCACGGTTCCGCGCACGCGTGAGCGCTTCTCGCCTGGCCCGCGCACCCTCGCGCGCGCCCGCGGTCAGCGTCTTGCTTGCGCTCCTCACATGCGTAGTTGCGTTCTCAGGTTCTGCGGCGAGTGGAGCGATGCCGCACCGCCCCCGTGTCGCACCGTGGATCGTCCGCGTGCAGAGCCTCGTCGGTGACCTTCCGATCTCCGTCTCGGTGGCCGAGCGCCGCCGGCTCATCTACGCGCACGCCGGAAACGTGCCGCGGCCACCCGCCTCCGACGAGAAGCTACTGCTCTCAATGGCTCTCCTCGACCGCTTCGGCGCTCGCTACCGGATCCCAACCACCGTCGACGGACCGCATCCGAAAAACGGTCTGGTCAGCGGGAATCTGTGGCTCGTCGGCCACGGCGACCCCGAACTGAACGACGCCGCCGTGGCACGACTCGCGCGCACTCTGCGCGCGACCGGCATCCGTACTGTGCGCGGATCGGTGATCGGCGTCACGAACACGTTCACGCGCGAACGCTGGGCGCCCGGCTGGCAGCCGCTCGCGCTGCAGTTCGTCGCTCTTCCGACCGCGCTCGTCTTCGACGCCAACAGCGGCCCGGCCGGGTTCGTCTTCGACCCCGAGCGGCGCGCCGCCGCCACACTCACCGCCGACCTCCGCACATTCGGCGCACGCGTGCGCGGCCGCCCCAAAGCCGCCCCCGAACCCGCCACTCCCGAACCCGTGCTCGCCGGGATCCGCTCGGCGCCACTGGTCGACATCCTCCGGCGGCAGAACCTCGACTCGCTCAACCTGGACGCGGAGCTGCTGACCAAGCTGCTCGGCGCCGCCGTCTTCAGTCCGCCGGGCTCGATCGCCAAAGGCGCGCGAGCGATCCAACAATGGGCGCGACGGCATGGCGCGGACGTCGTCGCGTACGACGGCTCCGGACTCTCGTACAAGAACAATGTCAGCACCAATGGGATCGTCCGTTTGCTAAGCGCGGCGAACCATCAGCCCTGGGGCCCGGCGCTGCGCTCGACCCTGCCGACCGTCGGCGAGGGCACGCTCAGCGGGCGCTTGGTCGGCCTTCGCGTTCGCGCGAAAACCGGAACGCTCCTGCAACAGGTGTCGGCCCTCTCCGGCTGGGTCTGGTTACAAAGGCAACGCCGCTGGGCCGAGTTCTCGATCCTCTCGCAGGGCCTTCCCAAGCCGCAGGCGGTCGTCCTCGAAAACGAACTCGTTTCAATCATCGCCAAGCACGCGTGAGTGGCGCGTTGAACCCTGATTCAGCGGGTCTCGGTGCCGGGTGACGAAAACACTGCGCCCTTACTGCGGGCTCGTGCTCGTGTCAGCGATGCACGCGTAACGCGCGCGAGATGCGTGATCGCCAAGCGCGGATCATCTCGCGCAAAGAACGGATCGACATAGCCTGGGCGGGTAAGCGCGGGGACGACGCTGTCGTTGAAGGTGAGCGCCCATCGACTACGACATCCGCGAGACGTGGCCGGGGCGATCGTGCCGCCGGTCACGTCCTGGTACGCGATCCAGCTCAGATCGACGCCGCAGACGGCCGCGTTTTCATGCCATTGCCAGAGTCGCGGGTTGATCTCGATGAACCTGAAGGTGTCGTCGCGGCGATCGTATTTGAACTCCACTTGCGCAATCCCGGTAAATGCCAGGTCCTTCAGCAGCCTCAGTCCTTGTTCGACCACCGCATCAACCCAGAGCGCTTCACCGATGCGGCAGGTGCCGACACCGCTCGGCGTCTGGCGCAGCTTGCGGCCGCAAAAGATCCCCAGTGGGGAACCAGACCGATCCATGTAGGTGCCGAGCGTGAACAGCGTGTGATCGCCGCCGGGAATCACTTCCTGGATCAGCGGGTCGAACTCACGCGCCGAATCGAACGCGCGTCGGAGCTCTGGGCCGGTTTCACACCACAAGGCCTGTCTGCCGAACCGGACGCGGAAACCGGCGGGCCGGGACGGCTTCACGAGTACGGGGTAGCGATCGACGTCGACGGGGTCATCCGTCGTTTTCGGGACCGCCAGTCCGAGTTCCGACGCGCGCCGTACCTGGAAGCGTTTCTCCTGGATCTTGCCGAGCAGATCCCAGGCCGGAAAGGTGTAGAGAAAGCGGGCGCCAAGCCCGGTTCGTTGACGCGCCAGCGCGTTCAGGTCCTCATCGCGGGCCGCAAAGATCGGCACCGCCCCGCCAAGCTCGTCGCCGAGCAGCCGTAAGGCTGCGCCGAATCCGGGCTCGTCTTCCTCGGGATCCGGGATCCGACGCGAAAGGGCGTAGCGCGAGCGGAAACCGAGCGCGCTGGGCCGGTGGTCGACGGCACAGACTCGGATCCCGCGCCGCCCCAGCAGCCGAATCGCCGACACCCCAGCTGCGCCGCCGACGCCAAGCACGACGGCGAACGGCGCTCGCTCCACAGCGCGATTCTATGCCTGTGTCGGGCTACACTCGCGGTCAACGACGGAGCCGAGCGCTGGCAGGCGTATCGGTGAATGCGGATCCTTATCTGCTCCTTCTATTTTCCGCCCAGTGGAGGGGGTGGAGTTCAGCGACCGCTGAAATTCGCGCAGCGACTGCCCGAGTTCGGGATCGAAACGCGAGTGATCACACCCACGGACTCGAAGTGGATCCATCGCGACGAACCTGTCAGCGGCCTCCAGTCGGCGCACGTCTATCGCACCCGGTTTATTGGGCCGCGTGGGAGGCTGCCAGCCGAAGAGCTGTATGCGACCCGCGGGGCGGAGCGCCTTCGACGCCGTGCGGCGCTGCTACCGCGCCGGCTGCTCATTCCGGACGAGGACGTCCCGTGGGCGTTGACGGCTGTGCCCGCGATCGTTCGGATCACGCGGCGAGAGTCGATCGACCTCCTGCTCACGACCTCGCCGCCGAACTCCGTCCACTTGATCGGCGCGGCGGTCAAACGCCTCACCGGTGTCCGCTGGGTTGCCGACGCCCGCGATTCGATCATCGCCAACCCCGACCGACGCATCGAAAGCGTCGCCGTACGTTTGAAGGAACGAACGCAGCAACTCGTTGCCCGACAGGTTGCGGGTAACGCCGATGCGATCGTCGCTGTCACGGCCCAAATCGCAGACGAGTTGGAGGCCTTGTCACCGAAGGGGTCGATTGTCACGATCGCGAACGGAGCCGACTGCGACGACTTTTATGGCCTCCCATACCGGCCTAGCAGCCGCCTGCGGATCACGCACACGGGGAGCTTCTTCGGGAAACGCAATCCGCGACCGTTTCTCACGGCCCTTGCCGGCGTCGACGCGAACATCGTGGCTCGTTTCGTCGGCGACTTCCGCCGTGCTGATCTCGACTGGGTGCGCGCACGAGACCTCGGAAACAAGCTCGAGCTGATCCCGTTTACGCCCCGAAGGCGTTCACTCGAGCTTCAGCGCAACTCGGAGCTCTTGCTTCTGCTCCTTCCCGACGTCGGACCGCGCGGACGCGACGTCCCCTCCGGCAAGCTGTACGAGTACCTCGCCGCCCGCCGACCGATTCTCGCGGTCGTCCCGCCGAACGGCACCGCCGCCGAACTGATCCGTGAAGCCAAAGCCGGCACTGTCGTCGCGCCGGATGACGTTGAGGGCCTGCGCGAGACGATCCAGACATACAGCGACCGGTGGCAGCGGGAAGGACTTCCGGACGTCGAGCTAGCTCCCGAATTTCAGCGGCGCATCTCGAGGACCGAGCGTGTTCGCGAGCTCGCCGAACTCCTGCGGCAAGTCCACCAGCCGCCCGCGTAGGTTTAGACGCTCCCACGGCCCGGCCGGTTCGTTCGCGATACCGCGTTGCCCCGGCCTCCGGCCAGGGAAGAAACGATTCCCCGACTTGCGGCCGGCGCTCGCCCGTTACGGTCCCGTCGAGCTCGCCGACCTTTTCGACGCATTCGACGTCAGCGTCACCTACGACAAGCCGAGCCACGCGCTCGAACTCGCCGCCACCGTCACGCCGAACTCGTACCGGCCCCAGAAACGCTGCAACCGCCTCGCCGGCGGTCGCAGGGTTCTGACATAGCGGGGGCAGGATTTGAACCTGCGACCTCCGGGTTATGAGACATGCGGTGCCAGATCAGATAACGCAAGCTCCCGGCGCTGCTCCGTCGTCTCGGAACCTCAGGCCGCCCCTCAGAGCGGGGTGACCGTTAGGCGGCGAGCTTGATCTTGCGGATCTCCCGTCTCGATCGGGTTCTTGATCGGATCCTGGCTCCACTCGAACCAGCCGCCGTCGTAGACCGCGATCCGCGACCAACCCATCAGGTAGGCGTAGAACCAGGTCTCGCTTGCTCGCCAGCCGGTCCCGCAATAGAAGGCGACCCGTTTGTCGGCGCTGACGCCGGCCTCCTCCCAGTTGGCCGCGATCTCCGGATAGGCCCGCATCGTGTTGTCGACGTTCCGGTAGTGCTGCATGTGGTACGCGTCCGAGCCGCAGTTGCCCCAGACGTCGCCGGCGATCCGGCCTGCCGGGCCGATGTAGTTGTAGCCGCTGACCTCGCCGACATGCTCCTTCCAGGTTCGGACGCTGACGAGGGTCGCATTTTCCCGATCGGACAGGATCTGCTTGGCCTCGTCGATGTCGACGATTACCTCCGGGCGCAACGGAACCCGAACACCGAACGACGCCACCGGCGCCGGCTCCCGGACAACCGTCTCGAGCGCGTGTCCTGTGCGGACCCACGCGTCGTAGCCGCCGTCGAGCAGGCGAACGTCGTCGACACCGGAGTAACGCAGGATCATCGCAGCACGACTGGCGGCGATCTGCCCGGCTCGACGTCCGGGCCACTTCTCGTTGGCTTCTCCTTCGGTATCGCGGCCGTAGAGGATGACCGTGGTGTCATGGGTGATTCCAAGTGAACACAGGGCCGTCTCGAGCTCCTCCGGCGATCGGCGGTTCCAGTCCTCCGGATCCTCGAGCCGATTCGTGTCGAGATACAGCGCCCCCGGGATGTGATTCTCCTCGTACTCTGCCGGGACCCCGAAATTCACGTGGAGGAGCAGGAACTTGCCGGCCGGCGCGGCTTCCGGCCGCCCTCCATCGAGCAGCTGCTGCAGCCATTCTGGGTGGACAAGCTTGTCGTAGTTCGCAAGACGATCAACCGGCAGGGTCTGATCGGCTGCCCACTCGGCCCAACCATGCTCGTATTTCCGGACGCCCGCCTGGCCCAGCTCAGCCAGTCCGCTCTGGACCGCCAAGACGTCCTCGGGACGATCGCCGTAGAGG
The DNA here is from genome assembly GCA_049273785.1 of Gaiellaceae bacterium. Lineage (GTDB taxonomy): Bacteria > Actinomycetota > Thermoleophilia > Gaiellales > Gaiellaceae > 3-1-20CM-4-69-9. The sequence goes on along the minus strand of JBASRJ010000375.1, from coordinate 1,404 downwards.
ACGATCTCACGACTGGGAACGATGCGCTTTGAGTCGAGCAGCCGTTCCAGCTCGGCTTCGCTCACGGAGCTCAGCCAACCGCTCGGAAAGGCGACGGCTCCCGGGATGTGACCCCCTCGAGCTTCTCCGCTCGCCCGCCAGCCGTTGTAGGCCGACAGAGGCCGGACGTCGACGATCGTTAACTCGGGGTCGGTCAGTCGCTCGCGGAGTTCGGCCGTGGCGATGATCTCTTCAGGTACCGACACGTGAAACTCGAGGATAGCGAGCCTGCATCGCAACGACTTGATCACGGCGGCGAAAACGGCGAGCCGTACCAGTGGGATAACAGCCTGCGGGCTTTTCGCGGGGCTTCGACCACGAGGCCTTTGGGACGCTGTTGCGGGTCAGGCGATATAGGCTTGACAAACGCCCATTTTGCACTCTAGACACCACACTAATGCGCGCCACGCGGACGAGGCGCGGAGCCGCCCCTGGCGCCAGAGCCCGTTTCCATCGATGAACGTGTAGTCCTCGAAGCGAGCCCTCGCGCGAAGAAGGAGTTGGCCATGGCAGTCGTCGAATCAGGCCCCACACAAGTGCAGCGAGTCCTGGGAAAGGGGCCGATCCCCGATCCGTTCCCGTCGCTCGACCAGGCCCGGCACGATCCCGAACGTCAGGAGAAGATCAGGCAGATCCGCAAGGTGATCGACGAGCGCGGCATCAAGTACATCTTCTTCCAGCAGGTCTCGGTCTCGGGCCACGTCAACGGCAAAGGCGTCGTCGCGACGCAGTGGGAGAAGGTCGCCGAGGAGGGATACCAGCTCGTCTACGGCGCGACCGCCGACCTGTTCGTCGACCGGCAGGACCGCTACATCGGCTTCGGTCCCGAGGAATCCGAGCTCGCCGCGATTGCCGACCTCGAGACGTTCGCGCAGCTCCCGTGGGACGAGCGAGTCGCGCGGGTCTTCTGCGACTGCTACGACACCGAGACCGGCCAGCCTCTCGAAGCTGACCCGCGCCAGAATCTGAAACGGATCACGAACGAGGTCGAGCAGGAGCTCGGCTACACGTTCCTGTGTGGCATCGAGCCCGAGATGATGTGGATGCGGAAAACGGAGGACCCGAACGACGCGCAGGGTCTGACGAAGCCGTGGTGCTACCACATCAACCAGTTCGAGGAGCTCCGCGAGATCATCCTCGACGTCGTCGACTACGGCGAGCGGATCGGCATCCACCCCACGTACGGCGACCACGAGGACTCACCCGGACAGCTCGAGCTCAACTTCCTCTTCGACCGCGCGGTCCGAACGGCCGACAACCTCTCGACCTATCGGCAGATCTGCGCCGCGGTCGCACGGAAGCACGGCGTGATCGCGAGCTTCATGCCGAAGCCCTTCACCGGCGTGTCGGCGAACGGCGCACACC
>JBASRJ010000370.1:0-5955 GCA_049273785.1 Gaiellaceae bacterium | reverse complement strand
GTCTACGAACGCCCGAGCGGCCGGGGTGCGATAGCGGTCCCGGTGCCAGGCGAGCGCAATGACGCGGGGCGGAAGTTTTGGGAGGTCGATCAGCTCCGTCGACTCGTCCTGGGCGTCCATCGTCAGGCGAGGGACGAGCGCCATCCCGACGCCTGCGGCAACGAGCGCCTGCACGGTCTGGTTGTGATCCGACTGGAAGACGTAGTCCAGCGGCTCCCGGAAGACCGTCTCGATCTGGATCCTGGTGCGGCAGTACTTGTGACCGATCAGCTGGAACTGGGCGACCTCGCGCAGCGAGGGAGGTGAGCTCCGCTCCCCAAGCTCCGAGCCGGCGGGAACGACCAGCACATAGGGGTCGCGGAGCAACTCCACCGACTCGAACGGCCCCTCCGTCAGGGGCAGGTCGGAGAAGGTCAGATCGAGCTCGCCCCGCTCGACCTGGGCCAGCAGGTCCGAATCGTCGGCGGACTCGGTCAGCGACACCCCCACCTTCGGCCACGACGCGAGATACCGGCGCATCAGCTCAGGGAGGATGCGCTGGCCGACGCTCTGGAAGACGCCGACGCGAAGCGCTCCCGCCTCGCCGTCCTCGAGCGCGGTCAGATCCGCCTGGGCAGCGGCGACACGGGCGGCGATTGCCTCGGCATGGGTCAGGAGGAGCCGGCCGGCCTCGGTCAGGGACACCGGCTTCGGGCCGCCCGGCCGCTCGACCAGCTTCTGGCCCACCAGGCGCTCCAGGGTGGCGATCTGCTGGCTCACCGCGCTCTGGGTATAGCCGAGCGCAACCGCCGCCTTCGCGAACGAATGCTCACGGGAGACCGCTTCCAGAGCGAGGAAGTGCCGCAATTCGACGCCGAGCCAACGATCAGGTTCCATTATTGAACCCCATTGTACCTGGATTTGTCCTAATGGGTCGCCGTGCCGACAATGAGAGAGACATGGAAATCGTAGCCCTCATCTTCATCCTGCTCGTCGGGCCCCTCGCCGTCTTCTACGGCGCGGACTCCCGCCGCTAAGGATCGCGCGTGACAGCCGCGTTCGCCCGCCGGTCGCCGGCGGCGGTGGCGGTCGCCTTGGCGACCGTCTACGTCGTCTGGGGCTCGACCTACCTCGCGATCCGGATCACAGACCGGACGCAGCCGCCCCTGCTCATGTCCTCGATCCGGTTCCTGATCGCGGGCTCGCTGCTCTACGCGATCGCCGCCCGAGGGGGCCCTCGGCCGACGTGGCGTGAATGGCGTGCCGCGGCGGTCGTCGGGGCCGCCTTGCTCCTCGTCGGAAACGGCGGAGTCGCGTGGGCCGAGACCCGGATCAACTCCGGTCTCGCCGCCCTGCTCGTCGCGATGATGCCGCTCTGGATGGCGCTGCTCGACCGCGTGTTCCGGGGTCGGCGGCTCTCCGCACTCGGCGCGCTCGGTCTCGCAATCGGATTCGGCGGTGTCTTTCTGCTCGTCCGGCCTGGCGGGGGCGCCGACGCCTTCGCCGCGGGCGTCCTGGCGTTGACGACGCTGTCGTGGGCGGCCGGTTCGCTCTACGCGCGCGAGGCGCCGCTTCCCTCGCGGCCGCTGGTCTCCGCGTCGATGCAGATGCTCTGCGCGAGTCCTCTGCTCGCCGTTGCGGGCCTGATCGGCGGCGAGGCGTCGCACATCCACCAGAACGCGTTCTCTGCGAAGCCGCTGCTTGCCTTCGCGTACCTCGTGTTGGTCGGCTCGCTGATCGGATTCACGGCGTACGCCTGGCTGATTCGGAACGTGCGGACGTCGGTCGTGTCGACCTACGCGTACGTCAATCCCGTCGTCGCGGTCACCCTTGGCGCGGTTTTCTTGAACGAAGGGATCGGCGCGACCACGCTCGTGGCCGGCGCTGCGATCGTGCTCGCGGTCGTCCTGATCGTGCGTGGCCGTTCGGCGCCCGCGCCCGCACCGGCGGCCGAGATCCGAGCCGGTGCGCCAGGCGCTACGCTGGCCGCATAAAGAGCTTCAACCTCAGATCGGTCAAGCTCCGGTCGGGGGAGCAGTACCGCGACGAGATCGAGCTCGAACTGGAGCCGTTCGAGCTCTCCGGCGAGCGCTACATCCCCGTCCCGGAGAAGGTGCCGGCCGAGCTCGCGATCACGAAAGCGAGCACGGGCACGGTGTTCGAGCTGCGCTTCGCCGCGCGGCTCCACGGTCCCTGCTTCCGGTGCCTCGAGGACGCGGTGCTCGACCTCCGGCTCGACGCGCGCGAGTACCAGGCGACGAGCCCGGGCGAGTCGGATGAGCTGCGAACGCCGTATCTCGTCGAGGGCCAGCTCGACCTCGGCGCGTGGTCGCGGGACACGGTCGCTCTCGACCTGCCGGACAAGATTCTCTGCCGGCCCGACTGCGCGGGCCTCTGCCCCGTCTGCGGCAAGAACCTGAACGACGAGCCGCACGTGCACGAGGAGCAGCACGCCGACTCCCGCTGGGCGGCGCTCGAGCAGCTCCGCGAACAGCTCTGACCTCGGCGGTTGGCTACACTCCGCGGTCGCTCATGGCAGTCCCCAAGAAGAAAACCTCGAAGTCCCGCCGCGACAAGCGTCGCGCCCAGCACTCGATCGACCCGCCGCGGCTGAACCTCTGCCCGCAGTGCGGGCGGCCCAAGCGGCCGCACCGCGTCTGCCCGACGTGCCACACGTATCGCGGGCGCGAGGTCGATCCGCTCCCGACTCAAGCTCCGTAGCTCCATGCCCGTCCGCGTCGCCGTGGACGCGATGGGGTCCGATCGCGGACCGGACGAGATCGTCGCGGGTGCGGCGGAGGCCGCCTCCGACGAGCTCCAGCCTCTGATCGTCGGCCCGCCGGGGCTCGACACGCGAGGGCTCGAGCTGGTCGAGGCCCCAGACGTCGTCGCAATGGACGACAAGCCGACCGACTCGGTCCGCTCGAAGCCGAATAGCTCTCTCGTCGTCGCGTGCCGGATCGTGGGCGAGGGGCGCGCGGACGCGGTCGTGTCGCCGGGCAACACCGGCGCGATGCTGGCCGCGAGCCTCAAGCACCTCGGCCGAGTGAAGGGCGTGCGCCGGCCGGCGATCGGCGTCGTCATCCCGGCGCGGCGCGGGCCGACCATCCTGCTCGACGCCGGTGCGAATGCGGACGCGCGCGCGGAGCACATCGTCCAGTTCGCCCACATGGGCGCCGTGTTCGCCGAGGAGATCCTCGACCGCCCCAATCCCGAGGTCCGGCTCCTCTCGATCGGCGAGGAGTCGGAGAAGGGCAACCAGCTCACGGTGGAGGCGCACGAGCTGCTCGTCGTGTCCGGGCTGAACTTCAAGGGCAACGCGGAGGGCCGCGACCTCATGTGGGGGGCCGCCGACGTCATCGTCACTGACGGGTTCACCGGCAACGTGACCCTCAAGCTGCTCGAGGGGACGATCAAGAACGTGCTCGATGCGCTGCGGGAGGAGATCACGAAAACGCCCCGAGGGAAGCTAGGCGGCCTGCTGATCCGGCCCGCGGTGCGCCGCTTGCGGACCCGCCTCGATCCGGACACGTACGGCGGGGCGTACCTGCTCGGCCTGCGGGGGGTGGTGGTGATCGCGCACGGGAACTCCTCGGCACGGGCGATCGCGAACGCGGTCCGACTGGCGGCCCGGGGCGTCGAACACGACGTCGCGGGGCGGCTTGCGGAGCGCTTGGGAGAGCAGACGACCGTGTTAGAGTCCGGCCCCTCTACGACCCCGACCCCGCAAACGAGGTGACAGTGGCAGCGTCGCGCGAGGAAGTCTTCGAGCGAGTGAAGGAAGTCCTGACCGAGCAGCTCGGCGTGGACGAGAACGAGATCACGGACGAGGCCTCCTTCCAGGAAGACCTGGACGCCGACTCCCTCGACCTGGTCGAGCTGATCATGGAGCTCGAGGACCAGTTCGGCATCAAGATCTCGGACGAGGACGCGCAGAAGATCCAGACCGTCGGCCAGGCTGTCGACTACGTCGCCTCGCACCAGTAGCGCCCCGGCCGAGGCGGCCGACGACCTGCGCCGCCTGATCGAGGCTCTCCCCGAGGCGCGGGCCGCGCAGGTCTACACGCATGCCTCCTGGGCGAGCGACCGCGCGTCGTCGTACGAGCGGCTCGAGTTTCTGGGCGACAGCGTGCTCGAGCTCGCCGTCGCTCGCGCGCTGTACGACCGCTATCCGGAATTCACCGAGGGCAGGCTCGCGAAGGTCCGCTCTCACGTCGTGTCGCGACAGAGCTGCGCGGTCGTCGCACGGCAGCTCGACCTTGGCAAACAGTTGCTCCAGCGCGGCGCCGACATCCCGGCCGACGAGCTGGAGCGGCTGTCGAAGAACCGGAACGTCCTGGCGGCGCTGCTGGAGGCGGCGCTGGCCGCGCTCTTCCTCGAGCACGGCTTCGAGCAGATCGAACAGCCGATCGTGGCTGCGTTCGACCCGCGGATCGAGTATGCGCTGACGAGCCACGTCGACTACAAGACGGAGCTCCAGGAGGCGCTCGCGCGCCGGGGGCAGGCCGTCTCGTACGCAGTGCTCGACGTCGAAGGGCCCCCGCACGACCGTCGGTTCACCTGCTCCGCCGTGATCGACGGGGAGCAGGTCGGCGTCGGCGTTGGTGAGTCCAAGAAGGCGGCGGAGCAGGAAGCGGCGAAGCAGGCCCTGGTGTCGCTGGGCATCGAGGAAACCGCGGCGTAGGATCGTCGGTAACAGAAGGAGGAGCGATGGCACAGCAGGTCGACTGCCCGTGTGGTGAGACGGTCCGCGGCGAGGACGACGACTCTCTCGTCGCCAACGTCGAGCAGCACATCAGCGACAAGCACCCGGACATGGTCGGAACGATGTCGCGCGAACAGATCCTCGGGATGGCCGTCGAGGCGTAGAACCTCTAGAGCCGCCCGAGTTGCAACCGACATCCGCGCCGGTGGGTAGCCTCCCGTCCGGATGCATCTGAGCTCCATCCGCCTTCGCGGCTTCAAGTCGTTCCCCGAGCCCGTCGAGGTTCGCCTCGAGCGTGGTGTCGCCGTCGTGGTCGGCCCGAACGGCTCGGGAAAGTCCAACGTCGCCGATGCCATCGTCTGGGCGGCCGGCTCCCTGGCGCCGACGGAGCTTCGGGCCGAGAAGCCGGACGACGTCCTCTACGCCGGCTCGGGCTCCCGCGGGCCCGTCGACTTCTGCGAGGTCGAGCTCCAGTTCGACAACACGTCCGGCGAAGGGCCGATCGACTACTCCGAGCTCTCGATCGCGCGTCGGCTGCACCGGGGCGGGGAGGGCCAGTACCTCGTCAACCGCACGCCGGTCCGCCGCATCGACCTCGTCGAGCTGCTCGCGGACCTCGGCCTCGGCGGCTCGATGCACTCGATCATCGGCCAGGGGCGGGTGGAGGAGATCCTCGCGTCCAGGCCCGAGGAGCGGCGCAACTTCATCGAGGAAGCCGCCGGGCTCGGCCGTTTCAAGCGGCGCAAGCATCGCGCGGAGCTGAAGCTCGCACGGGTCGCGACCCAGGTGGAGCGCGCGCGGGACGTCGAAGAGGAGGTTCGCAAGCGCCTGCGCCCACTCGCGCTGCAGGCGAGCGCCGCCGAGCGTGCGGAGAAGCTCCGCGGCGAGATCGCGGCGTTGCGTGCCCGCGTTGCGCAGCTCGACCTCGTTGCGCTCGAGGAGCGGCTGACCGAGAGCGAGGGGCGCCGGACCGCGGCGCAGCTCGCGCGTCGCCGCGTCGACGAGAAGGTCGAGGCGCTGCTGCAGGAGCGCGCACGCGCCGAAGAGGAGCTGGCCGATGCCGCGGGCCGCCGGGAGTCCGCGACCGCCGCGCTCTATCGCCTTCGGAGCGCACGCGAGCGCGTCGGCCTCCGTCGCGAGAGCGCGGAGACCTTGCTCGAGCGACTTCGCGCCGATGTCGACCGACCGCGCCGCGTGCTCGACGAGCGGGTACGCGCAGAACGTGACGCTGCCGCCGAGCGCGCGCGTCTCGCACGCGAGCGACTGACCGC
>JBASRJ010000366.1:0-10887 GCA_049273785.1 Gaiellaceae bacterium | reverse complement strand
GGTGCGGGCCGAACGGTGGCATCACGCCTGCGCTCGTCGAGGCCGGTCACGACGCGGTCGGCGTCGATCCGCTGGCGCCGGCGGGCGCGCGCTTCCACGCGGTCGCGCTCGAGGAGTTCGACGGCGGGCCGTTCGACGCAGTCGTCGGCGAGCGTGTGCTCCATCACGTCGACCCGCTGGAGCCGGCCCTCGACAGGCTCGCGCGGCTCGCGCCGGTCCTGATCCTCGAGGAGTTCGCCTGGGAGCAGATGGACGGGCCGACGCGCGACTGGTACGAGGCGCAGCATCGGACCCTGCGCGCGGCAGGCGTCGAGCCGAGCGGTCCTCGTGACTGGGCGCGCTGGGAGGACGAGCACGTCGATCTCCATCAGTCCGGCCGGCTGCGAAGCGAGCTCGTCGTGCGCTACGACGAGCACCATTTCGAGTGGCGCTCCTATCTCTACCGATGGCTGGGCGGACCCGTAACCGAGCCGCTCGAGGAAGCCTTGATCACGGCCGGCGCAATCAGGGCGCTCGGTTTTCGCTGGCTCGGCGTCGCACGCCAATAATCCGCGCCGCTGCGAGCAGAAGAGCCTGCGCTCGGCGTTACGCGACGGCGATGACCTGCTCGTCGCGGGATTCGCGGTAACCCGGGCCGAGCAACGTCTCGAGCCTCTGTTCCAGTTCCCCGGTCGCCGCGAGCTCCTCGACGATGTCGGCGCCCCCGATCAGCTCGCCCCGCACGAACACCTGCGGAATCGTCGGCCAGCCGGACAGGGCCGAAAGCTCCTGCCGGATCGCCGGGTCGGGAAGGATGTCCACCGCAGTCACGGGAGCGCCGGCCCCGCGCAGCGCGCGCAGCGCGCGGTCGGAGTTGCCGCACATGACGAACTGGGGCGTGCCTTTCATGAACAACGTCACCGGCTCGGTGTCGATCACGTTCTTGATCTTCTCGCGGAGCTCGTTCATTTCGTCCCTCTCGTCGTGATTCGCAGTTCGTGGATGGTGCCGTCACGCAAGGGATCTGCCAGTGCACTGTTGACGAGCCGGTGCTGCTCGAGCAGCGGTAGCCCGTTGAAGCGTTGGCTGCGAACGGTCACCTGGAAGTGGTCGCCGCCACCAGTGCGATCCTCGACGCGCACCTCCACAGCATCGGGAAACGCGCGCTCGAGCAGCGTCTGCAGCGGTTCGGTGGCCACCGCGCCATCGTAGCGGCGCGCGTACGATCTACGGATGGGCGAGCTCGGCCTTTTCCCGCTCGGGATCGTGCTGGTGCCGACCGAGCGCATCCCCCTCCACATCTTCGAGCTGCGCTACCAGGAGCTGATCGGCGAGTGCCTGGAGCACGACGACGAGTTCGGGCTCGTGTTCGCCGACGACGATGGCATGCGCGAGATCGGCACGCGCGCCTCGGTCGTCGACGTGCTCGACCGGTTCGACGACGGCCGGCTGAACATCGCAGTCGAGGGGCGCGAGCGTTTTCGGATCGTGACGGAGACGGAAGGCCACTCGTTCCTCACCGCCGAGGTCGAGCCGGTCAGCGACGAGGAGGTCGTGTCGGACCAGACGGCTCGAGAGCGGGCACTCGAGCGGTTCCGGAAGCTCGGGCGAGTCGTCGAGACGGATGTGGACGAACCAGACGCGGACTCGGGACTGCTGTCGTTCGAGCTTGCGGCCCGCGTCGATTTCGGGCCCGAGCGGAAGCAGGAGCTACTCGAGCTGCGGTCCGAGCCCGAGCGGCTTCGGATCGTGTCCGACCTGCTCGACCGCGCCGCCGAGGCGATCACGCTCGAGCGCGCGCTCGCGGAGTCCGCTTCGAAGAACGGCCGCGGGCTCCAGCGCAGTTAGCGTAAGGGTGCGGCTCAGGAGTTGCGCTGGTGCGCGAGGTACTCGAGCAGGTCGGAGCGCGTGAGTACGCCGACAGGCTTACCGTCCTGGGCTACGACGACCGCGTTCGTGCGACCCGTCAGCGTCGAGAACACCTCGTCGAGCGTCTGGCGCGCGTCGACGGCTGCAAGCGGCGGTTGCATTGCAGCGGCGACGTCCTCGTGCAATGCGTCCGGGTTCTTGAACACACGGTCGAGCAGGTCGCGGTCCTGTAGCGACCCGATCACGTCGGCGAGCGAGCTCACGTCCCCATCGCGCACGACCGGCAGCTGCGAGATCGAGTAGCGCTGCATCACGTCGATCGCCGCGCCGACCTTCTGGTGCGCCTCGATCGTGACGAGAGTCGGCACTTCCGTCTCCTCCATCCGCTTCGAGTGCAGGAGCTCCATGACCGTGGGCACCGGCGCACGTCGCTCGACGAAGCCGTGCTCGAGCATCCAGTTGTCGTCGTAGAACTTCGAGAGGTACGAGCGGCCCGAGTCGGGGAGCATCGTCAGGATCGTCGACTCCGGGCCAAACCGCTTCGCGATCTCGAGCGCGGCCCACACGGTCGTCCCGCCCGAGCCGCCGACCAGCAGGCCTTCTTCGCGCGCGAGGCGGCGCGCCGTCAGAAACGAGTCGCGGTCGGAGACGCGAACCCACTCGTCGACGACGGACGGATCCATCGTCTTCGGCCATGTGTCCTTGCCGATGCCTTCGACGAGATACGGGTGGACGTCCTTCTCGTCCTTGGCGGTAAACACCGAGCCCTCCGGATCGGCACCGACGATCAGCACCTCGGGCTTGTGCTCCTTGAAGTAGCGGCCGACGCCGGAGATCGTCCCGCCGGTTCCCACGGAGATGACGATCGCGGAGATCTCGCCGCCCGTCTGTCGCAAGATTTCGGGCCCGGTGACCTCGTAATGCGCCTCGGGGTTCGCCATGTTCGAGTACTGGTCGGGCTTGAAGCCGCCGGGAATCTCCTCCGCGAGCCGTGACGAGACGGAGTAGTACGACTCGGGCGAGTCATGCTCGACCGCAGTCGGCGTGATCACGACGTCGGCGCCGTACGCGCGCAGCATCGCGATCTTCTCCTGGCTCATCTTGTCGGGCATGACGAAGATGCAGCGGTAACCTTTCGACGCGGCGGCGATGGCGAGGCCGACACCCGTGTTACCGGAGGTCGGCTCGACGATCGTGCCGCCCGGCTTCAGCTTCCCCTCGGCCTCGGCCTGCTCGATCATCGCGAGCCCGATCCGGTCTTTCACGGAGCCGCCCGGATTGAGGTAGTCGAGCTTCGCGAGCAGCCGCGGCTGCACGTCGCGCCCGAGCGCGTCGAGGCGGACGATCGGCGTGTTGCCGACGAGCTCTAGGACGGAGGGGTACTCACGGGGCACCGGCGTGAAGCTTAGTCCGGCGGAATGGCACGACCTAGAGGAGCGGCGGCATGAAGATTCAGGAGACGAGGGCAGCCACGAGTGAGGCGAGTGCCGTCGCAAGGGTCGCGAGCGTCACGAGCATCAACTGGAAGAGCCGATCATCGAGCCGACGGACATCCTGGCGTAGGTCGGTCAAATCCTCGGCAACGTGGCCTACAGTCGCCCGCGCGTCGGCAACCAGAGCCTCGAGTGACCAGCCACGTTCGTGCTCCATGCGCTCGAGACTATCGGGACGTCCTACCTGTCGCTAGTGGCGGAAGTGGCGCCGGCCCGTCAGCACCATGACGGCGCCGGCGTCGCGCACCGCGGCTGTCACTTCCTCGTCGCGCTTCGCGCCGCCCGGCTGGATGATCGCGGTCACGCCCGCTGCGAGCGCCGCCTGCGGGCCGTCGGGGAACGGGAAGAACGCATCTGACGCTAGCACGGCGCCGCGCACGTCGTGGCCGTGCTCGCGCGCCTTCTCCAGGGCGAGCTCGACCGCGTCGACTCGTGACGTCTGCCCGCCGCCGATCCCGATCGTCGCCAGGTCCTTCGCGAGCACGATCGCGTTCGAGCCGACGTGCTTGCACACGCGCCAGGCGAAGACGAGGTCGCCCCAGAGCCGCTCGTCCGGCTCGCCGCAGGCGACGCGCATGGACTCACGATCGTCGACGTCGGCGTCGCGGTCCTGCACGAGCAACCCCCCGAGAACGCGCTTGTAGTCGCGCTCCGTCCGCGGCAGTCCGCGCCGCTCGCGGTCGCGCAGGATTCGGGTCCCCTCCTTCCGCCGCAGCGCGTCAAGGGCAGCTTCGTCGTAGTCTGGAGCGAAGAGAACGTCGATGAAGCGCTCCGCCAGTGCTTCGCCCAGCCCGCCAGCGACGGGACGGTTGAATGCACAGACCATCCCGAACGCCGAAACGGGATCCGAGGCGAGCGCACGCTCGTAGGCTTCTTCGATCGTCGCCGCGACCGCGACGCCGCACGGATTCGCGTGCTTGACGATCACGCACGTCGGGAGCGTGAACTCGCGGAGCAGGAGCCGCGCGGCCGAGAGGTCGAGGAGGTTGATCAACGACAGTTCCTTGCCGTGCGCCTGCTCGACGCGCGACAGCAGGTGCACGCGCGCGCCGTCCTCCGCGTAGTAGGCGCCGCGCTGGTGAGGGTTCTCGCCGTACCGGAGGTCCGAGACCTTGGTGAACGCGAGCGCCAGTCGCTCAGGAAACGTCTCCACGTCGGCGAACCAGCGCGCGATCGCCGTCTCGTACGCCGCCGTCGTGGCGAATGCCTCTGCGGCGAGCGCGCGGCGCGTGTCGAGCGACAGCTCGCCCTGCTCGCGGAGCTCGGCCACGATCGAGGGGTAGCGCTCCGGCCGGCAGACGGGAGCGCAGTGCGCGAAGTTCTTCGCGGCTCCGCGCAGCATCGACGGACCGCCCACGTCGATCATCTCGACGGCCTCTTCCTCGCGCACGCCGTAGCGCCCGGCAACTTCACTGAACGGATAGAGGTTCACGCACACGAGGTCGAAGGGCCGGATCTCGTGCTCGCTGAGCGTGGCCACGTCGTCTTCCCGGTCGCGGCGGGCGAGGATGGCGGCATGGATGCTGGGGTGAAGCGTTTTTACTCGGCCGCCGAGCATCTCCGCGACCCCGGTCAACTCTTCGACCCGCTCGACGTCGAGGCCGACCTCCTGCTCGAGGAAGTCCGCCGTCCCGTCGCTCGCAACGATCCCAAATCCCAGCTCCACGAGTCCGCGGGCGAACTCCTGGAGACCGGTCTTGTCGTAACAGGAGATCAGCGCGCGGCGCACAGCTCTCTCACCACCTCGGGAAGGATCCGGTGTTCGACGGATTGCACCCGCCGGCGCAGCGTCGTCACATCGTCGTTCGGATGCACGGGAACCTTCTCCGCTTTGATCACCGGGCCCGTGTCGATGCCCTCGTCGACGTAGTGGACGGTTGCAGCCGTCTCCGAGACTCCGGCGGCGAGCACGTCTTCGATCGGATGAGCTCCCGGAAAGGCGGGCAGCGGCGCCGAGTGCGTGTTGATGATTCGCCCGCCGTAGAACTCGAAGAACGGTTTCCGGAACAGCTGCATGTAGCCGGCGCAGACGACGAGCTCGACGCCCTCCGCCTGGAGCCACCGAGCGAGCGCCACGTCCCGCTCCTCGCGCGACGGGTAATCCGCGGCGTCGAACACCGCTGTGACGATGCCTGCGTGTTCGGCCCGTTCAAGCGCGCGCACGTTCGGCCTGTTCGATGCGACACATGCGATCTCCAGACCGGCGTCGATCAGCGCTTGCAGGTTCGTTCCCTCTCCGGAGACCAGGACGCCGATCACGCGAGCTCTCCGATCACGATCGCGCCGCCTGGCGGGTCGGCGACGACCGCGCACATGCCGATGCCGACGTTGAACACGCGGCGCAGCTCCTGCTCGTCGACGCCCTGCTCGACGAGCCACGCGAAGACCGGCGGTCGCTCCCAGGCATCCCACTCGATGCGCGCCTCGAGCCCATCGGGAAGTACACGCGCGAGATTCCCGAGGATCCCGCCTCCTGTGACGTGTGCAAGCGCCTTGACGTCGGCGCGGTCGCAAAGAGCTCGTACCTCTTCGAGGTAGAGCCGGTGCGGCGCGAGCAGCAGGTCGGCGTCGAAATCGCCGTCGCCCACGAGCTCGCGAACGAGCGTGAAGCCGTTCGTGTGGAGCCCGCTCGAGGGGAAGCCGACAATCGTGTCGCCCGCTGCGCAGCGGGAGCCGTCGATCAAGCGATTGCGGTCGACGATTCCGATGCACGTGCCCGCGAAGTCGAGCTCGTACTCGCGGTAGACGCCGGGCAGCTCGGCGGTCTCGCCACCGATCAGCATGCAGTTCGCGGCGCGGCAGACCTCCGCCGCGCCTTCGACGAGCTCGACGACCTGGTCGAGCTGGATGCTGTTCGCCGCGACGTAATCGAGGAAGAAGAGCGGGTCCGCGCCGGTCGTGATCACGTCGTTGATGCAATGTGCGGCGAGATCCATGCCGGCCCAGTGCAGCCGCTCGGCCCGCCGCGCGAGTATCAGCTTCGAGCCGACGCTGTCCGTGGAGGCTGCGAGCAGGCGCCGGTCGTCCACTGGGTAGAGCCCCGCGACCGCGCCGAACCCGGCGGCGCCGGTCGACTCGACCGCACCGCGCAGCCGCTCGACGATCTCCTCGGCCTTGGCGAGCGAGACCCCGGCGGTCTCGTACGTCTTTCCCCTGCTCAGGAAGCAGAGTCTAGAGCCGGGTCCGGTCGGCCGGCGCTAGAGGCCGACGGTATCGATCAGTTTTCCGTCGCCATCGAAGACCCGAAGCGACTGCGCGGTGATCCCTCGCTTGACCTCGCCTCTGGAGAGGGCGAAGAAGAAGGCATTGCCCTTGCCCAGATGCACTGGGCGGTGCCGGCCGGCGGAGTCGATGAGCTCGAGTCGCGCCACCTGTAGCGCCGCTAGGCCGCTCAGCTCCCAGTCGGTCAGGTCTTTGCCGCCCGGTCCCGCGGAGAACGACTCGCCGAACAAGACCGTCGAGTGCGCGAACGGGTTCGCATCGCAGGCGCTCGTGCCGAAGCCCTTGCCGATCGAGACGATGCACGTCTTGGCGCCGTCCTTCGTCTGGCCTTCGGAGATTGTGAACGTGTCCCCGTCAGGTGTGACGAACTCGTCGCGCTTCCGTAGGCTCGAGCGGTCCAGCTGGTGGAGTGCGAAGCGCTCCTGGGCCGTCTGCGACCGAGCCGCTACCGGTGCGGCGGAGACGCCTTCTGCAGGAGTCGCATGCTGGTGAACACGCGCGTGTGGAACAGAGCCGACGACGATCGCGCCTGCAAGCGTTCCGACTGCAGCGAACGACGAGACGGCAATTGCGTTGCGGCGTCTCATGAACAGTGGTAGCGAACCGGGTCCTGAATCCAATACCACCAGCCGCACCACATGTTGAAGGAGACTTGCCAAGCCGTGGAGTTCTTACACAGAGCTCTCTTGCCCCAGGATGCCGCCTGGGAATAGGTGTCAGGCTCGACGTAGACGGCGACTGGGTGGACGTTCGAGCGCCAGGACCGACGCCATGATCCGGACGGATCGATCAATGCGACCGTCACGTAACCCGGTCCGGAGAACTCGGCGGCCGACCCCGAGGTCGGCTGACAGAGTGAATCCCATGGGCTCACGCGATATTCGCCGGAGGTGGCGACCCCAGACCAGTAGAGCGACGTCGTCTCGCGATCCGCGCGTGCAGTCGCTGCGAACGTCGACGCGGCCGCGACACTGACGACGAGTACGAGAAAGAGTCGAATCATGTGCACGAGCGTTGCGCATCGCCAAGAGCGCGTCAATTCGCTCTTTTCGACAGGCGCGCCGGACGCCGTGGCTCAAACGAACAGTTCGGCGTGCAGCTGCGGGCGCCCTTGCGGGCCGTCCGGGACGAAGCGGACGATCGCGGGCCCAATCTCCACCGTCTCGTTCGTATACGGAACTGCGAGCAGCTCGCCGAGTGCGGATGCCTTCAGCTCCGGATCGTCCGCACGGAGGTGCAGCTCCGCCAGCCGCAGCACGTTCTCCTTTTCCAGCAGCTCGTCCAGCCACTCGCGCGGCGGATGCAGCTCGAGCCGGTAGCCGGCGTTCGTGGCCACGAAGGTCCGCCGCCCGCCGTGCTCCTGGATCCGGAGCTCGCGAACTTCTGCCCGCGCGAGCGTCTCGATGAACTCGTCCTCGTCCAGCGCAAAGCCGAGGTGATCGACGCGCGGCAGCTCCCACTGGCCGGGTTGGACGACGACGTTGACGGCGCCGCGCTCCAGCTCGGTCAGCCGGAGCTTGAAGCCCAGGCGGTCGAGCTCCTGCCAGCCGTGGCCGGACTCGAATGACGTCACCTCCTCACCGATTCGCCCGTGACGCGCGATCAGCTCGAAGCCGAGCTTGCCGAGGTATCGCGCCTCGACCTCGCGCACCTTGCTCGTGACCAGGTGGTAGTGGAAGAGGTGCACGCGGGGAGGTTAGAGGCAGGGGGCGCCGAATCGGGACGGTTGACAGTGCGGTCAACCGGTGTCCACCACGTCGACCTCGTCGTCTCGTCGATCATGCGCAGCCTGCCCTTTTACACGGCCCTGCTCGGGCCGCTGGGCTACGGCCGAGTCGGCGAGGTTGAGGGGGAGCGCGGCGAGACGATCTGGTACCTCTCCGGGCCCGGCACGTCGATCGGGCTGCGCGAGGCTCAGATGGACCAGCCTCACGACCGTTACGCGGTCGGGCTCCACCATCTGGCGTTCGAGGCGGAGTCGCGAGCCCAAGTCGACGAGCTGGCCGACTGGGTGCGGACGCAACCGGTCGACATCGAAAGCGAGCCGCAGGAGTACACCTACATCCCCGGGTACTACGCCGTTTTCTTCTACGACCCCGACGGAATCAAGCTCGAGATCGTTCATGTTCCGGGTCTTGTTGCGGCCTGACTGAAAGGAGCGCGCATGTCGACACCACCTCCCGAGCAGCAGCAGCCGACCTTCGGTCGCGCGATGAACGTTCCGGGCACGATGCCGATGCCCGGCAACGCAGAGCTGTTCATCTACATCGTGGCGACGATCATCGTCGCGATCGTCGCCCTGGCGAGCGACAGGGTCAACGCGCCCGAGTTCGTGACGGCGTTCACGTTCTTCACGTTCGCGTATCTGATCTCACGCGGGATCGCAAAGGCGTCGCGAGTCTACGAGCAGTAACGGCAGAATTAGTGCCACTGGAAGGGGCACTAAACGCGCTCGAACTGCAACTTCGCGGCTTCACGCGGGACGGCCGTCGGGTAGTCCCGCGTGAGGCACGCGCGGCAGAACTGCGACTCGGGCCGGCGCGTCGAAGCCTGCAGCCCGGCGAGCGACAGGTAGGCGAGGGACGTCGCGCCGACATGCTCGCGCACCTCGTCCACCGTCTTGTCGGCCGCAATCAGCTCTTCAGGGTCGGCCAGGTCGATCCCGTAGAAGCACTGGCCGATCACCGGCGGCGAGGAGATGCGGAGGTGCACCTCCGCCGCTCCCGCCTCGAACAGCATCTGCACGATCTGGCGGGTCGTGTTCCCCCGCACGATCGAGTCGTCGACGACGACGAGGCGTTTCCCGTTCACCTCTGCGAGCGGGTTGAACTTCAGCTTGATCCCCTGCTCGCGCAGGCCCTGGTCGGGCTGAATGAACGTGCGGCCGACGTAGCGATTCTTGATCAGCCCTTCGCTGAACGGGATGTTGAGCGCGCGGGAGAAGCCGATCGCCGCGGGCGTCCCGGAGTCGGGAATGGGCAGGACGAGATCCGCCTCTACCGGAGCCTCCTCGGCCAGCCGCTCTCCCATCCGCACGCGCGCGCCGTGGACCTCGACGCCGTTCAGCCGCGAGTCGGGGCGCGCGAGGTAGAAGAACTCGAAGATGCAGAGGGCACCGTCGTTGTCCTTGGGGACCGCTTGCACGGCCTGGACGCCCGCCGCGTCGACGACGACGAGCTCGCCCGGAAGGAGCTCGCGGTCGAAGTCCGCACCGACGAGGTCGAGTGCGCATGTCTCGGATGCGACGACCCAGTCGTCGCCGAGCCGGCCGAGGCAGAGCGGCCGCATGCCGCGCGGGTCGCGAAACGCCACGAGCGCGTCTTCGGACACCACCACGACCGAGAATGCGCCGTCGAGCTTGCGCATCGTGTTTGCCACCGCGTCCTGCAACGGCGCCGGGTCGTTGGCGATCAGCGCCGCGATCACCTCCGTGTCGGCGGTCGTCGAGAGGCGGTGTCCGTCGGCTGCGAGCTCCTCGCGCAGCTCCGCGGCGTTCGTCAGGTTTCCGTTGTGGCCGAGGGCCACGGTGCGGGCCGAACCGTGCTTGACGAGCGGTTGTGCGTTCCCCCATTGCGATGAGCCGGTGGTCGAGTAGCGCGTGTGACCGATGGCGAGCTCACCGTGCAGGCCGCGGAGCTTCTGCTCGTCGAACACCTGTGTCACGAGGCCCATGTCGCGAAGTGCGGTCAGCCGTCCCCGGTCGGAGACCGCGATGCCCGCGGACTCCTGGCCGCGGTGCTGAAGCGCGAACAGGCCGAAGTACGTGACGCGTGCGACATCGCGCTCCGTGGAACGGATGCCGAAGAGGCCGCACATCAGGCGACCACCCCGATCTGCTCGACGTTCTTCTTCCCGAGCCGCTCCACGTCGTCCGCCGCGCAGGCGAGCAGCACTTGCCCGCCGCGTGCAGTCGCCGGCAGATCGACGTCCGCATCGAGGCCGCTGTATTCGGCCGCTTCGCGGAGCGCGACCTCGAGCCCGCCGTCCGACACGTCGTGTGCGAGGGTCAGCACCGGCGCCGCCTTCCACACGTAGCGGATCAGCGCTGCCTCGGCGGCGAGGTCGAGCTCACCGGGCGCCGTCGCGAGCAGGACGAGGTCACCTTCGCGCCAGGCGCCCGGCACGAACCGCACGTCCGGGACGAGCCCGACGCACCCAACGACGGGCGTCGGCGGGATCGACCGGCCGTCCGTGTCGTTGTAGAGCGAGACGTTCCCGGACACGACGGGAACGGCCAGCGCCTCCGCGGCCCGCGCAATCCCTTCGATTGCCTGCTCGAGCTCCCATGCGATCTCCGGCTTCTCCGGCGAGCCGAAGTTGAGGC
>JBASRJ010000363.1:0-18050 GCA_049273785.1 Gaiellaceae bacterium | reverse complement strand
GTGACGACGAGGCCGCGCCCGCCGACCCAGCCCGTTCCCTCGACGCCCAGGCCACAGGCGGTGCCGAGTACGCGCACAACGCTCGGCCGCGCCGCGACGACGGCGGGCGAGCCCGCGAGGCGCGGATCCGGCGGTGCCACTGCGGGCACCTGCCCCGCGAGCGACGGGAACGGATCGATGCGCGCGAGCACGCCGAGCAGCTCACGCGGCGGGACGATCCCGTTGAGGTGACGCAGGAGCGTGGAGCGCTGGGCCGCGCGCCGCCAACCCGGCTGGCCGGGCATGAACAGCGCCACGGCCCCGAGCACCCAGATGATCACGAGCCCCGAGAAGGCTCCGAGCACGAGCCCTCCCGCCGAATCGAAGGGCCGCCACGGGGAGAAACGGGTGTCGCCGCGCAGGGCCGACCCCGCGATCGTCCCGAGGGTCTCGAGCAGAATCGCGCAGATCGCCGCGCCGGCGAGCGCCGCGAGCGGTTGGTACGGCGAGTGCTGGCCGCCGCTCAAGAGCTCCGGCCCGAGCCGCGAGCCGACCCAAGCGCCGAACACGATCCCGAGGACGGAAAGCCCGCCGGCGACGAGGCCCTTGCGGTATCCCGCGAACGCCGCGGCGAACACCAGCAGGAGCGCAATCGCGTCGACCGTTGTCACCGGCCGCAGGCTACAGCCGTCGCAAGTCCGGCCGCTTTCGCGGCCATGCCGACCTGCCACGGGCTCTTGTTCCAACGTTGGCGGGCCACGGCCGCACATGTCCGCCCGCGGCGGTCCGCGGCTTTGCCTCGCTAGACTGCCCCCACAGCGGGGGCGTAGTTCAGTTGGTTAGAACGCCGGCCTGTCACGCCGGAGGTCGCGGGTTCGAGTCCCGTCGCTCCCGCTCATCGACATCACGCTATGACGCCGACGCTCGAGTAGCGAGGAGCGCGTCGACCTCGCTTAAATAGCGACTGGCACCCACAGTCCGAAAGAAATGCGCGGCGTTCTCGAGGAGCGGTACCGCAGCCTCCGGACGGCGGTCGGCCAACAGCCTCGCGGCGGCCCGGAGCCGGGCGCTCGCCGTGTTCTCCTGCTCGCCGAGCTCTTGGAAGATATCCGCTGCCGCTTCATAGTCTTCGTCGAGCAGCGCACGGGCCGCGTGGCCATACGGGCTCACACCGGGCGTCCCGTCGAGCAGCTGTCGGAGTTCGTTCTGGCGATCCACGGACGCGGCAGCCCAGGCGAAGTCGATCAGCATCCAGTCGTGACCGCCCTTCGGGAAGACAGCGATGAATTCGTCGGCGAGGGTCTGCGCCTCACCCGTCATTCCAGCGTCGTTGTAAAGGCGAATCGCCGCTCCGAGGGTCGGTACGCGCGCCTGTGGATCCCTAATCGCCCGTCCGAGGTCGAGCGCGGCGTTCATATCCTCCAACGCGCCGGGAACATCGCCTCGGCCAAGGCGGATACGCGCGCGGCGCCGCCGGACCGAGTCTTCGACCGCGATCTGCGTGGTCGGATCGATGAACTCATCGGCCGCACGAAGGCCACCTTCCCAATCGCCTAGGTCGATGCGCATCGCGATCTGCTGTCCTCGTGCATGGCGCGCAGTCGGTACGTGGCCGTACTCATCTCCCAGTCGAATCGCTTCCTCGATCGCCTGTCGCGCTCGCGACAAGTCGCCGTCCCCCCAGACCAGCGCACCGATGTTGTTCAGCGCACGCGCCGCCTCGGGAGAACGAATCGCGCGCGCGATCTCCGCGCTGGCCTCGAGATCGTCGAGGCCGGTCGCGTCGCGAAAGTGAAACTTCGCCGAACCGATGCTGTTCAGTGCGTGCGCGCGTATCTCGTCCAGGCCGAGGCTCTCCGCCATGCCGAGGGCTTGCTCCCCGAGGCGAACCGCCTCGCGGTGGTCTCCGCCGAGCCCGCGGTAGCGCGCGACTTGGCTGAGGACGTACGCCTTGGCCGGCGAAGACGGGAGGTCCTCCACGAGCTGGCGGGCGCGCTCCAGATGCAGGTCGCACGACGTACGGTCGCCACGATGCCAGGAGGCCTCGGCGAGCAAGGCCTCGGTCTGGGCTGCGCGCTCGTTCGCGCCGGCTGCGAGGAGCGCATCACGTGCGTCCAGGAGCAATTGCTCACGACGCTCGTCGCCGGAGACGTGCCGTGCCTGCGCCAGACGGAACATGAGCTCCGGCCGGTCCGGGTCGTTCTCTGCCGAAAGTGCGAGCGCTTCGTCGTAAAAGCGAATGGCAGCGGCGTAGGCGTTGAGCGCGATCGCCCGATAGCCTGCCTCGCGCAGCGCGACGCGCGCGCGCGAATCGTCATCTCCAGAGGGCACGCCCGCCGCCCTCTTCAGCTCGAGCGAGCGCAGGTAATGGTGGGCGAGCATCTCCGCGTGCTCCTCGGGCCGTCCGAGCGACTCGATCCACTCGGCCGCTGCACGATGCTTGTCCGCCCGCTGTTCGCGCGGGATCTGCTCGTACGCGACCTCGCGAACAAGGGTGTGGCGGAACGTGTACTCCGTCTCGCCCGCAACCGATGAGCGCCGCTCCCGTCGCACGAAGTCCTTGCGCTCGAGCGCGCGAAGCCAATCCTCCGCGCTCGCGCGCTCCGCGAGCAAGGCACCGGTCCAGAAGACCCGCCCGAGCACCGCGGCCTCTTGGAGCAGGTCCTTCTCCTCGCGCGGGAGCACGTCGAGCCTTGCAGCGATCATCCCCTGCACGGACTCGGGGAGCTCGACCTCGCCGGGACGGTCGACCAGCATGCGAGCGAACTCCTCTGCGTAAAGCGGATTGCCGCCTGCGCGTTCGAGCAGAGCGGCCTGGACCTCTGCAGCCAGCGCCGGGCGGTCGAGCAACGAATGGAGCAACCTCGCCGACTCCTCGTCCGAAAGCGGCGAAAGCAGAATCGTGGCCGAGTTGACCTTCCCGCCACCCCAGGCGTTTCGCCGCGTCAGCAATTCCGGACGCGCGGTGGCGAGCAAGAAGACAGGGACGCCTCTCGACCAGTCCACGAGCTCGTCCACGAAGTCGAGCAGCGCGTCGTCCGCCCAGTGGAGATCTTCGAGGACGAGCACGAGCGGCCGTTGCTCGGCGAGCGCCTCGAAGAAACGGCGCCAGGCGGCGAATGCCTCGCTTCTCCGGTCGGCGGCGCCCGGCTGCTCGCCCTCCACCCCGACGAGCGGAGCAAGATAGCGCTCGACCCACGCGGCCTCGACCGGGTCGGGCAGAAGTCGCGCGACAGCCGACTCGAGCTTCGCCGCCGCCTCGTCCGGGGAGTCGGACTCGAGGATGCCCCCCTGCGCCTTCACGGCCTCGGCGAGCGCCCAGAACGTCACACCGTCTCCGTAGGGCAGCGACCGGCCGTGCCGCCAGAAGACGAGGCCGTACGTTCCCTCTTCGATCAGCTTGAAGAGCTCGTAGACCAGCCGGCTCTTACCGATCCCGGGTACGCCGACGAGCGTGAGCAGCTGCGGCTCTCGCTCGCGCACCACGCGAGCCAGCGTCTCGCGAAGGAGATTGAGCTCGTTCGCGCGGCCGACGAGGGGCGCTCCACCCTGACGTTCGACACCGACACGGGCGAGAGGCCTCAGCGCCTCCCAGGCCGACACCGGGTCAGCCTTCCCCTTCGCCACGATCGGCTCAGCCGGCCCGTACTCGATCGCGCGTTCCGTCGCACGGAAGGTCTTCTCATCCACGAGCACGGTGTTGATGGGCGCGCCGCTCTGCAGCCTCGCCGCGGTGTTCACGACGTCCCCGGAGGCGATCGCCTCGCCCGCCTCCGGTCGAGCGCCGAGCATGACGAGTGCCTCACCGGTCGTGATGCCGATCCGGACTTCACGTTCTCCCTCGTCCGCCAACGCGTCGCGAATCGCGATCGCGGCACGGACGGCACGTTCGGGGTCGTCCTCGTGCGCGACGGGCGCCCCGAACACGGCCATCACGGCATCGCCGATGAATTTTTCGACTCTGCCGCCGAAGCGCTCGAGCTCCGTCTTGAGGCGCAGGTGGTACGGGCGAAGGATCGCGCGTACCTCTTCCGGGTCGAGCTTCTCGGAGGTCGACGTGAAGCCTACGAGGTCTGCGAAGACGACCGTCACGACCTTCCGCTCCTCCCGCAGCGGGCTCTCCGTCCCGGCGAGCGGTGTGGCGCACCCGTTGCAGAACCGAGCGCCGTCGGGGTTCTCCTGCCCGCAGCTTGGACACGTCTGCATGGGCGAACCCTATGTCTCCTCCGGTGCGGCGTCGCCGTGGCTCCCAGCGCACATTGCGCTGCCGCCGCGGTCGGGCAGCGGAGGGTCATCCCGCAGAATCACCGCTCTGATGGCGGCGGCCGCGCATAAGCGGATCGCAAGGGTAAAGCGCGGGTTCGAGTCCCGTCGCTCCCGCTCAACCGTCGAAAGTCCGCCCGCTTCGCGGGCATGACGACTTTCGACGGCGCTTTGCTCTCAGCCGAAGTGAGCCGCGGCCGCGCATGTCGCCCGCGGCGGCGGATGCGTCCTTGCAAGACCTGACCCAATCTCGCTTTCGCAGGATCGGTGAGTATTCCCGCATCGACGCGCCCGTGATCTACCAGCACCCGCTGGCGTATCTGCTCGGTCTGGAAGGCATAGCCCTGCTCAGGGCATTCTCAGGCGTGTACGACCGCGACTTCACCATCGCCCGCCTCCGCGAGATTCAGGAACTGCTGGACTCCGCCGAAGGGCTCGGCGACGGCGTCGAGGCGCGTCCGATCACCACGCGCGAAGGCTATGCGCGTTGGGCTCCGTTCTACGACGAGCCCGGGAATGAACTCCTCGATCTTGAAGCGCCCGTCGTGCGCGAAATCCTCGACAGCCTCCCGCCTGGCGTCGCTCTCGACGCCGCCTGCGGTACGGGCCGCCACGCCGCCTATCTCGCGTCGCGTGGCCACAAGGTGATCGGCGTCGACACATCGCCCGAGATGCTCGGCGTGGCCCGCGAGAAGGTGCCCGATGGTGAGTTCTACGAGGCAGACCTGCACGACGTGCCGCTCGCCGACGATTCCGTCGATCTGGTCGTCTGCGCGATCGCGCTTAGCCATGTGGCCGACTTGGCACAGGCCCTCAGCGAGTTCGTCCGCGTCCTCCGACCGAACGGGCACCTGGTCATCTCCGACTCGCGCGGCCTGATCGGCGACATCGGCCTGCCGCTCGTGAAACTGACGCCCGCATACAACTTCGGGTACATGCGCACCTACAGCCGTCCTGCGAGCGCCTACCTCGCGGCTGCCCTCCCACTCGGCCTACAGGTCCGACGGTGCGAGGAGCCGAAACGACCGTCTCCGCTCGTCGGCGACGACGGCACAGACCTCTACGACGGCACTCCACCGCCAGAGCATGTCCCAGGGAATCCTCCGAACATCTGGGCGCTGCACCGTTTCTGCACTGCCGCCACGAACGCGGCTTACAGGGGAAACCCCGCCGTGATCATCTGGCAGTTCCAGCTTTCCTCGGACTAGCGTCCCTGGTCGTTCGCGGGTTCAGTCATTCGGGTACTCGTCGTGTCGCCGCGGCCAGCCCTCTGGGTCGTCGCCGCGCCCCTTCGGAGTGCGGTCGAGCAGCTGCCAGGTTGCACTCAGGACGTCGGTGCCGCGGTCGTAGCACGAGTACGTGTGGTACACGACACCGTCCTCGAGCGTGAATGCGCTCAGGCCGTGGAGCTCGTCGCGGCGAAGATCGATTTCAGCCGCATGCTTCGGCGTACCGAAGTTGAAGCCGGTGCCGGCTCTTCGCTCCTCCTCCGTGAACACCGCGAAGTCGACATTGAAATCGCTTCTCGCTGCCGAGACCCACGGGAAGCTCCAGCCCATCCGGCGCCTGTAGGCCTGCAGGTGCTCGAGCGGAGCGCGGGAAACTGCAACGAACGTCACGCCCCGCGGCGGGAGATGCGCGACGGCGCCGTCGAGGCTGTCCGCCGTGTACGAGCAGCCCGGACAGCCTGCATCCGGCCAGCCCTCGACCGTCGGGCCGAACATGAAGTGGTAGACGAGCAGCTGTGAGCGCGCGTCGAAGAGGTCGGCCAACGTCTTCGTCCCTTCGCCGGTCTCGAAGCTGTAGCCCTTCTCGACGGCGACCCACGGCAGCGCTTGCCGCCTCCGAGCCAGCTCATCGCTGCGGCGGGTGAGCTCCTTCTCTCGGTCGAGCAGCTCCTTGCGGGCCGCGAGCCATTCCTCACGCGTCCCTACCTTCTGTTCACCCATCTGAATCTCCCTCCCGCTTCACTATCTCTCAGACGGCCCGCCGCGCGAAAACTCATCGCCGATCCCGCGTCTGTGGCTGATGCCACAAGAACCCACCGGGGGGTAGACAGCGCCCGTTTTCTGACTACGATCCGACACTTACGAACAGGTCCAGGGCTGCCTAGTTTCCGTTTTTGCGGCCCGTCGTTCTCTTTCCACCGTGCCGACCCTCCTCCGCAGCCCTCTGTTGGCGTTCGCACTTACCGCGATCGGATTCGGCTGCGCCGACTTACCGGGCGGGTTGGAGAATGCTTCAGCCACAGCGGCCCGGCCGACGCGATACGGCTCAGCGCCGGCGGCTCCGATGCCGACCATCGGCGAGCGCGCGGCGACAATCGCACTCAAGGCGGTCGGGGTCCCGTATCGATGGGGAGGCGCGTCCCCCGCCGGTGGGTTCGACTGCTCCGGACTCGTCGACTGGGCGTACGGGCGACTAGGAGTCCACCTCCCGCATAGCTCGTACGCGCTCTATGACCAGGGGCGGCGGGTAGCTCGTTCCAGAATGAAGGCCGGTGACTTGCTCTTCTTCTCCGGACTCGGGCACGTCGGCATCTACATCGGCCACGGACGCATGGTGCATGCGCCGCATTCCGGCAGCCGAGTCCAAGTCGTCAGTCTGGGCCGCTCGTCCTACGGCGGCCGGCTCGACGGGGTCCGGCGCATCGGCCGCCGCTGAGTTGCGCGGAATCGGAACCGCCTCCAAGAGGTAAACGCGCCAAACCTCAGGGCGGATTACGGGCTCGGCGAAAGTTTTGGTCGACAAGACCATAACTTCCTGGTAGGGTAAGAGTCGTGACGACCAAAACCAGCGACGCGGGAGTGCCGGAGGACTACGACCCATCGCAGTTCCCGGCGTTCGCAGTGACGGTGGACGTGATCGTCCTGACCATCTCCGACGGCCGGCTTCATGTGCTGCTCGTGCGTCGTGGGGTAACGCCATTCGCGGGGATGTGGGCGATCCCGGGTGGGTTCAAGCGTCCCACCGAGACCCTGGACGAGGCCGCAAAGCGGGAGCTGTTCCAGGAGACGGGTGTCGACGGCGCGAGCTTGTTGATGCAGTTCGGCTCCTACGGCGATCCAGAGCGGGACCCTCGAACGAACGTTGTATCGGTCGCCTACCTCGCAGTCCTTCGCGAGGTAGGCGCGATCGTCGCGGGCGCAGACGCTGCAGCTGCCGCCCTCGTTCCGGTGTCGGACGTGCTGCAGGGGAAGGTCGAGCTGGCGTTCGATCATGCGCAGATCGTGCGCGATGCGATCGAGCTCGTCGAGCTCCCGGGCGAGGACGCGAACACATGGGTCGCGCAGGCCGTGCGCGAGCCCACGCGTGCACTCGCCACCGTCCTTTTCACCGACATCGTCGACTCGACGAGAACAGCGGCCTCGGTTGGAGACGCGCGCTGGCGCGAGCTCGTCGCCGTGCATCACGAGCGTGTACGCGCCGCGTTCGCCGTGCACCGCCGGCGCGAGATCGACGCGGCGGGCGACGGATTCTTCGCCACCTTCGACGGGCCGGCGCGCGCGGTCGAGTGCGCGCTCGAGATCTGCCGGACGGTTCGCGATCTCGACCTCGAAGTGAGAGCCGGCTGTCACACGGGGGAGGTTGAACGAACGCCTGACGGCGTCCGCGGGATCGCCGTCCACATCGGAGCCCGTGTGGCTGCGCTCGCCGGTCCGGGCGAGGTGCTCGTTTCGCAGACGGTGCGAGACCTCACCGTGGGCTCGGGGCTCGTCTTCGAACAAGCCGGCGAGCACGAGCTGAAGGGCGTCCCCGAGCGCTGGAAGGTCTACCGGGTTGCTCATGACTAGCGCCGGAACTCTTGGTGGTAGGGTAAGAGTCGTGACGACCAAAACCAGCGACCCGGGAGTGCCGCCCGGCTACGACCCATCGCAGTTCCCGGCGTTCGCAGTGACGGTGGACGTGGTGATCCTGACCATGTCTGACAACCAGCTTCGGGTGCTGCTCGTCCGTCGTGGCGTGGCGCCGTTCGAGTGGATGTGGGCGATCCCGGGTGGCTTCAAGCGTCCGACCGAGACCCTCGACGAAGCGGCGAAGCGGGAGCTGCTCGAGGAGACCGGTATCGACGGCGCAAGCCTGTTGCGCCAGTTCGGCGCCTACGGCGACCCCGGTCGCGACCCTCGAATGAACGTCGTGACGGTCGCCTACCTCGCAGTGCTTCGCGAAGTGGCTGGAATCGCCGCAGGAACAGACGCCGCAGGCGCCGACCTCGTTCCGGTGTCCGACGTGCTGAACGGGAAGATCGAGCTGGCGTTCGATCACGCACAGATCGTGCGCGATGCGACCGAGCGTGTCCGCGTCGACCTCGAGGTCAGAGGCATCGCAACCGCCTTCGTCGGACCCACGTTCACCTTGGCCGAGCTGCGGGCCGTGTACGAGGCCGTCTGGGACGTGCAGCTCGACGCCGCGAACTTCCGAAGGAGCATCCTCGCGGAGGACGGCTGGGTGATCCCCACCGGGCGCCGAGCTCAGCCCGGAGCGGCCGGCGGCAAGCCGGCAGAGCTCTATCGAGCCGGGCGGATGTGGAGGCACGGCGGACCGATCCGGTTCCCGGACCAGGCCGAGAAGAGAAAGGGAAAGAGATGAGAGCAGTTGTCCACGATCGATACGGGTCGCCGGACGTCCTGCGACTCGAAGACGTCGAACGGCCCGTCCCGAATGAGGACGAGGTCCTGGTCCGAATTCACGCCACGACGGTCAGCCGCGGCGACTGCGGCTGGCGCAGCGCCAAGCCGTTCATCACCCGCCTCATCAACCCGATCGTCGGCACCGGCGGCTTCCTCAAGCCGACACACAAGATCCTCGGCGGCGAGCTTGCGGGAGAAGTCGAAGCGGTCGGCGCCGCGGTCAGCGAGTTCAGGGTGGGCGACCGCGTCTTCGGGACCAGCCTGTTCGGAGCGCATGCGGAATTCGTCTGCATGCGGGCGCGCGGACCCCTCGCGCACATGCCGGCCAGCATGAGCTTCGAAGAGGCGGCGGCGGTCTCCGACGGGGCGATCCTCGCGCTCGGGTGCCTGAGGAAAGCAGGCCCCCTGAAAGGGCGGCAGCTGCTGATCTACGGCGCGTCGGGGTCGATCGGCACCGCGGGCGTGCAACTGGCCAGGCACTTCGACGCACACATCACCGCCGTGTGCAACACGAAGAATGTCGAACTCGTGAGATCGCTCGGAGCAGACGAGGTCGTCGACTACCACCAGGAGGACTTCAGGAAGAACGGCGAGACCTACGACGTCATCTTCGACGCTGTCGGCAAGCTCTCGTTCAGGGGCTGTAGAGGCTCGCTGAAGGACGGCGGGATCTACCTCCCGACCGACGGATTCGAGAACGCCTTCTGGCTCCTGTGGACCCGGCGCATCGGAGACAAGAAGGTGCTCGTGCAGATTCCGCCGCGCTACACGCAGCAGGACGTCCTCTTCCTCAAGGAGCTGATCGAGTCCGGGAAGTACCGGGCGGTGATCGATCGGCGCTACCCGCTGGAGGATGTGATCGACGCGACGAGGTACGTCGAGACGCAGCAGAAGACCGGGAACGTCGTTTTGACCGTCAACGGCGGTCGACCTCGATGAGAGCGGTTGTCTACGACAGGTACGGGCCGCCGGAGGTCCTGCGACTCGAGGACGTCGAGCGGCCCGTCCCCAAGGAGGACGAGGTCCTCGTCAGGATCCATGCCACGACGGTCAACCGGACCGACTGCGGCTGGCGCAGCGCGAAGCCGTTCTTCGCCCGTTACTTCATCGGTCTTCTCAAACCGAAGCGGAAGATCCTCGGCATGGAGCTGGCCGGTGAGGTCGAGGCACTCGGCGCAGCCGTCACGGAGTTCGAGGTCGGGGACCACGTCTTCGGCGTCAAGGGCTTCGGCGCACACGCAGAGTTCGTCTGCATTCGGGAGAGCGGTCCGCTGGCGCACAAGCCGGCCGACATGAGCTTCGAAGAGGCTGCGGCGGTCTGCGACGGAGCGAGCATCGCACTGTCGTGCCTGGGACCGGCCGATCTCCGTCAGGGGCAGAAGCTCCTCATTTACGGCGCCTCCGGATCGATCGGCACTGCGGCGGTGCAGCTCGCCAAGCACTTCGGTGCAGACGTCACTGCGGTGTGCAACACGAAGAATGTCGAGCTCGTGAGATCGCTCGGCGCCGACGAGGTCATCGACTACTTGCAGGAGGACTTCACGAAGAACGGCAAGACGTACGACGTCATCTTCGATGCGGTCGGCAAGCACTCGTTCAGGCGGTGCCGACGGTCGCTGAAGCCGGGCGGGATCTACCTGGAAACCGACCTCGGGTTCATGTGGCACGTCCCGTTCCTGGTCTTGTTGACCCGGCGGATCGGTGACAAGAAGGTGACGCTCGGGATGGCGAAGTACACGAAGCAGGACGTCCTCTTCCTGAAGGAGCTCATCGAGGCCGGGAAGTACCGGGCGGTCATCGATCGGCGCTACCCGCTCGAGGACGTAGTCGAAGCGACCCGGTACGTGGAGACGCAGCAGAAGACCGGGAACGTCGTCCTGACCGTCAACGGCGGCCGAGCTCGATGAGAGCGATCGTCCGCAACACGTACGGCTCCCCCGATGTTCTCGAACTCCAGGAGATAGACAAGCCAGACGTCGCGGACGATCAGGTGCTGGTACGAGTCCGCGCGGCTTCTGTGAACCCAGCGGACTGGTACTCCATGACGGGAGTGCCGTACGTCGCCCGTCCACAGATGGGGCTACGGAAGCCAAAGAGCAACAGAACGGGCGTCGACTTCGCCGGCACGGTCGAGGCCGTCGGCAGGAACGTCACGGAGTTTCGACCGGGTGACGAGGTCTTCGGCGGGAGAGACGGGGCCTTCGCGGAGTACGTCTGTGTTCGCGAGGACCGAGCAGTGGTGCCCAAGCCGGCGAACGTGACGTTCGAGGAAGCGGCGGCCGTGCCGGTGGCAGCGCTCACCGCCCTGCAAGGCCTACGCGACAAGGGACAGCTTCAGCCAGGGCAGAAGGTCCTAATCAACGGTGCGTCGGGAGGAGTGGGCACGTTCGCCGTGCAGATCGCCAAAGCGCTCGGAGCGGAGGTGACCGGCGTGTGCAGCACGCGGAACGTGGACATCGTCCGATCGCTCGGCGCCGACCACGTCGTCGACTACACCCGAGAGGACTTCACCCCGAGTGACCAGCGCTACGACCTGATGTTCGACGTCGCCGGGAGCAGGTCGTGGTCAGAGTGCGGGCGCGTCTTCAACCGGCAGGCGACCCTTGTCATCGTGGGAGCACCGAAGGGCAACCGTCTGATGGGGCCTCTGAGTCACATCATCAAGGTGCGCCTGGCGTCCTTGCGTGGCAGCCAGAAGGCCGTCTTCTTCATCGCCAAGTTCAACAAGGCCGACATGCTGGCCCTGCGAGACCTTCTCGAGGCCGGAAAAGTGACGCCGGTCATAGACAGGAGTTACGGGCTGAGCGAGATCGCCGACGCTTTCAAGTACCTGGGAGAAGGACACGCTCGAGGAAAGATCGTCGTCACCGTGTGAGGCGTACCCTCGCGGTGCTGGGTCTCTCGGCTCTCGACCTCTACCGCTGCGTTCTCCTCGAGAACGAGGACGGTCGCGGGAAGGGTGGGAGCCACGTCGCCACGTTGACCCGCGATGATCGACAGTGCTAGACCCAGATGGGTCGGTCAGATGGCTAGAGAACGCGTCCCGGACCTTCCTTGCCTGCGCGATCCGTCGCTCCGACACACAGAAGGAGGAGCACCATCTCGTCCTGTCCGTCGATCGAGAGCAGCCGCTCGACTGCGTCGTCCGCAAATCCGGCGATCGCGCAGGCTCCGAGACCGAGACCCTCGGCGACGAGGTGGACGTTCTGCGCGACAAGGCCGGCGTCAACGCACATGAAGCGGTAGCCGCGCTCGCCGTACTTCCATCGAAGCCGCTCGTACGAGCCACTGATGATGAAGACGACGGAGGCGCTCTCAACCCAGGGCTGACCCAGGGCCAGCGAACGCAACGTCGCGCCGAAAGCACCCTCGCGCAGAAAGGCGAGCTCGTGGCGAATGGGGTCGTAGTAGTAGATCCCGGCGCGAACAGACTCCACTGACTGGGCAGAGATGTAGACCTCGGGCGCCTGCAGGCCCCCGGACGACGGGAACGTTCGAAGCGGGATGCGCGAGTACCCGTACGCCTCCATGCTCCCGCTGATGCCACACGCGTTGTGCAGCATCGTCGAAAGTTGGCCCAGGGTCAGGGGCTCGGAGGTGAACTCGCGACGCGTTCGGCGTCGCGTCAGCGCCTCGCCGAGCCGCACGCCGATCTCGCCCGGAGCGGGGAGCTCGACGCGCTCGACGGCCCCGGTTGCCTTGGTGATCGGAATCGGCGCGAAGATGCCTTCGCCCGCGGGGAATCGCGCAGCGGCCGGAGTCGCACTCCCGCTGGGCGGCTCGAGCGAGGTGGCGAGAGCGGCCGTCCCGTTGCCGCCGGCCATGCCGTCTCCGGAAGCGGGCGGGGAGCCGAGCTGCCGGTACCGTCCCTTGACGTACTCGTTGTAGACGATCGCGATGTCGGTCTCCCAGAACCGCTCGCCGGCGACCGCGTCTCGGACGAGTGACACGAAGTGCTCGGACTCCTCGTCGGACAGCACGTTCACGAGCCCGCGAAGCTCTTCCCTAGCCGACACCTGTCACCACTCCCAGCTCGACGACGGCGACTGCTCCTTCCTCGACACCGTCGGCCTCGAGCGCTGCATCGACCTTCCAGTCGTCGAAGTCGAAGAGGAGGCCGGCCGTCATTCCGGCGCCCTCCACAAGCCTGAGGAGCTCATTCGCGAGCTGTCCCGCCTCGAGCAGCGTGTGGCGATAACCACGCGCCCCGAACAGCAGCTCGTTCCGCGCGAACGACGCGACGATGAACAGCAGTGGCTCGTCGGCTGGCCCCGTAGCGCCGAACGGTTCGAGTGCCGTGCGCAGGTCCTCACGATCGTCGGGGATGAGGCGTTTGTACTCGACGAGCACGTCGCCGACCGGCTCGTGCAGCATGACGCTCCCGTCCAGCACGAGTCGAAGGTCGAGCGCGTAGAAGAGCTCGGGCTCGACGGCGTGTGCGACGGACGACAAGAGCTCGCGTACCGGGTGCTCGGGACGACGCGGCGGCATGGAGGCAAGCCCCGTCGCGCGCCGTCGAACGAACTCTCGCCGAACGACACTAACGTCGAGCTCGCTCGCGGCGAGTTCCGGAAGCTTCGCACGAAAGAGTTTGCTGTTCTCGTGATAGAGCTCGGCAACGGCGATCTGTGCCGAGGCGGCTCGTCCGGTGAGGTCTCGGATACTGTCGCGCTCGAGCCGGGTCGTCTTCCCGGGCCACGGAAGCCGCGCGTACAGTGCAGCCTCGAAGAAGCTCTGTGCATCGAGGCTCCGGTTGATTCGCCGCAGTGGGCCGGATTGGTTGGTCGCCGGACTGCTCACGAGAACGGCACGGGGTCGACGTGCAGGTCGGCAAACGCGAGAGCACGATCCCGGAGGCCCAGAGCCTCCGGCAGCGTCGAGAAGCGCGGGTGGCCAAGGTACGGGTGCGACGGGATGAACGCCTGGCTCAGCTCCGGAACGATCATCTTCGTGAGGTGAACGCCCGGCGGACAGGCAGCGTCGAGGTCGACCACTACCGGGTTCAGATCGAGCTCGGCGAGCAGGCCGAGAAATGCGTCGTACTCTTCGGTCAGGTCGCTGAAGTGCCGGCTAGGCACTGCTGCCCAATCAACGACGCCGCCGTCCTCCATGTACCAAGACAGGCGTGGGTGGTTCTCCGGAAAGCCGTAGTACAGGGCGACGTCGAAGAAGTCGTGCATCTGCGACGGGTCGGTGTCCGGCGCAATCGCGGTCATCGCCGTCGGCTGGAAGGCGCGGAGCGCTGCCTGAGCCTGCCCCAGCTCGAACACCGTCTGCCTCAGCGCCGTCTCGCGGCTGCTCCATGCCCCGCCGCCGCTCAGGAGCGTCCGCTCCTTTCGTGAGCTGACGATCGAGATCGCGGAGAACACGGGAAGGGGCACGTCCAGGGTGTTGAGGTAGACGGCCATCGGCCCGACGCCCGGAGTCTCGAGACGTGGCCTCGCCAAACCCCACTCCGAGGCCATGACCTCGGCGATGTCGACGTCAACGCGCGGAGGAGCGAGACGGCACATCCAGCGCACGTCGATCGCATCGCGCTCGACGATCTCGTAGAAGCCGTGAAGGATCGCCCCCCGCCGATCGCGGTGGAACGCGAGGCCTCCGCTCGTGGGATAGCCGATTCGCTCCTCGCGGAAGCGGCCCGGGTTGTACATCAGCACGAGCTGCGCGGGGACGAGCACGGGATCGCCGTTGCGCAGGTCCGTGCCTTCGATCCAGCGGAGCCGCGTGTCGCTGGCGAACGGCGCATACTCCAGCCGCGGCTCGGCGTATTGCTCGGGCGCGAAAAGGGGGAGCGCATGCGGGCCGAGAGCTCGCCGGCCTTCCCGCACGAGCTCGTCGTAGGTCGCGACGGCGAGTCCATCCTCCGCCGCGGCGGTGTGCAGGACCGCGAGGAGCCGCTCTGCCATCTCGCCCAGCGCGCCGAGAACCGGTCGCAGCGGATCGGCGCCCTTGCCGCTGGCGGGGATCGGCTGGTCGTCCGGAATGCCTGCCCTCGCCGCGACGTCCTTGACCAGAGTCCCGAGCGACGCGTGCTGGCACGATGCAGCCTGCATCGAAAGATCGAGAACGTCAGGACGCTGGAGCATGAGGGTCGTGATCGGGCCGATCGCCGGGTTGTAGAGGCGGCCGAGAGCTCGGAGCTCGGCCTCCGTACCCGGTCCGTACTCGCTCGGAAGCAGCTCGACTCGCTCGTTGATGTATCGGTGCCGAACGGGCAGAAGCCTCACCCCACCCCCAGAGAAGCGTGGGGCTCGGCCGTGGCGTTCGAACGCGCGGCGACGACGTCAGACGTGAATACCGGGCGCCGGCTCGGTCCGGCGTTGCCGCACACCGGGCAGCGCGGCAGTTTCATCACGTCTTCGACGTCGATCCGCATCCCGTCGAAGTCGATGACGAGCTGTCGGCCGATCGCGAAGCTCGTGTCGCGGAGCAGGAAATGGATTCCGGCCAGCGACGCATGGCCCGCGACGATGTCTGCATAGACGGGGAGTCCGGGGAAGAACCGGCTGTCGGTGCGCAGCCTCGTCTTGCGGCTGTAGGCCTGGGCCATTGCGGAGCTCGGCGTGGTCGCCGCCGCCAGTGTCGAGTAATCGTTGAAACACGCTGTGTAGGGCGGAAGGAAGAGCGGGCCCACGAGACCGCGGTTGCCGTCGATCGTGGCGAGAAGCCAAGGCTTACGGCTCTGCAGGCAGACACGATTGACCAGATGCGTCAGCCGGAACTCGGGCCGATCGAGCGCGAGGAACGTCAGATCGGCAGAGGCAACCGCCCGGCGCACTCCCTCGAGGTCGAGGTCACCGTCGACGACCTCGACCGAGGCCTGCAGCGGTCGCAGGCGGCTGCCCACGAGCAAGTCGACGCGCCCGTGACCGTCCGTGTCCGGAGCGAGCGAGGACGGCAACGAGGCGCGCCACGCTTCGTCCGCCACGCGGTTGTCGAGGAGCCTGATCGCACCGACGGGATGCAGTGTGAGGATCGAAGCGATTCGGGCGCCGAGAGGGCCGGCGCCGATCACCGTCACTGCCAGTCGGTCGAAGTCACGGCTCCCTTCGAAGCTGTACGCGAGGTACTGCTCGACAGGATCCCGGCGCACGTCCGTCAGGATCCCCCGCTCGAGCAAATCGAGCACGACGCGGCGGACTTCCGGCTGGTGCTTAGGCACGGTCGCCGCAACGAGGTCCGCAAGCGATTGCGGCCCGGCGCAGAGAAGCTCCACGATCGAGCCGAGGAGGCCCGTCAGCTCGTCATCGCGGAGGAGCTCGGAAGGCCGAGACCGACTGCCGAACTGGATCAGCACCTCGTCCCGGCTCAGGAGCACGAGGTCGATCCCTTCGGCTACTACGACCTCGAGATCGTCCGCGAGGACAGCCATCACCGCTTGATCAGGTCAGCCCGGCTCGGTCCGACGCCGCGTCCGCGCGGCGAGCCTCGCCGGGCGGACGCGACGTCTTCTGCATGCTCGAGCCTCTGTCCCTGATCAGCCCTTCCTCATGCCTTCGCCCATGCGCTTCAGGGTCTCGGCCTGCTTGATCAGCTCCTCTGCCTGCTTGATGTACAGATCGCCGATCTCCACCGGGGAGATCTCCCGATCGACCTCACGCAGGAGCCACCAGCCCCACCAGCCCGGGTGCCACCAACCCCACCACCCCGGCCGCCACCAACCAAACCAGCCGGGGAAGTGCGCGAGCTCCGCGCGGGGGTCGTCAGGATTAGGGATGCGCCCCACCGACATCTTCGATCACCCTCTTCTGTCGGGTTTGCAACAAGGCTACGAACCCGCTGTCAACAGGGCGTTACGGGAACGTCACTCGCGCGTTACGCATCAGCCGGCGGTCACATCCCGGACGAGCTCGTCCATCTCGTGCGAGGGCTCGAGGCTGAGCGTCTCGAGGAGGCGCCGCCGGTAGCCGTTGTACTGCCGCAACGCCTCCGCATGGTTCCCCTCGGCTAGATGAATGCGGATCAACAGCCGATGCGCGCTGTCGCGCAGCGGCTCCAGCCGCAAGACCGTGAGGGCCGCTTCGACTGCCTCGCCGTAGCGTTCATGCGACATGAGCCGGTCGCCGAGAGTTTCGAGCGCATGCAGCCGGAGCTCCCGCAGCTGCTCGCGCTCGAGGACGACCCAGTCGTCATACCAATCCGGAAGCAACTCGCCGGGATAGCGGGCGCCGTCGAGGTCTGCTTCGTCGAACCCCGCCGACCCGTGGAGGATGCGCTTAGCCCACGCGTTCGCTTCGCGGGCGTCGACCGCCACGTTCGGAGCGAGCTGGAGGGTGCGCGGCGTAGCGACCACCACGCAGAACTCGAGCCGGCCGAGACACCACAGAGCGGACCGCAGGCTCCCTGCGGCACGACTCTCCGTGACGTCGGGCCAGAGCCTGCCCGCGACGTACACGCGAAGCATCGGCCGGTCCTGGAAGGCGAGGAAGGCGAGCACCCGCTGGGCGCGCAGCGGGAGGGAGCCAGGCGTGCCACGGTAGGCGAGCGTGAATCCGTCGAGCAGCGCGAGCTGAGCGCCGGCCTCAGTACCCATCTCCACCCTGAAGTCCGCGGAGAGCAGCACAGACACGTACGCCGCGTCCGAATCGAACGGACGCGTCGAAGCGCCGCAGCCCGGTTGCACTCCACCGCCGGGACAAGCCGCTCCGTTCGTCGCTCACGACGAGGGTACGCTGACGTAGCCCTACTGGTCAAGCGACTAGCGACCAGCGGTTGGCTTCAAGCTGAGAAGTCGGTGACGCCTCGGGCGAATCCCGGCATGCACCTGCTCGCTCGACTACGAGCGCGCCTCGGTCCGTCTCCCCGCGGGATGACGGACCGGAAGCGCCCGGATAACTGCTAGCCGAGGACGGCGACGTAGAACGCGTGGTCCGCGGCGGCGCCCGCGCCGTCGTAGGTCAGGACCCGCACGTGGAAGGTGTCGTTGCCCGCCGAGCACACGCCTCCCTCGGGTGTGCCGCCGCAGGGACCAACGCTGACAGCGCCGCGCGAGCCCGTGTCTCCACCAGCTTGCGCGGCGGAAGCGACGATCAGCTTCGTGTTGATCGCACCCGCGTTGAAGTCGAGGATGTAAGTCCCGGCCGAATGCGACGTAATCGTGATTCCCCCGGACTGGGCGACGACCGTCGCGTCGCCCTTCACCAGAGCCCACTTGGCGGTGGTCGACCCCGCCGG
>JBASRJ010000399.1:0-1962 GCA_049273785.1 Gaiellaceae bacterium | reverse complement strand
GGCGTGGACGCCGTCGCGCCGTTCGCGCCGGTCGCGCAGCCGCCGCCGGACAGTCGGTCCGCCGGACGCACGGACGGCGCCCATAAGTAGCCACAGCGTCACGAGCGTCGCGCCGGTTGCGAAACCGACGAGCCACCACCTGTCCACCGCAAGGAGAAGGAAGAGCATGCGTCAGCGATTGCGCTCCCAGACGAGGCGGAGGCCTTCGAGCGTCAGGAAGGGATCGACCGTCTCGATCGTGCGCGAATGGGGCGCGATCAACTCGGCCAGCCCGCCCGTGGCGACCACGCGCGCGTCGACGCCGAGCTCGCGCCGGATTCCCTCGACGATGCCGTCCACTTGGCCGGCGAACCCATACACGACGCCCGACTGCAAGCTGGCGACGGTGTTCTTGCCGATCACGGACTCCGGCTCGACGAAGTCGACCTTGCGCAGCCGTGCCGCTCGCGCGAACAGCGCGTCCATCGAAACCTCGATCCCCGGTGCGAGCACGCCCCCGATGTATTCCGCGTCGGGGGAGACGACGTCGAAGTTCGTCGACGTGCCGAAGTCGACGACGATGCACGGCGCGCCGTAGCGGTCGGTCGCGGCGACCGCGTTCGCGATCCGGTCCGGCCCGACCTCTCTGGGATCGTCGTACCGGATCGGGATGCCGGTCTTCGCTCCGGGTCCGAGCTCGAGCAGCTCGGCCTCGGTGTAGCGCTCCGCGAACTCCGCGTAGGAACGCGAGAGTTGCGGAACGGTCGACGAGAGACAGATCCCCGTCACGCGGCCGAGGTCGAGGAAGCTGCGGTAGAGCGCGCCCAGCTCGTCACCGGAGCGGTTGCGCTCCGTGGCG
Source organism: Gaiellaceae bacterium (assembly GCA_049273785.1). GTDB lineage: Bacteria > Actinomycetota > Thermoleophilia > Gaiellales > Gaiellaceae > 3-1-20CM-4-69-9. The sequence goes on along the minus strand of JBASRJ010000399.1, from coordinate 1,124 downwards.
ATCCGCCAGTGCTCCGCCAGCTGCGCGCCGTCGTACGTGCCGAAGACGGTTTGCGTGTTGCCGACGTCGACAGCGAGGAGCATGGGCCCATCATTCCATCGGCCCTGGCAGCGGGCTCCCTAAGAGCGACTGACCGGAGAGCTAGATCTCGTCGTCAGAGGCGAGCGACTCGCCGATCTTCTCGGCGAGCGCTTCGGCGGTGAGGCTCGGCTCCTCGCCCTCCACGCGCAGTTCCTCGACCGTGACATCGCCAGACGTCCACGCCTCGGCGCGCGGGATGATCCGGGTCGGCCGGTGCTTGTCCCAGACCCAGACGTCCTCCATCTTGAGATGGAAGAACGGGTAGGCCGGCTGGGAGATCTGGGCCAGCTCGAGCTTGTTGCAGAGGTACGTCGCGTCCTGCGTGAGCACGCAGTAGCGGAACAGCCCGAAGACCGCCGTGTACTCCCTCTTGAGGCGAAGCTCGAGCTCCGCCTCGAACTCGTCGAGCTCGTCGAGGTGGCTCATGCCCCCGAGTCTAGCTTCGCGAGGAGGGCCTCCACCGGGCCCTCTCCGGGCACGTACAGAGCGGGATCCAGCTCGGCGAGGGGCTCCAGGACGAAGCGCCGCTCGTGCAGCCTCGGGTGCGGCACCTCGAGACCCGGCTCGTCGATTCGGGCCTCCCCGAAGAGGAGGAGATCGAGGTCGATCGTCCTCGGTCCGCCCGGCGGAACGTCCGTCCGGTCGCGCCCCAGCCACCGCTCGATCCCGAGCAGCGCAGCGAGGAGCGCTCGCGCCTCCAGGCCCGTCTCGAGCTCGACGGCGCCGTTCAGGAACCTGGGCTGTTCGACGATCCCAACGGGGGCCGTATCTCGAAAGGACGAGACCGCCCGGACCTCCGTCTCGGGTAGCTCCCGCAGGGCTGCCACGGCCTCGTTCAGCGTCGTTTCACGGTCGCCGAGGTTGGAGCCCACGCCGACGAATGCCCGCGCCATCAGTGTCACCCTAGCCCCACGGCGCTACAGTTCTGGCCCCTGCTTCGCACGGCCCTCCTCTCGGTTCTCGCGCTCACCCTGGCGGCTCCCGCGCAGGCGGCCGGCGGAACAGCGCTCGTCGAAGCGAGGCCGTCGGCGGCACCGGTGCTG
>JBASRJ010000347.1:0-11361 GCA_049273785.1 Gaiellaceae bacterium | reverse complement strand
AAACCAGGTTCGCGTCGCGGGGGAGTTGTGGCGAACGAGGTCGGCCGACGAGCTCGTCCCGGGCGACGAGGTGAAGATCCTCGCCGTTGACGGCATGACGCTGACCGTCCGACGAGAAGGGCCGCCCGGAGGCGGCCCTTCTGCGTGAAGCGGTAGTGGCGAGCGGCTAGCGCTTGCCGATCTGCCCGACGGACGGCTTGGCTTTGCCGTTCGGGAGACCGGTTGAGTCCGTGAAGATGTCCTCGTCGTGCGTTACTCCGTTGCCGGGCGCGAACGGGTCGACGTTGCGCGTATCCGACCAGATCGGATGCGCTTCGTCTCCTTTGGTGATCACGAGACTGCTGTAGTCGCCGTTGAACCCCTGTTGGATTCCATCCGGAGGACTGAACGGCGGCGCGATCACCTTGAAGTCGAACGGCAACGAGGAGTTCGGGCCGCCGCTCAGGATGTAGTCGCCCATGCACGTCTGGTTCCCGGCGGGACCGCACGTCTGGGTGCTTTCGAACGAGAAGTTGAAGCTGAACATCGGTGGCGTGTTCTCGCCTGCGACGCGGTCGGTGCGGTAATAGCTGACACCGACGTGGTCACTGTTGCCCTTCTCGCCGACGTCTACGGCGGGGAAGTAGTGGTCGAGCCCGCTGTCCGGGTTGACCGTCCCGTCGTTCACCCAAGTCAGGCCGCCGTCGTATGAATGTGCCATCTGGATGTCGAACTCCTGATTGCGGTAGTCCTGCCAGACGGCGTAGAGATGCCCGTTGTCGGTGTTCACGCCGATCCGCGGGTAGTCGTTCGTGCGGATGTAGTGGCCCGGAATGCAGAAGCGGCCGAAGTTGCACGTCGGCGCTCCGGTGAGGACGTCGGCTCCAACCAGCGTCGGCGGCGCGCAGTTCAGGTGTGCTGTCCCGGCAGCCGAGTCGCCAGTCGGGTGGCAGTGGACCGCGAGCTGCTGGTTGTCCGCCGTCGGCGTGTTCCCGTTGTTGAACACGACGGCCAGATCGCCGTTGGGGAGCGCGATCGGGTCGGAACCCTGGTCGAAGTTGCAGGCATGCTGGTCGTCAGCGGGGTTGAAGAAGTTCCCGAAGTCGCAGAGGCTCGGGTTGATGCCGCTGATCTCTTCGGGCTTCGACCATCGCAGCCCGTGGTTCGTCGACATCGACCCGTAGATCTTCGACGAGCAGTATTGGTCGTGCGTTGAACCGCACGTGAAGTTGAACACCGTCCACGTCGTGTAGACGTTGTCCCGGTTCGGGCTCGACGGATATGCATCGGCCGTGAGGAAGTTCTTGTCATGGGACGCCGCCGGGCTGTTGTCCTCGACGACGATCCACGAGCGCCCGAACTGCGGCACGTTGAAGTAGAACGAGCCCGCGGCGCCGGCAGGCGACTGCACAACGTACAGCCCTGTGGCGTCGGTCCCGATGTCGAGCATCAGACAGCTGAAGAACGCGCGCCCGTGGGAGTCCCATGCCACGGTCGGATCGCTGCCGAAGTCATACGTCTTGTCCGTTCCCTGTCCGCCCGCGACGGTGTTCACACCGTCGCTTTCCGGCGAATTGAACCGCTGTCGGAAGGGCGGGAGCATGTCGCCCCAGTGCTTCCCCCCGTCGGTCGAGTAGTCGATGCCGCACTGGTTGAACCCGACGCGGCTGTCGTTCTGACCGGCCGTCAGTTGGTTGGGATTGGACGGGTTGGCCGCGATGTCCTCCTCGGCCTGTCGCCGGAACGTGCAGTCCTGGTTCACGCGTTTGTTGCCTTTGCCTTTGTCGCGGCTGGCGCAACCGAGCGCGCCGGGACCGGATCCAGTCGCGTCACCGGCAAGTCCGAATTCTCCGCCTGCGGCGATGTCCGCGGCGATGGCCTTGTCCTCTTCTTCGTTGTTCAGCGCCGCCTTGGCCGTGATGATCGCCGCGTCGGACAGGAACGGCATCTGCTTGGTAACGGTTCCACCGCCCGGCGTCGTGGTTGTCAGGATGGCCGGCTTGAGCGTTCCCGCGGCGGCGTCCGCGAGCACATGCCGCGGCTTGCCTCCGCCTGTCGCCCCACCGGCCCCGGCAAAGACGAACACGCCGAGCAAGCCCAGAGCCACGAGGGCCCTCACTTGATTCCTCACCCCATCTCCCCTTTCGTGAATGAACGCTGCCCCCGCAATGGGGGTGCCCGCGGGCGCGAGTATCCAATCCTCGGCCTGTGCATTCAATGGCGGCTGCAATATGAAAAGTGACGGTCGGTGAACCCGGGGCATACTGTGGTCATGAACTCCGCGGCCCTGGGAGCACTCGCTGCCGTCGCGGTCGTAGCCACGTCGGTGGCGACTGCGAGCACGGCTGCGAAGCCCGCGCTTCGCCTGACGCGCGGAACCGACGCGATTGTCGTGCACGGCTCCGGCTTCTATGCCGGCGAGCGTGTCGTCGTGAAACTCGTCGCCACCACGACGCGAACGCAGACCGTTCGTACCCGAGTCGCCGGCACGTTCGCCGCCCAGTTCGGCGGCGCCTCGGTCAATGCCTGCGACGCGGTCTTCGTGCAGGCGGTCGGCCGTCGCGGCGATCGTGCAGTGCTGAAGATCTTTCCGCGTGCGTGCCTCCCGGCACACTCGCCATAGCTAGGCGGCGCTACCGAGAGCGGCGCTGACGGTGGCGATGATGATCCCGCCGAGGGTCACCGACGCCAGCGCTCTCACGAAGCTGTCCCCGAAGTAACGCCAGCGAAGGAACGCGAGCGTCACGAGCTCGAACGCGACGACGACGATCGCGGAGATGATCGCGACGCGGTAATGCGGAATGAGAAACGGGAGTGTGTGAAGCACCCCACCGAGGAAGGTCCCACCGCCTGTGATCGACCCGCGGATGAATGGATTGCCGCGCCCCGTGAGCTCCCCGGTGTCCGAGAGCCCCTCGGAGAACGCCATACTGATTCCCGCGCCGATCGCGGTGGCGAGGCCGGCGTAGAAGGCGTAGTGCGGCCTGTGGGTCGCAAGCGCGACGGCGAAGATCGGAGCGAGCGTCGACAGCGACCCATCGATGAGACCGACCATCGCCGGCTGGACTCGCTGCAGGAGAAAGGCGTGCGGATCCGGCGGCACGGGTAGAGTGTATCAGCTGAACTGCAAAATAATAGAACATAAGGCAGACCTGACAACTTGCGTCAGGAGCGCCTGACGTGCGCGTGAGGCTAATCCTCGAGTACGACGGCACCGGGTTCCGAGGCTGGGCGGCACAACCGGGTGAGCGGACCATCGAGGCTGAGCTGCGCAAGGCGCTCGCTGAAGTCTTTCCGCGCTGGGAATCTCTCGCCGTCGCCGGGCGAACCGACACCGGAGTCCACGCGCTCGCGAACGTCGCCAGCCTCGATACCGAGGGCGGCCCGGCGATCGACCGCATTCCCGAGGCGCTCAACAGCGTGCTGCCGGCGGACGTCGCGGTCGTCGACGCTGCCGAGGCGGATCCGGAATTCCACGCGCGCTTCTCTGCGCGCTCGCGTTCCTACCGGTATCGCATCTGGCGTCCACGCGTGCGCTCTGCCTTCGAGCACCGACGGTCGTGGTGGTTTTCGCGTCCGCTCGACGTCCCGTCCCTCGACGCCGCGGCCTGCACGCTCGTGGGCGAGCACGACTTCCGCGCGTTCACGCCGACTGAGACACAGCACGAGGCGTTCGTCCGTGTCGTCGAGTCGGCGCGCTGGGTGGAGGACGGCGACGTGCTCGCGTTCGAGATCACCGCCGACTCGTTCCTCCGCCACATGGTGCGGACGCTCGTTGGGACGATGGTCGACGGAGTCGATGTCCTCCCGCTGCTGGCGGGCGGGGCGCGAGGCGAGGCCGGCCAAACCGCGCCGCCGTGGGGCCTCTACCTCGTGCGCGTCGGCTACTGATCCGCCGGCCGCCGAGCCGCGGCTGAAAACACCACGGTCTGACCCCAATGGACGAAAAGTGTGACTTTTCTTCCACAACCGGCCGAACGGTACGTGGCTGATTGTTCGCGGCCGGATGCAGCATGGGCGTGGATACCATCGGCGGCGATGCGGTTTCCCGTCGTCCTGTTCGACCTCGACGGCACGGTCGTCGATTCCGGCGCGATCATCCTCGCTTCGATGCGGCACGCCGCGAAGGAGGTCCTGGGAATCGAGCCCCCCGACGAGGACCTGATGGCCGCGGTGGGAGGCCCGGGGCTCGAGGCCCAGATGTGGGCGCTCGCCCCCGACCGCGTCGAGGAGCTCGTCACCGTCTACCGTGCCCACAACGAGCCGCTGCACGACGAGCTGGTCTGCTGCGAGGGCATCGACGACGTCCTCGTGCAGCTGAAGGACGAGGGGCGGCGGCTGGGGATCGTCACGGCGAAGCGGCGTGCGACGGTCGAGCTCGCCTTCGCGTCGGTTCCGCTCGGCCACCTCTTCGAGGTCGTCGTCGGCGGCGACGAGACGGAGCGGCACAAGCCGCACCCCGAGCCGCTCCTGCTCGCCGCGAAGCGCATGGACGCCGATCCGGACGAGTGCGCATACGTCGGCGACTCGCCGTTTGACGTCCGCTCGGCCAAAGCGGCCGGCATGCACGCCGTCGCCGTGACGTGGGGCGGCATCCACGATCGCGAGAAGCTCGAGCGCGAAGAGCCGGACGCGATCGTCAACAACGCGGAGGAACTCCTGAATGTCCTCTAAGGCGACGACGGTCGACCAGCGCGCGGCCGAGCTCCGCGACATCCTGGACTACCACCTCTACCGCTACCACGTGCTCGACGATCCGGAGATCTCGGACGCCGAGTACGACCGGCTCTACGACGAGCTCGTCGCGCTCGAGGAAGCGAATCCCAAGCTCGTCACGCCCGATTCTCCGACGCAGCGGGTCGGTGCGCCGCCCTCCGAGAAGTTCCAGAAGGTCGAGCACCTGACGCCGATGGGATCGCTCGAGAAGGTGACGACCGACGAGGCGCTCGAAAAGTGGCACGAGGACGTGTGCAAGCGGCTCGGCACGACGGACGTTGCGTACGTCACCGAGCCGAAGATCGACGGCCTGTCGATCAATCTGATCTACGAGGACGGCGTGTTCGTTCGGGGAGCGACGCGCGGCGACGGACTGCGTGGGGAGGACGTCACCCCGAACCTGAAGACGATCAAGGCGATCTCGATGCGGATGCAACTCGCGGCCGGCGAGAGACCACCGCCGGTACTCGAGGTCCGCGGCGAGGTGTATCTCCCGCTGAGCGGCTTCAACGCGCTGAACGAGCGGCTGATCGCCGAAGGGAAGAAGCCGACGCCGAACCCCCGCAACGCCGCGGCCGGATCGCTGCGACAGAAGGACTCGACGATCACGGCGCAACGGCCGCTCTCGATCTGGATCCACGGCCTCGGTGTGCGCGACGGGTTGCCCGTCGAGGGCCACTGGGACGCCTTGCAGTGGCTGCGCGAGCACGGCTTCCGTGCGAATCCGTTCGCAGAGCATCACGAGACGGTCGCGTCCGTCGCGAAGGCATGCCGTGACTGGGAGAAGCGGCGCATCGAGCTCGACTACGAGATCGACGGGATCGTGATCAAGGTCGACTCGTTCGACCAGGAGCGGCGCCTCGGCGCGCTGCACGAGCGTCCACGCTGGGCGCGCGCGTACAAGTGGGCGCCGATGACGGCCCAGACGACGCTGAACAAGATCCACATCCGCGTCGGCCGGACCGGTGCGCTCAACCCGTGGGCCCAGCTCGAGCCGGTCGAGGTCGGCGGTGTCACCGTCTCGCAGGCGACGCTGCACAACGAAGAGGACATCAACCGCAAGGACATCCGGGAAGGCGACACCGTGATCGTGCAGCGGGCCGGCGACGTGATCCCGCAGGTCGTGGGCCCCGTGCTCCCGCACAAGAAGGGCACGAAATCCTTCAAAATGCCTGCAAAATGCCCTCTTTGCGGCGCGAAGATCGTCAAGCCGGAAGGCGAGGCGATGCACCGCTGTCCGAACCGCGCCTGCCCGTCGCGCGGGCTCGAGTCGCTCATCAACTGGGTCCAGGGCCCGGGTGACATCGACGGCGTCGGCGAGCAATCGGTTCGCCGCCTGTGGGACCTCGGGCTCGTCCGTTCGCTCCCGGGCCTCTACCGGCTCACCAAAGAGCAGCTGATGGAGCTCGAAGGGTACGCCGACATCTCGGCGACCAACGCGATCGAGTCGATCGCCGCGTCGAAGAACGTCCCGTTCCACCGCGTGCTGCTGGGGCTCAACATCCCGGACGTGGGCTGGGTGACGGCGCAGCACGTCGCTCGCCAATTCGAGAACGTCGACCGGCTAATGGCCGCGAGCCAGGAGGAGATCGAGGAGGCCGAGGGGATCGGTCCCGACCGCGCAGAGTCGATCGCCGAGTGGTTCTCCGACGAGGCGAACCGCGCGCTCGTCGAGGAGCTGCGCGCGCTCGGGCTCCGCTTCGAGATCGGCGACGAGCTGAAGCCGGTCGAGGGACCGCTGACCGGGAACACGTACGTGATCACGGGAACGCTCGAGGGCTACACGCGCGACGATGCCGCTGCCGAGCTCGAGGCGAAGGGCGCGAAGGTCCTGAACTCCGTCTCGGGAAAGACGACCGGGCTGATCGTCGGTGAGGAGCCGGGCAACTCGAAGCTGACGAAGGCGCGCAAGCTCGGCGTCCCGCTCCTCGCCGAGCAGGACCTCGTCGAGCTATTGCGCGGCTAGCACCTGCGCGAAACGATCCTGCGCGACCCGCGCCCACCAGTAGGAGAGCGGGTGCCCGTTCTGCAGGACGGCGAACGCGAACCGGTTCCGCACGAAGCCCGCGAGCGCGGACGCGTCGTCCGTCGTCCCCGTCTTCGCCGCGACGTTCCCGCGCGCGGGGCCGCGGCGCATCCGATCCTGGAGCGTCCCGCTCACGCCGGCGACAGGAAGAGCGGCCAGGAGCACGGGCTTGATCACAGGATCGGTCCACGCCACCTGGAGGAGTGTCGTCAGCGCGCCCGCCGTGAGCCGGTCGAAGCGGGAGAGGCCCGATCCGTCGACGATCCGAACGCCGGTCATCGGGACGCCGGCCTCCGTCAGCACGCGCGAGACGACCGAGGCACCCGCCGCGCTCGTCCCGTGGTCGAGCTCGATCGCGCCGAGCTGCTTGAGGAGCATCTCGGCGGTGAAGTTGTCGCTCTCCCGGTCCATGAAGCGGACGATCGTCGAGAGCGGCGGTGACGAGACCGATGCGAGCGGAATCGAGAAGTCCTGTGCCACCCCGACGCGGGCCCGGCCGGTGACGGCGATCCCGGCCGCGCGCAGCGCTGAGCGGAACGCGATCCCGGCCGCGAGCGCCGGGCTCGTGGACAGATAGCCGCCTACGCGACCGCGGTTGACCACCAGTGCCGACAGCGGCGGCGACTCGTTCAGGTAGAACCCCGGCTTCCAGCCGGCCACGGTTCGATTGCCGTCGAACCACGATTCGTCCGCGACGATCGACCCGACCACCCGGCGAATCCCGGCTGCGCGGACCTGCAGCGCGAGGTTGCGCAGACCGGCGGAGGAAAGCGTCGGGTCGCCGGCGCCCTCCAGAACGATCTCGCCGGTCCAGACCGTTCCGTCCTGGCCCCCCTGGCCGACTACGTCGGTCTCGAACCGGTACGCAGGCCCGAGGACGGACAGCGCCGCGTACGTGATCGGCAGCTTCTCGTTCGAGGCCGGCGCCAGCGATCGCGAGCCGTTCTGGGTGTAGAGCACCGTCCCGGTGGCCAGATCGACGGCGAGCGCCGCCGAGCGGACGGTCGAGACGTGCGGGACGTGGAGCGCGCGCGCCAGCTTTCGCTGAAGGGTGGGGGATGGGGCCCCGGCGGCAGCGGACGCGACCGGCATCGCGACGACGAGCAGGGCCAGGACGGCTGCGAGGCGAAGGCGCACGAGGAAACCATTTTTGGGAGAGGGTCGGGTGGAGTCAAGACCGTGGGCCTTCTAGCAGGGGGAAATGGGCCTCGTGGCCCATGCGGCGGGCGGTCGGAGGCTCGATACTGGAGTGGCCGCGTCTCTCCGACCCTGGCCGTCCATGATCGAGAACCACATCCGCATGCTGCTAGACGCCCCTGCAGCCGGGGTTGATGCACCCACGCTCTCGGACCTCGAGGAGATGCTGACTACGGGCTATGCGCGAGCGATGGCGATCGAGGGCGAGCAGTGGCGTCTCCAGCGCCGGATCGTGGACGTGGCCGTGAGGCTCGCGGATGACCACAACGAGCTGCAGACGGTCGAGCTGAGAAAGCTCGCCCGCCAGCTCCGCTCGGTGGACGCCGAGCTCGTCCGCATCCGCGCTCTGATCAGATCGCTGCGCGCGCGGGCAGACGAAGCACGAGCTGCGTAGCGGCTCTTAGACGATCCCGCTTCGGACGGCGTAGACGGCCGCCTGGATGCGGTTGTCGATCTGCAGCTTCATCAGGATGTTCGAGATGTGGTTCTTGACCGTCTTCGGGCTGATGTGGAGCTCGGCGGCGATCATTGCGTTGTCCTTGCCGTTCGCGATCAGCTTCAGCACCTGGATCTCCCGCTCGGACAGCTCCGCGCGGATGGTGCTCTCGATCTCGGGCTGCGTGCTCGACGCGCGGACGCGCTGCAGCACCTTCGACGCGATCGCCGGCGAGATCAGCGATTCCCCCATCGCCGCCGCGCGGATCCCGTCCATCAGGACCTGGATCGACGAGTCCTTGAGCAGGTAACCGCACGCCCCGGCGAGGATCGCGTCGATCACGTCGTTGTCCTCGTCCGAGATCGTCAGCATCAAAACTCGGGTCAGGGGTGCGATCGCGGAGATGTGGCGCGTCGCCTCCACGCCGCCCATTCCCGGCATGTTCAAATCCATGACTACGACGTCGGGCGCGACGTCGCGGACGATGCGCAGCGCTTCCTGCCCGGCTGCGGCTTCCCCGACGACGAGCACGCCTTGCTCCTCGAGCAGGTTGCGCAGCCCGCTGCGAAAGAGATCGTGGTCGTCGACGATCAGGACTCGAGGGTCGTCGACGATGGATTCCTCAGCTGTCAGTGCCTCGCTCATACTGGGCGTCCTCCGACGACTTGGGAGGGCGGGCGCGGAAAGTCTAGTGCAGGGTGATCGTGAGTGTGCGGCGGCCCCAGGCCCGCGCCTGCGCCAGGGTCGGGAACCAGAGGTCGATCGTCGCCCCCCGCACCGCGCTGCCGACGTCCGCGGCGATCCCCTCCCCGTAGCCGGGGATCGTCATCCGCGTCCCGAGGGGAATGACGGCGGGATCCACGGCGACGACGCCCCAGCCCACGGGCATACCGGTCGCCGTGTGGCCTGGGAGCGAGTACCCCGTTGCGCTCACCGTGACCGTGTTTCCGTCCGTCGAGACCGGCGCCGCCACCGGCACCGTCTCCTGGTCGGCTGTAATCGTCTGCGACCGCGCGGCGATCTGCGCGGATGCAGCCTGAAGGCGTTCGATCTGTTTCGCGTTCAGGGAGCGTTGCCGGGCGAGCGAGGCGAGGTAGGCGACTTTCTGCGAGCGCGCATGCTCGAGCGCCGCCGTCGTCTCCTCTGCCTGCGCGAGCAGGTGCTGCAACTCGTCTGCGCGGGCCGCCAGCGTGATGCGAAGGCGGGCGAGCGAGCGTTGCGCCGTGCGTGTCTGCGCGATCGTCTGCTTGCTCAGGCGTGCGCTGCGCTGGAGCTGGTCTAGCCGCGTGGCCGCGTCGTCGATCGACGTCGCACCGACGAGGATTGCGATTGCATCTGGCTCGCCCTGCTCGTAAAGCGTGCGGAGATGCGCGCCGAGCGCGTTGACCGATTGGCGCCATGCGTGACGCGCGATCGTCTGCTCTTGCACGACACGCGCCTGCTGAGCGCGAACATCGATCATGCGCTGCCGCAACGAGGCGAGCTGCGCTCTTGCCCGTGTCAGGCGCGAGTCGAGCGAGTAGAGGTTCATCAGCGCGGCGTGCGAGCGACTGCCGAGGGCCGTCTGCTGGCTGCGAAGCGCGTCGGCCTGTTGGGACGGATCGGCGCCCCCCGCCCCCGGCAGTGCCAGGGCGAGCACGAGGCCTGCAGCGACGAACAATGCCGGCGCGCGGCGCGTCTCCCTTCGCCCACGCACGGTCGCTGACGCTACCACAGGCCCTGATTACCCGGAGTCCTGCGGTCTCACTCGACTTTGTGCGGCCCGGTTCGAGCACACTTTCGGCAGATTTCGGCGCAAAAGAGTGGTTGCGATCATCCGAAGCCGTTGCTAGGGTGCGCCACTTGTGACGTACCGGCCCCCTCCGGTGCGCCGGCCATCCGGATGCTTCTTGCTGGTGACTAATCCGCGGAGGCGACAGGCGCAGGCTATTCTCGTGGCAATCGCGGCGGCACTGGTGGCCGCGACAGGCGCGACCGCCGACCCGTCGGTCACAGCGAAGCAAGCCCAGGCGCAACAGGTTCTGAGCCAGATCAACACCATCGACACGCAGCTCGGCGCTGCGGTCGAGGCGTACAACACCGCGAACGTCAGGCTCGAGAAGATCAAGAGCGACCTGCACGACAACGCGTTCGCGCTCAAGACGGCGCGCGCGAACCTGAAACTGTCGCAAGCCGCGCTCTCGCGTCGCCTCGTCAGCGCATACACCGCAGGTGAGGAGAACTCCACTCTGGCTGTGCTGCTCGGCTCGTCGAGCCTCGACGATCTGCTGAACCACGTCGAGACGATCAACTCGACGTCGAAGCAGGACGCTCGGATCGTCCGGGAGATCGCGGCCGCGAGGCTAGCGATCCAGCGACATCGCGTCGAGCTGCAGAACGCGCGCACCGAGCAGCAACGTCTCGTCGCGGCGCGCCAGGCGCAGAAGCAGCACATCGAGTCGCAGCTCGCAGCGAGGCGGCACCTCCTGTCGTCGATCCGCGGCGAGATCACGCGGCTGAAGGCTCAGGAGGCGGCTCGGCAGCGCCAGCTCGCAGCCAGCGCGCGTGCCCGCTACGCGAATCAGCCGATCACGGGCAATCCGTCGGTCGTCGGCGTCGCGGCGACGACCCCGGAGGGCTCGACCGTGGCGCCGCCCTCGATCCACGGCGGCGTCGTCGGGATCGCGATGCGCTACCTCGGCGTCCCCTACGTCTGGGGCGGTTCGACGCCCCGCGGCTTCGACTGCTCCGGCTTCGTGATGTACGTCTTCGCGCAGATCGGCGTCTCGCTCCCGCACAGCTCGTACGTCCAGTACGGCATGGGCGTGCCGGTGTCGATGAGCCAACTGCAGCCGGGCGACCTGGTCTTCTTCGCCGGCGCCAGCCACGTCGGGATCTACATCGGCGGCGGCCAGTTCATCCACGCGCCGCACAGCGGCGATGTGGTCAAGATCTCCAGCCTCTCAGGCTGGTACGCCAGCACGTTCGCCGGCGGCCGCCGGATTTAGCCGCGCGAAAACTGCGTTTT
>JBASRJ010000340.1:0-1975 GCA_049273785.1 Gaiellaceae bacterium | reverse complement strand
AAGCTGCTCGTCAGGCCGCTGCGCGAGTCGATTCCGATCTACCTCGCTGCGCTGAGCCCCAAGAACGTGCGCACCGCATTCGAGATCGCCGACGGCTGGCTGCCAATCTATTTCTCGCCCGAGCGCGCCCGCGACGCGTTCGGATACGAGCTGCGTGACGGCTTCGACATCGCGCCCTCGGTGAACGTCGTCGTCACGGACGACGTCGAGGCGGCGCGCGACATGCTGAGACCGCTGCTCGCGCTCTACATCGGCGGGATGGGTGCGCGCGGCGCGAACTTCTACAACGCACTCTTCTGCCGTTACGGCTACGAGGCGGAGGCCGAGCGCATCCAGAGCCTCTACCTGGAAGGCAAGAAGCGCGAAGCGAGCGCGGCCGTGTCCGACGCGCTCGTCGACGACGTGTCGCTCGTCGGCCCTCCCGAGCGAATCCGCGACCGGCTCGAGGCCTGGCGCGAGTCCGGCGCCACGACGCTCCTCGTCGCCACCCGCGACGTCACCTCGCTGCGGAGGATGGCCGAGCTGGTTCTGTAGAGAGTCGCCGGATCAGTCGAGGAGCCAGGCGGCTACCTTCGCGCGCAGCTCGCGCGGAAAGCCGCCGTGACTCTGGATCCAGAGCGCCCGCTTGTAGTAGCGATGGAGCACGTGCTCCCACGTAAAGCCGATCCCGCCTAGCACCTGAATCGCGCGCTCGCAAGCCGCGACGGCGACGTCCCCGGCGTAGCTCTTCGCCGCCGCAGCCGCGATCGGGGCCTGCTCGTCGTCCTCGGCAACGCACCACGCCGCCCAGTACGCGATCGAGCGTGCGAGCTCGGTCTCGACATAGGTGTCCGCGAGGGGATGTGACACGGCCTGGTAGACGCCGATCGGCCGGCCGAACTGCTCGCGCGTCTTCGCGTGCTCGACGCCGAGCTCGAGCGCGCGGCGGGCGATTCCGGCCGACTCGAGCGCCAGCGCGGCGAGCCGCTCGTTCTCGGGAGCCGCCGAATCGAAGAACTCCTCGCCGCGATTCGCACGTCCTGCCTCTTCGAACAGCACGGCCCGATCGAGAAAGGCGAGGTCGTCGAGCTCCTCCCGTCCCCAACCGCCGTTCCCGAGCACTTCACGCGCTTCGCGCCGCAGCAGCTCCTGCTCCTCGGTGAAGGCGAACTGCATCAGCGTGACCTCGGGAGGCCGAGCACGCGCTCGGCGATGATGTTGCGCAGGATCTCGCTCGTCCCAGCCTCGATCGTGTTCCCGCGGCTGCGGAGCTGCTGGTAGCCCCAGTAGCCGTCGTCTTCGCCGCCGAGGATCTCCATCGCGAGCTTCGTCAGACGCTGGTTCTGCTCCGACCAGTGCAGCTTCGAGCCTGAGCCCTCGGGCCCTGGAATCCCCGTCTGCATCAACGTCGTCAGCGAGCGGTAGTTCGTGAGCTTCAACGCCTGCAGCTCGATCCACTCCTGCGCCACGCGGTCCCGGATGATCGGATCGTCGGCGGCACGCTGCTTCGTCAGCGTGATCAGCTTGTTCACCAGCGCGTCGAGCGTTCCGGTCAGGGCGAAGCCCAGCGTGCCGCGCTCGTGCAGCAACGTCGTCATCGCGACCTGCCAGCCGCCGCCGATCTCGCCGAGGAGGTTCTCGCCGGGGACCTCGACGTCCGTGAAGAAGATCTCGTTGAACTCCGCCTCACCCGTGATCTGGCGGAGCGGCCGGACCTCGACCCCGGGCGCGTGCATGTCGACGATCACGTACGTCAGCCCGGCGTGGCGTTGCGATTCCGGGTCGCTGCGGCCGACGAGGATGCAGAAGTCCGCGTGGTGTGCGAGCGACGACCACACCTTCTGCCCGTTGACGAGGAACCCGCCGTCGGTCGGCTCGATGCGCGTGCGCACGGCCGAAAGATCGGACCCGGCGTCCGGCTCCGAGAACCCCTGGCACCAGATCTCCTCCGCCGACAGCATCTTCGGGAGGTAGCGGCGCTTTTGCTCCTCGGTTC
>JBASRJ010000316.1:0-4041 GCA_049273785.1 Gaiellaceae bacterium | reverse complement strand
CTGCAAAGACCGGTAAACCCGCCCGCAACGATGCAGACATCCGCACGCTCCGCACCCTCCAGCGGCGGCGCCGCCTCCTCCCTGGCGAGCGCCTCGTCGAGCCACAGGCTGCGCACGCCGCCACTCTAGAATCAGCCGGTGGACGAGGCCGCCGCCGAGCGCACGATGCGCAGCACCTACTGGTGGGGCATCCCGACATTCCTCGCAGCGCCACACGACCCCGACCCGGCAAGCTGCGATGTCGCACTCGTCGGCGTCCCCCACTCCACCGGCAACGGCTCGACCGAGCGCGACCAACACCTCGGCCCGCGCGCCGTACGCCACGTCTCGGCCGGCTACCGGCGCCGCCACCGCCGCTTCGGCGTCGTCCCGCACGACCTCTGCCGCCTCCGCGACCTCGGCGACGTCGTCATGCCCGAGTTCATGGTCTCAGACCGGGCAATCCTGGATATCGAGGCCCGCTTCCGCCAGATCGCCGCGGCCGGGGCGAGGGCGCTCGCGGTCGGCGGCGACCACTCGATCACGCTCCCAATCCTGCGCGCGCTCGGCGCGCGCGATCGCCCGCTCGCGCTTGTCCACCTCGACGCGCACCTCGATACCTACGACCAGATGGACACCTGGTTCGGCGTCGTCGACTCGGCCGCCCACTGGGCAAGCAAAGCCGTCCACGAAGGCCTCGTCGACCCACGCCGCAGCATCCAGCTGGGGATGCGCGGACACATGTCTCCCTGGACACAGGCGAACGTCTCGGACCAACTCGGCTACCTCGTACTCGAGAAGGCGCGCTGCGACGAGCTCGGCATCGACGGCATCGTCACAGCCATCCGCGACCGAGTTGGCGACCACCCCGTCTACGTCAGCTTCGACCTCGACTGCCTCGACCCGAGCGTCGCCCCGGGCGTGTCGAACCTCGAACCCGGCGAAGACGGCTTCACGATGACTCAAGCCGCGCGCATCCTGCAGGGCCTCCGCGGACACGACCTCATCGGCGGCGACGTCGTCTGCCTCATGCCAACGAAAGACAGCCCGAACGGCATCACCGCAATGAACGCCACGACGATCCTCTTCGAGCTCGCCACACTGATCGCCGAGCACGTCGCGGCCGCACACAATCCCAACTAGGCCCTCGAGCCGGAGACCCTTTTTTGGTCTGTTTCGTCGACGAACCCGCTGGTAGAGCGCTCTGAGACGCCGCCGTCGCATACTGCGCCGTTTGAAAAACTGCGAGCGTGCCCGAGGACTACTTCGGCGAGCGTGTGGCGGAGCGGTACGACGAGTCGCTCGGCGAGATGGCCGATCCCGCCGTTGTTGGGCCTGCCGTGGACTTCCTCGCCGAGCTGGCAGGCGGCGGCGCGCTCGAACTCGGCATCGGCACGGGTCGGATCGCGCTCCCGCTCGCGGAGCGCGGCGTCAGGGTGCACGGGATCGACCTGTCGGAGGCGATGGTCGCGAAGCTGCGCGAGAAGCCCGGAGCGGAGGCGATCGCCGTGACGATCGGCGACTTCGCGAAGACGAGAGTCGACGACACCTTCTCGCTCGCCTACCTCGTCTTCAACACAATCATGAACCTGACGACCCAAGTCGAGCAGGTCGCGTGCTTCGAGAACGTCGCCGCGCATCTCGAGCCTGGCGGCTGCTTCGTGATCGAGGTCGTCGTGCCGGCGCTGCGGCTGCTGCCGCCGGGCGAGACGATCCACGTCTTCTCCTACAGGAATCCGACCCATTTCGGCTTCGACGAGTACGACGTCGCCAGCCAAGGTCTCGTCTCGCATCACTACGGCGAGCGCCGTGACCGGAGCCTCGGCCAGTCGTCGACCCCGTTCCGGTACGTCTGGCCGGCCGAGCTCGACCTGATGGCCCGGATCGCCGGCATGAAATTGCGCCAGCGTTGGAGCGACTGGAACCAGGAGCCGTTCACGAGTGACAGCACGAAACACATCTCCGTCTGGGGAAAGGACCCGCCCGGGTAGCTCTCTTACTCGGCGTCCGGATCGGTCGGCGGCGAAATCCATCCCGACTTCTCCTCAAATCGAGGTTCGTTCTCGGCGAGCCAGCCTCTCACCATGCTGGGCGGGAGGAGCACAAGAAGCCGCCCGCCAACAAGCCCTCAAGGTGCTCGACAACCGTCGCAAAGACGAGATCGCGACGCTCAAGCAGCGCCTCAACGAGCTCCGCGCCTGAGCCGCCACCGCGGAGCCAACACACGTCGCGCCGGTGAGCTCCTGCACCGCTCACGCGGATGTGGGTGGCGGGACGGATGGAGAAACCGCCCCGCCACCTCGCTCAGTTAAAGGACGGAACCTGAAGCGGCGAGCTTCCCGAACAAGCCGCGCCTGCGGAACGCGGCTGCCGAATCCCATCCCCTCTAGGGCAGCAATCGGCACCACGAAACGATCTGTTGTCCCTCGAACGAGTGATCGCGCTTCCTCCTGGCAACGCCTCTTCCGACGCCGCTGCCGTGCTGCCCGCCATCGACATCGCCCATCTCTGGCACTCGCCCAGCACGCTTCACTCGCCGCTGAACAAGTCGCCGCGCAACGCGACCCCATCGACGAAATCCAAGACGCGTGTGAAATGACGCTGGTACGGTTGGCCAGGTGCGTGTGAGAACCTCTCCGGAGGCCGTCCAGCTCGTCCAAGACCGGGGCGGAAAGCTGTACGTATGGGCCAAGAAGACGCGCTGCTGCGGCGGCTCGCTGATCTTTCTCGAGACGTCCAGCGAGGCGGGTGAGCGGCCATTCCGACGCGTCCCGGCGGACGGGATCGAGCTCTACCTGGAGGAGCGCCTGCGCGAGCCGGACGAGCTCGAGCTCGACGTCGGCGGCCGACGCCGAAAGCACGTCCACGCGTACTGGGACGGCTGCGTCTACGTCGTCTGAGGACGGCACCGTCACGGACGAGGTGTTCACGCGCATGTCCGACTGGTTCGGCCGAGGAGAGTAAGGTCGTTGGATGCCGCCCAACTTTCAACGCTTCCTGCCGCTCATCCTGATTGCGGCTCTCGCAATCTTCGTGCTGCCGGCAGTGCTGAAGAAGCACAAGTCCGGGCCGAGTGCGAGCACCAGGGCGACGAAGACGATTGATGCGATGAACCTGATCGACAAAGGCGAACAGAGCTACAAGGCCGCACACAGCCGCTTCACGCCGCATCTGGCAGACCTGCTCACGACAAACGCCCGGCTGGCAAGCAGTCTGGCGTTTGGCCTCAGCGTCCAACTCGACGTGAGCACGGACGGCCAGAGCTTCCTGGCTCGAGTATCAAGCGACAATCTCAGCCTTGTCCGCGCTCGCAGCGGGAGCAAGGTCACCGTGCAGAGCTGTCTCATTCTGAAGAGCGGCTCCGGCGTGAAGTGTCCAGCGCCAACCCGTTAAGCGGACGCGGACGACGCCAGGCCGCTGGTCGCTCGTCGTGTGGGTCGGCCGTAGTCGACCCTCGCCGCCGTCAGCGACCTCGGCCAGTGCCTCCAGGCCAACTGAGGCGGGCACGAGGACGGGTTTGTCACCAAACGTGCGCGAGTGCCATGCAACGAGCACGACCAAGCTCTTCCCGCGCTGTCGTAGCGCCTCGTCAGCGCGGTTTGCCTTCCGAGTAGCGTTCGAGCCCGTCGTCGGGGATCGGCTCCCACTCACAGGCATAGTCGACGAACGTCCGCCACTGCGGCTGGATCCCGTGGCCCGGATCGAAGAGCCCCAGGCGGACGCTCCCGACCTCCCCGGTATCGGGATACTTGCTCCAAAGCGCGCTGCCGCAGACGGAGCAGAAGCACTTCGGCCAGCCGTCGCCCGGCGCGTACTCGTGCACGAGCTCGTCGCCCGCGAGGAGCCGGAAGGATCCCGGAACAATGCGCGCCTGCGCCGAGGCTGCCGCCCCGGTCCGGCGCTGGCAGCGCGTGCAGTGGCAATAGCCGGCGGAGAGCGGCTGCTCGATTACCTCGAAGCGCACGCCGCCGCACATGCAGTGCCCCGTGTAGCGAGGTCCGGCCACGGGGCTCACGATAATCAATGGCCGTGCCATGCCCGCCGTCGTCCCCGCGGCGGCTC
>JBASRJ010000294.1:0-22853 GCA_049273785.1 Gaiellaceae bacterium | reverse complement strand
GGAACGCGAGCGCGCAACCGACCGCGACGGGAAGCATTGCAGGCAGGTGGCTGACCATCGCAAGCAGGCCGAGTCGCGCGTCGGCCATGTGCACGTTGCCGTCCTTGCCCTTGGTCGGTCCGTCGCGGCGACCCATGTACTGCGCGAGCACCCGCCACGGCTCGACGCCGCGCGTGACGTGGACGCCCATGTCGCGGTGTAGCGGGGTGCCGACGTCGTCGGTGCCCATCGCCGTCGCGACGCCCACTGAGGACGCTTCGTTGCCGCGGCCCGTGTAGAAGGAGCCCGGGATCTTGCCCTGCCGGTAGAGGATGTGCCCGCGCTCCTCGATCCCGCGCGTCAGGACCATGTTGCGGTAGACCTGGAGCAGGTCGTCACGGTCGAGACCCGCCTCCCGGACCTCCTTCAGAGAGCCGACGGGCTCGGCTTCACGGGCGATGGCCATGGGGTTCCAACTCTAACGGTCGCGGTTACGATCCCGGCGTGAGCAGCCAGGACGGCTTCGAACATGACCGCTTCCTCGTCGATCAGCTCGTGCGACCCATCGCGAACCTCTACCGCGTGACGCCGCTCGCCGCGGGAGAGACGCCGGCGGGCGGGCCGATTGCGTTCGTCCGGCAGAAGAAGCTCGCGATCAAGGAGGACATCCGGTTCTACGCCGACGAGTCGGAGTCACAGGAGCTCTTCCGCATCAAGGCGCGCACGTGGCTCGACACCGGCGGCTCGCGCTACGACGTCTTCGCCGGCGAGGAGAAAATCGGGACGCTCGACCATGTCCTCGGCAAGTCGTTGCTGCGGACGACCTGGCGCGTGCGCGACGCGCAAGAGCAGGAGGTGGCGATCGCGCAGGAGCGGTCGCAAGTGGCGGCGATCGCACGGCGTCTGATCGATTTCGTCCCGGACGTCGGCGGGCTGATCCCGATCCCCTACAACTTCGACATCCTCGTCGACGAACGCGTCGTCGGCGCCATGAACAGGAAGTTCCAGCTGCGCGATCGCTACGTCCTCGACCTGTCCGGCGATCACGAGCGGAAGCTCGACCGGCGCGTCGCCGTCGCGCTCGCGGTCGGGCTCGACACGCTCCAGAACCGCTGATGAGCAAGGCGGCGGACTGGCTTCGGCAGGAGCGCCGCAAGGTGCTCGGTGACTGGGCCGCGTTCTGCCTGTCGTGCGGCGCTGCGTGGAGGTGGTTCGAGGAGTTCGAGGCGGAAGTACCGGACGAATGCGCGCAGTGCGGCGGCCGCGTGTTGCGTCGCTGCGACGCCTGTACCGCGCCGTTCAGCTCCGCGTTCGCCGTTCAGTGCGAGGTCTGCGAAGCATCGCTTCGCGCTGCGGAGCTGTTCGGGACGCGGATCCGAAAGCGGGTCTGACCCGGAAGGTCGGACCCTTGGGGCGTCAGACGCCGCGCGGATTGACGATCTGCGAGAACCGGATCACCGTCACGGTGTCGTCCGGCGTGACTTCGCGGTTGTAGAGCTGCGACAGGAACGTCGCCATGTCCTCGGTTCGGCGGATCTCCGGGTTGTCGTGCTCGATCTCCCGCGGTGAGAGCTCCCCGAGGGTCTTCACCTCGACCTTGTCGATCACCGCGTCGAAGACCTTCTCCCGCGCGCCGAAGCGCGCGCCGACGAGCACCTGCACGACCATCCCTTTCCGGTACTTCCCGGCCTTGTCGCCGAGGCGGATCGTGGCCGTCTTGCGCTGCGTCCGTAGCTGCTCGGCCACCACCTTGGAGTAGAAGTTCAACGCGTACATCGGCTCGCTCAACGGGGCCGGCGGGTGCGGCGGCGGATGAGGTACGAGGTGGCGATCCCGAGCACCCAGCCAAGGAAGCCGGTGACGACGATCAGCCAGATCAACCGCGTATGGGAGGTCCCGAACACGTAGTCGACCTTCACGCGCCGAGAGTTCTGGACGACCAGGAGGATCAGGAAGACGGCGGTCGCAAGTGCGACGGCCAGAGCGACGTAGAGCCCCGTCCGGTGCGTGTACCGGACGCCGCGCCGGAAACGAGTTTCCTCCGGTGGACGAGTCTCCTCCGGTGGAGTAGGACGCTCCGCCTCCGTCATCCGGCGGAGCCTAAACGGTCGAGCGCCTTGGCCGCCATCTCCCGCTCGCCCTTGTAGGCGAGGAGCTTCGGCGCCTCGTCCAGCGGCAGCCACTTGGCCTCCGCGACCTCGTGAGCGTGCTCCGCGGGGATGTCCCCGAGCCGCCCGCGCACGTAGCGGAAGAGAAAGAAGCTTACGACCTTGAAGACCCGCTCGCCGGCCCAGGTGTAGACGTACCGGACGTCGCCGAGCTTCTCGACGGGGAGCGCCTCGACCCCGGTCTCCTCGGCCACCTCCCGGAGCGCCGTCGCCTCAGCGCCTTCGCCGGGGCCGATCAAGCCCTTCGGCAGCGCCCAGACTCCCTCCGGCCTGCCTCCGGGACGAATCGCCGCCAGGACCCATCGGCCTCGTAGCCTTCGAACGACCACCCCTCCAGCGGAAAACTCACGGCGCATGGGCACTTTGTAACAGACTGTTGCTTGACGGCTTGCACGGTGAGTCGAATCGTCGGTACAATGCCCTGGCACTCCCACTCGGAGAGTGCCAATGACTGTCACAAAGTCGTCTGAACAGGAGGAGATGGATGAACCTGCAGCCGCTTGGTGACCGCCTGATCGTCGAGGTCCTCGATGAGGAAGAGACAACGATCAGCGGCATCGTGCTGCCCGACACGGCGAAGGAGAAGCCGCAGCGCGGGCGCGTCCTGGCCGTTGGTCCCGGTTCGAGGGACGAAGACGGCAAGTACATCAAGATGGACGTCGCCGAAGGCGACGAGGTCATTTTCAGCAAGTACGGCGGGACCGAGATCAAGCTCGGGACCGACGAGGTTCTGATCCTGCGTGAGTCCGACGTTCTGGCAAAGGTCGTCGGGACCACATCGAAGTCCTCGAAGAAGAAAGAGCTGGCGGGCGCAACCGCCTAGGCGCAACCGCCTAAGAGAAAAGGGAGGAACGTTGTAAATGGCTCACAAGGAGCTGAAGTTCAACGAGGATGCACGGCGCGCTCTCGAGCGCGGCGTGAACATCCTGGCCGACGCGGTCAAGGTCACCCTTGGCCCGAAGGGTCGGTATGTCGTGCTGGACAAGAAGTTCGGCGCGCCGACGATCACCAATGACGGCGTCACGATTGCACGCGAGATCGAGGTCGAGGACGTCTTCGAGAACCAGGGCGCCCAGCTCGTGCGCGAGGTCGCCACGTCGACGAACGACGTCGCCGGCGACGGCACGACGACCGCGACCGTCCTGGCTCAGGCAATCGTCAAGGACGGTCTCCGCAACGTCGCCGCGGGTGCGAACCCGATGGCGATCAAGCGTGGGATCGAGCGCGCCGTGGAGCAGGTCGTCGAGTCCCTGAAGTCTCAGTCCAAGGAGATCTCCGCCAAGGAGGACATCGCGCGTGTCGCGACCGTCTCCTCGCGTGACCGGGAGATCGGCGACGTCCTCTCCGACGCGATCGAGAAGGTCGGCAAGGACGGCGTCGTGAACGTCGAGGAGGGCCAGACGTTCGGCCTCGAGCTCGAGTTCACCGAGGGCATGCAGTTCGACAAGGGCTACCTGTCGCCGTACATGATCACCGACCCCGAGCGCATGGAGGCAGTGCTCGACGAGCCGTACATCCTGGTCGCGAACCAGAAGATCGGCGCCGTCAAGGACCTCCTGCCCGTGCTCGAGCAGGTGATCCAGGCCGGCCGGCCGCTGCTGATCGTGGCGGAGGACGTCGAGGGCGAGTCGCTCGCGACGATCGTCGTCAACAAGCTGCGCGGCACGTTCACGGCCGTCGCGGTGAAGGCGCCCGGCTTCGGCGATCGCCGCAAGCGAATGCTCGAGGACATCGCGATCCTCACCGGTGCGGAAGTGATCACCGAGGAGATGGGTCTCAAGCTCGAGAATACGAAGCTCTCTCAGCTCGGGAAGGCCCGCCGCGTCGTCATCGACAAGGACACGACGACGATCATCGACGGCGCAGGTGACTCCGACGCCATCAAGGGCCGGATCAAGCAGCTCAAGTCGGAGATCGAGAACACCGACTCGGACTTCGACCGTGAGAAGCTGCAGGAGCGGCTGGCGAAGCTCGCCGGCGGCGTTGCGGTGGTCAAGGTCGGCGCTGCGACCGAGACGGAGATGAAGGAGAAGAAGCACCGCGTCGAGGACGCGCTCCAGGCGGCCCGCGCCGCCCTGGAGGAGGGCGTCGTCCCCGGCGGCGGCGTCGCGCTCCTGAACGCGGTCGAGGCGATCAAGCTCGACGACTACGAGAGCGACGAGCGCACGGGCGCGACGATTGTCGTGCGTTCGCTCGAGGAGCCGGTGCGGCAGCTCGCCGACAACGCCGGCCTCGAGGGCTCGATCGTCGTCGACAAGATCCGTCACGCCCCCAAGGGTCACGGGCTGAACGTCGAGACCGGCGAGTACGAGGACCTCATGAAGACCGGGATCACCGACCCGACGATGGTCGTCCGCTCGGCGCTGCAGAACGCTGCGTCGATCGCGAAGAACATCCTCACGACCGAGGCGATCGTCGCCGAGGCACCGGAGAAGGCGGGGGCCGGAGTCGGCGGCGGCATGCCCGACATGGGCGGAATGATGTAACGACCCTTGAGGGTCGCTTGGAACGAAGCGGAGGCCGGCGAGAGCCGGCCTTCGTCGTTCTCCGGAAAAACGAGAGCGGCCCTGAAAGGGCCGCTCGCGAGGGGGATTAGGGGGAGGTGGTTCGCGTCTTGCATCGGCGGTTGAACAGTTGTCCACCGTCCCCCGTTCGAGTGAACCGTTCCTAGAAGCCGTACCGCTGCTCCTGCCAGTAGTCCGCTTCGTTGTGGTACCCGTAGCGCTCCCAGAAGCCGGGCTGGTCGGTCGACCGGAGCTCGAGCCCGCGGAGCCACTTGGCGCTCTTCCAGAAGTACCGCGACGGCACCATCAGGCGGAGCGGCCAGCCGTGATCGGGTGTGAGCGGCTCGCCGTCGGCCTCGTACGCGAGCAGCGCGTCGTCGGCCTCGATCGCCTCGAGTGGCAGGTTCGACGTGAAGCCCTGCTCGGCGTGCGCGACGACGTAGTGGGCGGTGGGCTTCGGGCCGACGAGCTTCGCGAGCTCGCTCCAGCGGACTCCTCTGAAGCGCGTGTCGAATCGGCTCCAGCGCGTGACGCAGTGGATGTCGACGGTCACGTCGTTGCCCGGGAGCTCTTTGAACTGCTCCCACGTGAGCGTCAGGGGCTCCTCGACCTCACCGAAGACGCGGAGGTCCCACGTCGCGAGATCCGTGCGCGGCACCGTGCCGGAATGGAGCACCGGCCATTTCTCCGTCAGGTACTGGCCCGGGGGCAGGCGTGACGGGTCGAGGCCCCGCTCGATCAGCTTCTGCTCGGCCTTCGACCGGAACAACGTCATGCGTCCCTACACTAGTTTCCATGGCAACCGTTACGTCCCGCGCTGTCGCGCGGGTGCCGCGTGCGTTTGTCCGCGTCGCCGGCCCCGACGCGCGCGACTACCTGCAGCGGCTGGTCTCGAACGACGTCGAGGCGCTCGGGGTCGGGCAGGCATGCGATGCGCTCCTGCTGACAGCGAAGGCGCGCGTGATCGCGCCGGTGCGCGTGCTGCGTCGCGGCGAAGACGACTTCCTGCTCTCGACGGAGCCGGAGCTCGGCGAGCGCGTTCGGAACGAGCTGCTGCGGTCGCGCTTCGCTGCGAAAGCGGAGATCGAGCTGGAGGAGCACGAGTCCTGGCTCGTCCTCGGTAGCGGAGAGGTCCTCGACGAGCGCCCGGAAGGCGAGGAGGTCGGCGAGGACAAGCTCGAGCGCTGGCGGATCGAGTCGGGAATCCCGCAGTGGGGCCGCGAGATCGACGACCGTGTGCTGCCGGCAGAGGCTGGTCTGACCGACACGCACGTGAGCTTCACCAAAGGGTGCTATCCGGGTCAGGAGCCGATCGCGCGTCAGCACTACCGCGGCAAGCTGAACCGCCGTCTCCGCGTGTTGCGCATCGAAGGCGACGACGTGCCGGCGCACGACGCGGAGATCCTCCACGGTGAAAAGGTGGTCGGGAGAATCACGAGCGCAGTACGCGGTCGGGCGCTCGGATACGTGCGAACGGAAGTCCCCGACGACGCGGAGCTGAGCGTCAACGGACATCCCACCCGGCTACACTGACCGCGTTCCCGCGCCCGTAGCTCAGGGGATAGAGCGCTGCCCTGCGGAGGCAGAGGTCGCATGTTCGAATCATGCCGGGCGCACTGCCGCGTGGAATCCGGCAGCTTCGCTGCCATGACGATTCCGCGCGGGAACTAGTCGCGAGCGGTTGTGAGCGACGGCGAGAGCGCGGTCTCGCCGTCGCGGCGAGCCAGGGTCACGAAGAACAGCCAGGCTGCGACGCCGCCTGCCGCATAGCCAATTGCGCTCGCAACTGCTGCGCCTGACGCGCCGTACGGCGGGATCAACACCACCGACATCCCGGCCGTGACGACCAGGCCGATCAGCGAGACGTAGAGACTCAAGCGCGGCTGTGCGCGGCGCACGGTGAGATACACGACGAGGATCGTCACCGGTGCGTACGCCACGACGCCCGGCAGCAGCAACACGAGCGGTCGGACCGCGCCGCGGAACGCGTCACCGAAGACGAGCGGGATCACGAACGGCGCGGTGACGCCGATCGCGACTGCGACGGCGGTCGTGTAGAGCAGTCCTTTGCCGCACGCACTCCGGATCTGGCGCGCTGCGCCCTCCTCGTCCTCGTGCACGACCGGTCCGGTGACGGCCGAGGCCACCGCTGCGGGGATGAGCCAGATCGCCTCGGCTGCCTGCATCGCGATCGAGTAGATCCCCACCTGACCGAGCCCCTTGAAGTGCTCGAGCACGAAGAGCTCGACGCGGTAGCCGATCAGGTTGACGATCTGCACGAAGCCCATCGCGAGTGCGAGCCTCGCGATCGCGCGACCGAGACGATCGAGGATTCGCACCCTCGTCAGCGGCAGCCACAAATCGCGGGCTGCTATCAGCGCGACGACCGCGGTGAGGACGTAAGCGATCGTCCAGACACCGACGGCGGCGTCGACACCGCCGCCGAGACCGACGACGACGAGGAGCATTCCCGCCAGCGTCAGCAGAGGTGGCAGGACCTGGATCACGTTCCACAGGCGGATCCGTGCACGGCCGAGCAGGATCCCGGAGAGACACGCGTTGAGGATGTTCGGCACGAGTGCGGGCGCCGCGATCGCCGCCAGTCGCAGTCCGAACGCGTTGATGGTCACCCCGGCGAGGAGAATCAATCCCGCGCCGCCGACGCCGAGCAACACCGTCCATGTGAGTGCCCGCGCGGCGAGTGGTCTCAGCTCGCCCTCGCCCGCGAGGCTCGTCACCGCGACGCCGAGCTGTCCCAACAGCCGCGCCAGGATCGACACGGTCAGGACGACCAGGACGAAACGGCCACGCCCTTCGGGGTCGAGGAAGCGGCTCTGAATCACCACGAGAGCGAATGCCACCGGTGTCGAGATGCCGCGGAAGAGCAGCGTCTCGATCGTGTTGCGTCCCACGCGCTCCGCGCCGGGAATCGGCGGCCGCCGCGGGTTGTTCGGCGTGACTGGCGGGACGGCGTCGACGCCGGGAGAGGGCCGCACGGCGGTGGTCACAACCGGCCGAGAGGTGAGCGGCCGGTTCGTCACGTCGGCGAGATTACCGCGCGTTGCGGCCGCGTCCGTCACGTTTCGGCCCGGCCGTGTGCGGAACTTCGTGGACGGCGAGCCCATGATTCTCACTCCCTCTCATCGAGCAGCGAAGCGCGGCGCGCTGGCCCCGGCGCCCTTCCGTTGACCTCGGAATACGTCAACGGGAAACTGGCGAGTGTGCTCGGGATCGTCTATCTCTTCGCGATCCTGCTGGTTGCGCTCACTGCGGTGCCGCTCATGATCCTGACGAACGTCGGCCAGAATTGAGCAAGCGCATCGATCTCGGACTGAACGTCGTCGATCACCAGCTGCTCGACGCGGATGGCCGTCGGTGCGGGAAGGTCGACGGCACCGAGCTCGAGTGACGCTCTTTCTGTCGGAGGAGGACGTCGGCGCTCTTCTCTCGGCCGAGGACGCTGTGGCCGCCGTCGAAGGCTCGTTCCTCAGGCTCTCCCAGGGCGCCGTCGAGAACGCGCCACGACGCCGACTGAGGTTGGAGGAAGGACGGCTGGCGGACATGGCTGCTTCGGACCTCGAGCTCGGGTACGCGGGCGCAAAGGTCTACGCGGGGTTCCACGAGGGCACGGCGTTCGTGGTCGTGCTGTTCGACGCGAGGAAACCGGAGCTCGTTGCCGTGATCGAGGCCGACCACCTCGGGCGGCTGCGAACGGGCGCGGCGAGCGGCGTCGCTGCGAAATACCTCGCGAAGGAAGGAGCATCCTCACTGGGGGTGATTGGCTGCGGCCATCAGGCCGAGACGCAGGTTGCGTGCATCCGTGCCGCCGTTCCGGGAATCGAGCGCGTCGTCGCCTACTGCCGGACCGAACGGTCGCTCCGCGAGTTCTGCAAGCGCGTGGGCGCCGAGCCCGGCGAAAGTCACCGCGACCCCGCTGAGCAGGACATCGTGGTCACGATCACGACGTCGCGCGACCCCGTGCTGCGCGGCGAGTGGCTCCGGCCGGGCGCGCTCGTGTGCGCGTGTGGGGCGAACGTCCTCGGCGCCCGCGAGCTCGACAACGTCGTGCTGCAACGCGCCGGGTTCGTCTGCTGCGACTCGAAGGAGCAGGCTGCCCTCGAGTCGTCTGACCTCGTCGAGCCGATCGAGCTCGGAACGCTCGACTGGCTCGAGGTGCACGAGCTGCAGGAAGTCGTCGCCGGCGAGCTCGAGGGCCGCGCGTCGCCCGAGGACATCGTCGTGTTCAAGTCGAACGGCATTGCGGCCTGGGACGTCGCGATCGCAGCCAGAGCGGTCGAGCTCGCGCGCGAGCGCGGCGTCGGGACAGAGCTCTAAGCGGCCGTCGTCGCGTCCGCGACCGCGACCAGGAGCGCTGCCACCTCGCCCTCGCGAAGCTCCGGGTAGACGGGCAGGAAGATGACACGTGCCAGCATCGATTCCGCCACCGCAGGAGCGAGCTCCGGCCGGTCGGCAGGCGCGGGCACTGCGGCGATGCTGGTGGTCGCGGTGGACGAGTCGAAGCCCGCGCGACGCAGCTCTTTCCGCAGACGCGGCGGGTTGTCGGCGAGAACGGGGAAAACCCAGTCGGTGGCGCCGCACGCACGCGACCCGGGCCGCTCGACGGCCTGCGGCAGCAGCGCAGCCATGTGCTGCGCGAGCTGAGTACGGCCCTCGAGCCGGCGGTGGTCGAACCGGCGTAGGCGTCGCTCCATCAGCGCGAGCAACGGCGAGGACGGGCGCCGCCGGATCCGGGTCAGGATGTCGGCGCGGAATCCTCTGACCGAGGCGACGACGACGTTGTCGAGGTCGCGGCCGCGAAGCGCGAGCACCCGCTCGAAGGCGTAGTAGAGCCGCGGCCGCGAGATGAGGACGAGCGTGAAGAAGCGGCGCGCGCGGGCTGCGTACTCCAGCCGTGGCTGCATCGGACGCTGTGACTCGATTGCTCGCATGCGATCCGCGAGCTCCGGCCGGCGCACGCAAACGATCGCGCCGCCCAGTGCGGACGCCGTCTTGATCGCGCCGAAGCTGAAGAGCGAGACGTCGGCCAGTGGGTCACCGCTGTCGTCCGGCCCACGGAAGCTCTGCGCGCAGTCCTCGACGAGGAGAAACCCGTGCCGGCGCGCCGCCTCCGCGAAGGGAGCGAGATCGACACGAGTTCCGAACAGGTGTGCGATCACGAGCAGGCGCGTTCGTGGCGTCACCGCCTGCTCGAGGCTGTCGAGACGGGGTGCGAGCGTGTCGAGCTCGAGGTCGACGGGGAGGGCCCGCAGGCCGCGTGCCTCGATGATGCGCGCGATGTCGGGGTGCGTGACTGCCGAGAGCGCGACCTCGTCGCCCAACTCGAGCTCGAGGGCCTCCAGTAGGAGGTCGACCGCGGAGCGGACGGAGAGACACGTAAGGCACTCGTCCTGCTCACCCCATGCGTCGAGGACGCGCGCCTCGGTCCCCGGCTTCGGCTGGAGGCAGGCGGCCAATGCGAACAGCAAGTCCCTCAGCGACACGTCGAGCATGAGCCGTGGTCGGAGCCACCGTGGCCGACGCGCGAGCTCCGACTCGAGTTTCGTCACCGCGGACCAGAGCCGCACCGTCGCCTCGCGCGCCGCAGCGTGGGAATCCTCTGCCAGCCCGTCGATCGCGACCGGCTGCCCGAAAGCGATCCGCCATCGCCGGAGGCGCAGCAACCGCTCGGTGCCGGCGATGGCCGCCGGGACGAGCGGCACGCCTGCACCGAGCGCAACTCGGGCTGCTCCCGTGTGCGGCCGCGCTGCATGTCTCTTGCGGAAACCCTTCGAACGCCGGGTCCCTTCCGGGAAGATCCCGACGGCATTTCCTGCCCGAGCCAGCGCGACCGCCGACTCCACTGCGCCGGCGTCCCCTTCACCGCGGCGCACGGGAAAGATGCCGAGGCCCCGCATGAAGGGCGCTACGAGTGGCTGAAACAGCTCCGCCTTCCCCATCCAGCGGACCTGCCGAGGATAGAGGGCACACCCGAGCGCGACGCCGTCCAGGTTCGAATGCTGGTTCGAAGCGACGACGAAGCCGGTTTCGGGAACGTGCTCGAGGCCGCTCACTCGAGATCGGAAGACCAGACGCACGAGCGGCCGCGCGATCCCGGCGGCGACGCTGTAGACGACCGTCTGCTCGTGAGGCGAAACCGGAAACGCTGGGGTGCGCACCAGCGAGGGCGGGCGCTAGCTGCTCGCGAGACTTTCGAGCTCGCGGCGCGTCTGTTCGACGGCGTCGTCGCCGAGCGCGTTCACGACCTCCGGGCGGTCGAGCAAGCGTCGCTGCTGCTCGACGGTCAAGCGGTTCTGCACGTAGCGGTCCTCGAGGATCTCTGACAGGCCGCGGCCGCGCGAATGTTCGCGCACGACGTAGGCGGCGACACGATCCTCTGCGCTCGAGCGGGCGAAGAGGAAGGAGAACGGGCTACGCAGCAGGCTGGCGAAGCGCTGCATCGAGGCAATTGTATCCTTGGCCTGTGAGGCGGAAGTCAACCGCTGGTCGCTTCGCCGAACGGATCCTCACCGGTGTCGACGACACGGGCGTGGAGGAACGGGTCGTGATCTGGATCGAGCGGAAACCCGGTGCACTCTGGGCGGTCGGACGCGCCGTGAATCCCCAACACCGGCCCTCCGACGAGCCGCGGCACGACGACTACGTCTTCGAAGGCTACGAGCTGGAGGACGCGCTCGACGCCGCGAACGGCGCGCTGGAGGACGACGTCAGCGTCCTCGAGGAGGACGGGAACACGGCCAAGGTCAAGCCGTTCTTGCGCGATGAGTTGTTGAAGCCTTTGGAGCGGTACTTTTTCGGTCACTCCGCGGCCACCTGAGGTTCGCGTCCGGGATCGGGTCCCCGTGCGGATCGTGCGTCGGGAAGCCGAGCGCGCGGTCGATCTTCGCCTCCAGCTCTTCCGAGATCACGTGCTCGAGCCGCTCCGCTTCGTCGTGGACGTCGTCGACGTGCAGCCCCAATGTCTCTGCGAGGTAGAGCTCGAGCAGCCGGTGATGGCGAATCACCTCGAGCGCAACCTGCTCGCCCGCGCGCGTCAGCGTGATCCCGCGATACGGCTCGTGCACGGCGAGGTCGAGGGCCGCGAGCTTCTTCACCATCGCGCTCGCCGAGGCGGCAGACACGCCCAGCTGCTTCGCGAGCGCCGTCACCGACACGCGGCCGCCCTCGGTGCCGAGCTTGTAGATCTCCCGCAGGTAGTCCTGGATCGCCTCCGTCAGGGCCGGCTTGGCCATTGCCACAGTCTAGGCTCACGCTCATGCTGGTCCGGGTCGGCCACTCGAACGATCCCGACGACGCGTTCATGGTCTGGGCGCTCGCGACGGGTGCCGTCGACACGCGCGGCTATGAGATCCGGCTGGTCGCCGAGGACATCGAGACGCTGAATCTCTGGGCGCTTCGGGGACAACTCGAGGTCACGGCGCTCTCGCTCGCGGCGTATCCGCTGGTGCAGGATCAGTACGTCCTCCTTCCGCACGGGGCTTCGATCGGCATCGGGTACGGGCCGATCGTCGTCACGCGGGAGCTGCAGACGCTCGACCAGCTGCGGCGGGCGGAGATTCTCGTTCCGGGGCGCATGACGACGGCCTTCCTCGTCCTCGGGTTGGCCCTCGGCGGCCCGTTCACCTATCGCGAAGTGCCGTTCGACCGGATCCTCGACGAGGTGCGCACCGGACGTGCCGACGCGGGTCTCCTGATCCACGAAGGACAGCTCACGTACGCGGCCGCGGGGCTGGAGAAGTCGCTCGACCTCGGCGACTGGTGGCTCGACGAGACCGGCATGCCGCTGCCGCTCGGCGTCAACGTCGTGCGGCGAGACGTGCACGGGATCTCGGTGCTGTCTGCGGTTCTGCGCGCGTCGATCGACGCGGGTCTCGAGCACCGCGAGGAGGCGCTTGCGTACGCGCAGCAGTTCGGCCGCGGCCTCGACGTTCCGCTCGCCGACCAATTCGTCTCGCTCTACGTGAACGAGCTGACGTTGGGCTACGGCGAAGAGGGCCGGCGGGCGGTCGAGGAGCTGCTACGCCGCGCGCAGGCCGCAGGCGTGTATCAGGACGTCCGGCTCGAGTTCGCCGAGTAGCTCAGCGCGGGCAACGAGCGCGGCGGAGCCTCACCGCACCGGTCTAGGCTGAGACCGTGAGTCGCGCAGTCATCCTCGCCGGCGTCCGCACGCCGATCGGACGCTACGGCGGCGCCCTGTCCGACGTTCGACCGGACGACCTGGCGGCCGCGGTGATCGCCGCCGCGGTCGAATGTGCCGGTGTTCCCCCCGACGCGATCGAGGACGTCTGGTTCGGCGCGGCAAACCAGGCCGGCGAGGACAACCGCAACGTCGCGCGCATGGCCGCGCTCCTCGCAGGCCTGCCGGAGTCGGTTGCGGGCGTGACGGTCAACCGCCTGTGCGCATCCGGCCTGTCTGCGGTCGTGGCCGCGTGCCACGCGGTCGCTGCCGGGGACGGCGATTTGTTCGTCGCCGGCGGCGTCGAGTCGATGTCGCGCGCGCCGCTCGTGCTGGCGAAGCCGGAGCATGCGTTCCCACGCGGGAATCAGACGGTGTGGGACACGACACTCGGCTGGCGGCTCCCGAACCCGCGTCTGGAAGAGTTGTTCCCCCTCGAGTCGATGGGCGAGACGGGAGGGAACGTCGCCGAGCGCTGGAACGTCTCACGCGAGGAGCAGGATGCGTTCGCGCTTCGCTCGCAGCAGCGCTGGGCCGCGGCGAACGAGGCCGGTCGTTTCGACGACGAGCTCGTCCCGCTGAACGGGCTCGCACGCGACGAGCATCCGCGGCCGGACACGACCTCGGAGAAGCTCGCCGCGCTGAAGCCCGCGTTCCGCGCAGGCGGAACCGTCACCGCCGGCAATTCGAGCGGCATCAACGACGGCGCGGCCGCCGTCGTCGTCGCGAGCGAGGAGAAGGCGCGCGAGCTCGGCGTGGAGCCGCTCGGCCGCTTCGTCGGCAGCGCCGTCGCCGGCGTTGACCCGCGCGTGATGGGGATCGGGCCGATCCCGGCCGTTCGCAAGCTGCTCGATCGAACGGGCGTGTCGGCGGCGGAGATCGACCTGGTAGAGCTCAACGAGGCGTTCGCGTCGCAGAGCCTTGCCGTGGTTCGCGAGCTCGGTCTCGACGAGGAGAAGGTGAACGTGAACGGCGGCGCGATTGCACTCGGCCATCCGCTCGGCATGAGCGGCGCTCGGCTCGTCGTCTCCCTCTTGCACGAGTTGCGACGCCGCGGCGGCGTTTACGGCCTCGCCACACTCTGCGTTGGCGTTGGCCAAGGTCAGGCCGCACTGTTCGAGCGGCGCTCGTAAAACCGCAACGGCCGCGGGCCTTGCCACGCTCTGCGTCGGCGTGGGCCAGGGGCAGGCCGCCTTGTTTTCTCGCTTGTAAACCGTTCACTCGAACGAGTGAACTTCGCTCCGAGCGCGAAAGGTTCCGGGCGCCCACAGTTCTTGTCGTCGAGATGAAGCGAGCACGGAATCAGTTGAAGATCGTGAGAGCGCCGGTGCGCGTCCTGATCGTGGACGACCACGCGCTCTTCGCGGAAGCGCTGATGCTCACGCTCGGGATCGACGAGCGGATCGACGTCGTGGGTCATGCGGCGGACGGGGCGGAGGCCTTGACGCTCACGCGCACGCTCCGTCCCGACGTCGTCCTGATGGATCTCCACATGCCCGGCATGGACGGGATCCAGGCGACGAAAGCCGTCCGCCGTGTCTCGCCCCGCGTCCGCGTCGTAATGGTGACGGCCTCGGCTTCGCCGCAGTGCAAGCAATGGGCCCGAGAAGCCGGCGCCGTCCGCTACGTGACGAAAGACACGCCTGCGCGCGATCTGCTCGACGCCGTCGTTGAGGTAGCAGCCGGCGCGCCGTCCCTCTTCTCGCCCTCGCCCGGGCGGGAGACCGCAACGCTTGGGAGGACAGCATGAGCGCCACTGAGATCGAGACCTCGCCGGGGCTCGACGGCCTCGCCGAGCTCGCCCGGGTCAGCCTGGACGGCTCGAGCGAGTCGATCGAGCGCATGCTCGCCCTGGTTCGTTCAGCACTCGGCATGGACGTCGCTCTCGTGACGGCGTTCGCGGACGGCGAGGCGGTTGTCGAGGCGTCCGACGGCGATTCGAACTCGTTCGGCATCGAAGTCGGTGCGCACATCCCGTTGATCGAGACGTATTGCCAGCGCATGCTCAAGGGACGACTGCCGAGCGTCGTTCGCGACGCGATGCACGATCCGCGCACCGCCGATCTCCCGATCACGCGTGACGCCGACATCGGCGCGTACGTCGGAGTTCCCGTGCGGCTCTGGGACGGCAGCCTGTACGGGACGCTCTGCTGCCTGAGCCACGACCCGGAGCCGACGCTGAACGGGCGCGACATCCGCTTCATGCGCGTGCTGGCTGAGATCGTCGCCGAGCAGCTCGACCAGCGGGAGCTGCAGACCGAGAAACGGCGGCTCGAATGGTCGCGGATCCGGTCGGTCCTCGACGACGAAGAGGTGAACGTCGAGTTCCAGCCGGTCTTCGACCTCGAGGACAACACGGTCGTCTCGCTGGAGGCGCTCGCCCGCTTCTGGCGCGAGCCGATGCGCCCACCGTCCGACTGGTTTGCGGAGGCCGCGGGCGTGGGTCTCGGAGCCGAGCTCGAGCTGGCGGCGATCGAAGCCGCGGTCGAACGGCTCGCCGAGTTCCCGCCGGAGGTGGCCCTCGCGATCAACGTGTCGCCCGCGACGGCACTGCACCCGCGCTTCTTCGAGCTCCTCCTCGGCATCGCCGACCGCGTGATCATCGAGATCACCGAGCACGCGCAAGTCGAGGACTACGACGTGCTGGCGGAGGCGCTGGCGCCGCTGCGCGAATGTGGTGCCCGGCTCGCGATCGACGACGTCGGCGCCGGCTTCGCCAGCCTTCGTCACATTCTTCGGCTCGAGCCCGACATCGTGAAGCTCGATCTCACGCTGACGCACGAGATCGCACGCGACCCGGCCCGGGAAGCGCTCGCCTGGTCGCTCGTCCGCTTCGCCGAGGGGATCGACGCCACGATCGCGGCCGAGGGAATCGAGACCTCCGAGGATCTCGCCGTTCTTCGCTCCCTCGGCGTCACCTACGGCCAGGGCTTCTACCTTGCCCGGCCGTCCAGTCTTCTCCACTGATCCTCCCCCACAGCGGGCGCCTTACCGCAGGGCGCCCGCTCCCCCCTCTTGCCAAAAGGCCAAAACGGACCCAAAGTGAGCAGGCGGATGAGGACGTGAGCGCTCTTCCCTCCATCGCCGAGCCGCAGCTCGGCAGGCCGACCGAGGCCCAGGCCGCGGCCGACCTCTACGCGCGGCACTCGCAGCGGATCTTCGGCTACTGCCTCGGGTTGCTCCGGAATCGCGAGGAGGCCGAAGACGCCGTCCAGACGACGTTCCTCAACGCCTACCGTGGGCTTCGCCGCGGTATCCGCCCGGAGTTCGAAGCGGCGTGGCTCTACAAGATCGCGCAGAACGTGTGCCGGACCCGGCGGGAGACCGCCTGGCGCCGCGGCAAGATCGAGACGCCGCGCGACCTCGATGCGCTCCAGGACGTGGTCGCCGCGCCCGAGCACGTCACGGGGCAGGCAACGGCGCTCGCGGAAGCGCTCAAGCAGCTGCCGGAGCGGTACCGGACGATCATCCTGCTGCGCGAGTGGCAGGGCCTGTCGTACCGCGAGATCGCCACGGAGCTCGAACTGTCCGAGGCCGCGGTCGAGATGCTCGTGTTCCGCGCGCGGCGCTCGCTCGCCGAGCAGCTGGAGCAGGTCGACGAGCCGCGGACGCGGGCCCTGAGCGTCGCCTCGCTGCTCAGCGTGCTCAAGTCGCTCTTCGGCGGTGCAGGTCTCAAGACTGCGGTGGCTCTCGTTGCGGCAGCCATGGCGACGGCGGTCGCCGTGTCCACCTCCAACGGCGATCACGCACGTCCGTCGCGGCCTGCACCCGTGAGCCCGCCGGCTCTCCATCAAAACCGAGTTCCCGGCGCTCCCGCGAGCAACGCCGCCGATCGGCCCGCGGGCCGCGTCCCGCCCGTGACCTCGGCATCCGTAGTCGCGACGCCGGAGACTCGCCCGTCGCAGCGGCCCGCGCTTCCCACTCCGCCGGATCAGGGTGGCGCGCAGAGCCCGCCGCAGTCGGGTGGGACGCTGCCTTCCACGTCCATTCCGTCTCCCTCGGTCTCGGTCCCTTCCGTGTCCGTTCCGGACAAGCCGATCTCGACCCCAGAAGTCTCGCTCCCATCTGTGGCGCTGCCTGAGATCCCGCCTCTTCCCGTGACCGCTCCGGATCTGCCGATCACGCTGCCCGACCTGCCGCACCTTCCCTAGCTCCAATCCGTTCCGGGGCCCTCCGCAGAAGTAGGAGGGGGAACAAACAGGGAGGGATTCATGCAGAGGAGCTCGTACAGGCTCATCGCCTGGCTTGCAGCCGTTCTCGCCGCCGCAGTCGCGGTGGCCGTGCCGGCGGCCGCAGCGCCGGACAACAGCTACACCATGCATCCACTCGCGTCGAACGTCCCTGGGGCGGCGGCGCACCTCGATCCGAATCTCGTCAACAGCTGGGGTCTGACAGCCGGCCCGACGCCGTGGTGGGTGGGGGACAACGGTACGAACAAGTCCACGATCTACGCGGCGGACGGGACACCGCAGTCGCGTGTCGTGAACGTCCCGACTCGACCGACGGGCGCCGTCTTCTGGTCCTTCGCCGCTCGGGCGTTCTTCGTGTTCTCGACCGAGGACGGCCAGATCCGCGGCTGGCATCCACCGAGCAATGACACCTTCGTCCTCGCCGATCGTTCCACGCAACACGCGATCTACAAAGGCCTCGCGATCTCGCCGGCCGGTGATCGCTTCTACGCGGCCGACTTCCACAACGGCACCGTGGACGTGTTCGACAGCACCACCTTCAACCTCAGTCCGGATTCCGGGTTCGTGGATCCGACACTCCCGGCCGGTTACGCGCCGTTCGGAATTCAGACGATCGGCTCTCGTGTCTTCGTGACCTACGCGAAGCAGGGCGCCGGCGCCGTGGACGACGTTGCAGGCCAGGGTCGCGGCTTCGTCGACGCATATGACCTGGCCGGGCATCTGCTCGCGCGCGTCGCGCAGCATGGCCAGCTCAACGCGCCGTGGGGGCTCGCGTCGGCGCCGGACAACTTCGGCCGCTTCAGCGGCGACCTGCTCGTCGGCAACTTCGGCGACGGGCAGGTCAACGCGTACGAGGAGCTGCCGAGCGGGGAGTTCGCCCATCGCGGTGAGCTTCGCACCGCCGACGGGAAGAAGCTCGCCATCGACGGGCTGTGGGCCTTGCAGTTCGGACACGGAGACCCCGCCAACGGTCCGACGAACACCCTGTTCTTCACTGCCGGTCCGAACGGAGAGGCCGACGGCCTCTTCGGCTCGATCACGGCACCCTGACCGGGGAGGATTGTGGCGGCGCGCGCTCGTGCCCGCCGCCACAATCCGTGTTCTCGATCCGGCAGTCCGGTCGTACACTCGATCCGTGGCGACGCGGAGAACTGTCACCGTTGTCTTCGCCGACGTGACCGGCTCGACGGCACTCGGCGATCGGCTCGACCCCGAGTCGCTTCAGCACGTCATGTCCGGCTACTTCGCGGCGATGCAGGCCGCACTGGAGCGCCACGGCGGCACGGTCGAGAAGTTCATCGGAGACGCCGTGATGGCGGTCTTCGGCATCCCGGAGCTGCACGAGGACGACGCGCTGCGAGCTGTCCGCGCCGCGGCCGAGATGCGGGGCGCTCTCGTCGCGCTGAACGAGGAGCTCATACAGGCCTGGGGCATCGAGCTCGGGATGCGCATCGGCCTCGACACGGGCGAGGTTGTCGCGCGTGATCCGTCCGAAGGACAGTCGTTCGCAATCGGGAACGCCGTCAACGTCGCTCAGCGACTGGAGGAGTCCGCAAATCCGGGTGAGATCCTGCTCGGGGACGCCACCTTCAGGCTCGTGCGCGATCACGTCGACGCGCACTCGGTCGGTTTGTTGGCACTCAAGGGCAAGCCGGAGGGGGTCGAGGCGTATCGTCTTCTCGACGTTCGCCAGGGAGCTCGCGAAGGCGCCGACTTCGACGCGCCGATCGTCGGGCGCGAGCGCGAGCTCCGCCTCCTTCGCGACGTGCTGGCGGCGGTGATCCGGGAACGGTCGTGCCAGGTCTGCACGGTCGTCGGACCACCCGGGATCGGCAAGTCCCGTCTCGCGCGCGAATTCGTCGACGAAGTCACCGGGACCACGACCGTCGCCGTCGGCCGTTGCCTCGCGTACGGCGAGACGATCACGTACTCGCCCCTGCGCGAGATCGTGGGAGGGCTGACAGGAGCTCACCCGCGCGAGTGGATCAAGGCGCGTCTCGCCGGCGAGGCAAGCGCAGTCGCAGTCGCCGAGCGAATCGCGACGGCGGTCGGCGGCGGCGAGGCCGGCGCGCAGCAGGAGGAGACGTTCTGGGCGTTTCGGAAGCTCTTCGAGGCGATCGCGAGCGAGCGCCCCCTCGTGCTCGTGGTCGACGACCTGCACTGGGCGGAGCCGACCATCTTCGATTTGTTCGACTACGTCCTCGGCCTGTCAGCGGGTGCGCCGATCCTGCTCCTCTGCCTGGCGCGTCCCGACCTCTTCGAGAATCGTCCCGACTGGGGGACGCCGCAGCCGAACAGGACGGTCATTTCACTCTCGCCGCTGGCAGGCCCAGACTCGAAGGCGCTCGTGGAACGGCTCGAGCGAGCGCGGGATCTGACCGAGGAGGCGCGGGCTCGCGCGATCGACGCCGCCGAGGGCAATCCCCTCTTTCTCGAGCAGCTCGTAGCGTTCGAGTCGGAAGGCGGCCGCGCCGCCATGCCGCCGACCATCCATGCGCTGCTCGCGGCCCGTGTCGACCGTCTGTCTCCGGCCGAGCGTGCGGTCCTCGAGCGCGCGGCCATCTCCGGGCGACGTTTCGAGCGCGCCGGGGTCGCAGCGTTGATCTCGGCCGACGAGCGGCCGAACCTCGACATGCGCCTTCTGGCGCTTGTGCGGAAAGACTTCATTCATCCGCGGCGAGCGTCTCTGCACACGGAAGACACGTTCACCTTCCGCCACGCCTTGGTTCGCGACGCCGCGTACGACGCAATGGCGAAGGAACTGCGTGCCGAGTTGCACGAACAGCACGCTGACTGGCTCGAGCAGATCGGCGGGGAGGATGAGATCGTCGGCTATCACCTCGAGCAGGCATGTCGCTACCGGATCGAGGTCGCGCCGATGGGCCGGCAGCGGAGCGATTTGGCCCTACGCGCCGCACAGCGTCTCGGATCGGCGGGACGCACTGCCCTGAAGCGCGGCGACACTCGGGGAGCCGTCAAGCTCCTCTCTCGAGCGGTGTCGCTTCCTGCACCCGATGCGTCCATCCGGTTGCAGCTTCTCCCGGACCTCGGAGAGGCGCTGTGTTCGAGCGGAGAGCTCGCGCGTGCCGGTGACGTCCTGACGGAGGCCGAGGAACTCGCCGCCCGCGCCGCCGATCTCCGGACCGGCTGGCGAGCGCGTCTCCAGCGCATGTGGTTGCGCTTCCAGACCGATCCGAGCATCGACACGGCGGAGGTCCTGCGCGAGGCCCGCGAAGCTGTACTCGAGTTCGAGCGGCTTGGCGACGACCGTGCGCTTGCGCATACGTGGCACCTGATCGCGTGGGTGCATCTGAATCACGGCCGGCTCGCTGCTCTCGCGGACGCCGTGCAGCACGGACGCGAGCACGCCCGGGCCGCCGGCGACGCGATGACCGACGATGAGCTCGCGGTCTTGGCGCTTCTGGCTGGGCCGACAGGGCCCATCCCTGTCGAGGAAGCGATCTCTGCAGCGGAGGCAGAGCTCGAGCGCGGACGCGCAAGCGGAAGCCGACGTGTCGAAGGGGCGGCTTTGCTCGTCCTCGCGATGTGTGCGGCCTTCGGCGGGAGATTCGACGAGGCGCGAACACGCCTGGCGGCTGCGACCTCGATCGACGAAGAGCTCGGCGGCGGTCGCGGCAGCGGTTTTCAGTACACGCCGGCTGGAATGATCGAGCTGCTCGCCGACGACGTGACTGGGGCGGAACGAGAGCTGCGTCTCGGCTACGACACCCTGCGCGACAGGGGAGATGCGTGGTTCCTGTGCGGCGTTGCCGCCGAGCTCGCCGACGTTCTCTGGCTTCAGGGACGCGACGACGAGGCGTTCGAGCTCACGCGGATCAGCGAGGACACCGTCGCGAAGGACGTCCTTGTTGCACAGATGATGTGGCGAGGTGCACGCGCGAAGGTGCTCGCCCGTCGCGGCCAGGCGGAAGAAGCGGAGGCGCTCGCTCGCGAGGGCGTAGCGATCATCGAGGGGACGGACTACGTCCTTTACCACGCGGACGCATTGACGGATCTCGCCGAGGTTCTGCACCTTCAGAATCGAGCAAGTGAAGCTGCGACCGCGGCCGAGCAAGCCGTTCGTCTGTATGAACACAAGGGCAACGTCGTCGCGGCGCGGAAGGTTGAGGCCCTACTCGAAGGGCTGCGCGCAGGCAGTGCCGCCGGCAACTAAGGATCTGCGGAGACAGGCCGGAAACTCGGTATCGTCAGCGCAGATGGCGGTCGCAACCGAGCGCGAGTACGGGCTGTTCATCAACGGCGCGACGACGGAGCCTGCGTCGGGCGAGGTCCGCGAGCTGACCGAGCCTGCGACCGGCGAACCGCTGGCGCGTGCCGCGATGGCCGGCCCTGACGATGTCGACCGGGCCGTCGAGGCCGCCCGCGGCGCGCTCGCGGGAGCATGGGGAAAGACGCCGCCGAACGAGCGTTCACGTTTGCTGCACGCGCTCGCCGACGCGATCCAGGCGAATCGCAAGGAGCTCGCGGAGCTCGAGGCGCGCAACGTCGGCAAGGCGATCTCGTCCGTCAAGGCCGAGCTGGCGCAGGCTGTCGAGAACTTCCGCTTCTATGGGTCGGCGATCGCGTCGATCGCGGGACGCTCGAATCCGATCGGCGGTTCGCTCCTCTTCTATTCGCTGAAGGAGCCGGTCGGCGTCGTCGGCCAGATCGTCCCGTGGAACTACCCGCTGATGATGGCGACGTGGAAGCTCGCGCCCGCGCTTGCAGCCGGTTGCACCGTGGTGCTGAAGCCCGATCCCGCGACGCCGCTGACGACGGTGCGGATCGCCGAGCTGGCCGCGGAGGTCGGGTTCCCTGAGGGCGTGATCAACATCGTCCCCGGCGATGGGCCGACGACCGGCGCGCACCTCGTCCGCCATCCCGGCGTCGACAAGGTCGCGTTCACCGGCTCGACGCAGACGGGCGGCGAGATCATGCGTCTCTGCGCGGAGACCGTGAAGCGCGTCTCGCTGGAGCTCGGCGGCAAAAGCCCCAATGTCGTCTTCGCGGACGCCGACCTCGCGGACGCGATTCCGAGCTCCGTGTGGTCGATCTACTACTCCGCAGGTCAGAGCTGCGAGGCGCGCTCGCGCGTGCTCGTCGAGCAGTCTGCGTACGACGATTTCGTGTCGCAGTTCGCCGCGCACGCGCAGTCGCTGAAGGTGGGCGATCCGCTCGACCCGGAGACGCAGATGGGCTCGCTGATCTCGACGACGCACCGCGACAAGGTCCACGGCTTCGTCGAGGCGGGCAAGGACGAGGGCGCCGAGGTGGTCGCGGGCGGCGCGCCGGGCGACGGTAAGGGCGCGTTCTACCCGCCGACGGTCCTCGCAAAGGTCGACAACCGGATGGTCGTCGCGCAGGAGGAGATCTTCGGCCCCGTCGTGACCGTGATCCCGTTCGAGGACGAGAAGGACGCGATCCGGATCGCCAACGACACGAAGTACGGGCTCTTCGCCACGGTGTGGACGGGCGATCCCGCGCGCGGCCATCGCCTCGCCTCGCGCATCAAGGCCGGCCAGATCGGGATCAACATGCCGTACACGGCGTTCCCCGGGATTCCGTTCGGGGGCTACAAGCAGTCGGGCTTCGGGCGCGAGCTCGGGCTCGAGACGCTCGACCTCTACCTGGAGACGAAGAGCGTGCTCGTCTCGACCTCGCCGAAGCCGTTCAACCCCTTCGGGCTGTAGCGCGTTCCCGTTACCGCTGGACGGTGCTGGCTGCGGGGACGCTCGCCCAGACCAGCTTCGCGGCGATCGGGGTGGGCCTGCCGGCGATCGCTCCGGCGATCAGGGACGCGTTCGGGCTGAGCCTCACC
>JBASRJ010000291.1:0-22651 GCA_049273785.1 Gaiellaceae bacterium | reverse complement strand
CGGCCGGATCGTCGCCGTCCCCCAGCACGTGCGTCTCGATGCCGCGCACGCGCGCCGCGTCGACGAGTTCCCCGGCGCCGGGCCGGGCGTCCCCCGAACGAGGGTTCACGAGCAGAAGACCGGCCATTTCTGGGCCCGAGGATATGGGTCCACCGGCCTAGAAAGTTGAGCCGTTTGGCCCATGGTGCCGTCCGATCCGGGCGCCGATAGTTAGAGCGATGAGCGAGCGCGGCCTCCACCAGATCGAGGACGACCTCAGCGACACCTGGCTCGAGGACTGGGCCGGGGCGGGAGTCGCCGAGATCGAGGCATACCTGGCCAAGCACGCCGCGTTCCTCAGGTTCCTGGACTCGCACGAAGCCTGAGAGCCTCTAACGCGTTTCGCCGCGGCGGCGACGGGAATCTCGTAGATTCCGGCGCTATGAAGCTCAGCTACCTCTGGCACGGGCTGCCCGGCCATCCGATTCATCCGCCGCTGACGGACGCGACGATCGGCGCGTACACGTTCGCGACGGCGGCAGCATTTGCGCAGGTCGTCGGCATCACGTCGCATGCCGGCGCGTACGGCTGGTGGATCGCACTCGTGTTCGGCGCGATCATGTCGGCCGGTTCGGTTCTGACCGGTTTCCTCGACTGGTTGACGATCACGCCCGGCACGCCGCTCAAGCGGACCGCTACGACGCACGCGCTCGTGATGGCGACCGCGAGTGTGTTCTTCGTGCTCGCGATCATCGTCGGCCACAAGCACTACACACACGGGCTCGTGGGGACGTGGGCGTTCATCTTCACCGTGATCGGCTTCGGCGTGATGACGATCGGCGGCTGGCTCGGCGGCGCGATCGTCTTCGTGCACGGGATGCGCGTGCTGAACCTCGTCGACGAGCCGGCACTGAGGGCGGCCGCGCCCGTCGTCACTCCAGAAAAAGAACAGGCTGAGGGGGCCTAGGGCCCCCTCTACGCCTCTGAGAGACCGAGCGCCTTCTCGAGCGCGCCCTTGGGCTGGGCGCCGATTGCGGCCGCAGCGGGCTCGCCGCGCCTGAAGAGGATCATCGTCGGGATCGACTGGACGCCGTATCGGATCGCCAGCTCCTGCTCCTCGTCGATGTTCACCTTCACGAGCTTCAGCTCGTCCTCCCTCTCCGCAGCGATCTTCTCGAGGATCGGCGAGACGGCATGGCAGGGGCCACACCACTCGGCCCAGAAGTCCACGAGGACGGGCTTGTCGCTCTGAAGGACTTCCTGCTCGAAGTCGGTCGTCTTGACAGCAGTCGTCATTGATTCCTTTCGTTTCCGTCGGGTGCTACCCACGTTAGAACGGTTCGGAAACCGTAGGGATTCCCGGCGGTGCAGCCGCCCGTCCGCGAAGCGGACCGGTGGAGGGGGTTTGGGGGAACCGGGAGGTTCCCCCGACGCCCCTAGACTTGCCGCATGTTCGCACCGCTCCCGGACAAGCCCGACCATACCGCCCTCGAAGAGGACGTCCTCGCCTGGTGGGACGCCGAAAGGATCT
Organism: Gaiellaceae bacterium; assembly: GCA_049273785.1. Lineage (GTDB taxonomy): Bacteria > Actinomycetota > Thermoleophilia > Gaiellales > Gaiellaceae > 3-1-20CM-4-69-9. Next base: position 21,141 of record JBASRJ010000291.1, on the reverse strand, counting down.
TCGACCGGCTCCGGGAGCAGACCCGCGGCGGCCCGAAGTGGAGCTTCATGGACGGGCCGATCACGGCCAACAACCCGATGGCCGCCCACCACTGCTGGGGCCGGACGCTCAAGGACGTCTTCCAGCGCTACAAGGCGATGCGCGGCTTCGAGCTGCGTTACCAGAGCGGTTTCGACTGCCAGGGCCTCTGGGTCGAGGTCGGCGTCGAGCGCTCGCTCGGCCTGAACTCGAAGCGGGAGATCGAGGAGTACGGGCTCGCCGAGTTCAACGAGCGGTGCAAGGAACGCGTCGCCAAGTACGCCGAGGTGATCACCGAGCAGGATCGCCGGCTAGGTCGGTGGATGGACTGGGACAACGACTACTACACGTTCTCCGACACGAACATCGAGTACATCTGGCGCTTTCTCAAGGAGTGTCACGCGCGCGGGTGGCTCTACAAGGGCCACCGTTCCGTCGAGTGGTGTCCCCGCTGCGGCACGTCGCTCTCGCAGCACGAGCTGATCAACTCGTACGAGGAGATCTCACACCCGTCGCTGTACGTACGCCTCCCTCTGCGCGCCCGTCAGGGCGAGTCGCTCGTCGTCTGGACGACCACTCCGTGGACGCTGCCGGCGAACGTCGCCGCCGCGGTGAAGCCCGATGCGGAGTACGGCCTGACCCGTGACGGCGACTGGTGGGCGGTCGCGCGGAAGCCGGACGGCCCGTTCGTCCGCCGTGTTCTAGGCGAGGAGCTCGTCGGCCTCGAGTACGAAGGGCCATTCGACGAGCTCCCAGCGCAGCAGGGCGTCGTCCACCGGGTCATTCCCTGGGACGACGTCACTCTGGAGGAGGGAACGGGGATCGTCCACATCGCTCCGGGCTGCGGCGCCGAGGACTTCGAGCTCGCGCAAGCGCACGACCTGCCCATCCTGATGCCGATCAATGAGGCGGGGATCTTCTACGCCGACTACGGCGAATACGAGGGGCGTTCGACCGAGGACGTCGAAAAGCCGATCGTCGTCGAGCTCGAGCGACGTGGGCGGCTGGTCGAGGCCGGCTCGATCATCCACCGCTATCCGGTCTGCTGGCGCTGCGCGACGCCGCTCGTCTTCCGGATTGCCGACGACTGGCTGATCCGGGCGGACGAGATCCGCCAGCCGATGCTCGATGCGAACGCAACGGTCGAGTGGACGCCGTCCTTCTACAAGAAGCGGATGGACGACTGGCTTCGCAACATGGACGACTGGAACATCTCTCGGCGCCGGTACTTCGGTCTGCCGCTGCCGTTCTATCCGTGCGAGTGCGGAACGCTGAACGTGATCGGCTCGCTCGCCGAGCTGCGCGAGCGTGCGACCGGCGGGCTCGAGCAGCTGAAGGAACTGCACCGGCCGTGGATCGACGACGTACCCATCTCGTGTGCGCAGTGCGGAGGGGAAGTGCGGCGAATCCCCGAGGTCGGCGACGCGTGGCTCGACGCCGGCATCGTCCCGTTCTCGACGCTCGGCTGGCAGAACGAGAAGTGGGTGGAGCACGGCTATGCAAACGGCGCGTCGGCGGGGCTCTCCGGGGCCGACCTTCCGGATCACGCGTACTGGGAGACGTGGTTTCCGGCCGACTGGGTCTCGGAGATGCGCGAGCAGATCCGCCTGTGGTTCTACTCGCAGAGTTTCATGTCGGTGACGCTGGTCGGCTGCTCGCCGTACAAAGCGGTGCTCACGTACGAGAAGTTGAAGGACGAGACCGGCCGCGAGATGCACCGCTCGTGGGGAAACTCGATCGACGCGGCCGAGGCACTCCAGAACATGGGCGCCGACGTGATGCGCTGGATGTTCTGCGAGCAGGTGCCGAGCCAGAATTTGAGGTTCGGCTACGGGCCGGCGGCCGAGATCAGGCGGCGGCTCCTGACGTTCTGGAACTCCGTCAAGTTCTTCGTCGACTACGCGAACGTCGTGAGCTTCACGCCCTCCGCGGCGCCGGTCGGCGAGCTGCAGCCGCTCGACCGCTGGCTTCTGGCGCGCACGGAACAGCTCGTCGCCGAGATGACCGATGCGTACGAGCGGTTCTGGACGCCCGATCTGATTCGCGCGTTCGAATCCTTCGTCGACGATCTGTCGAACTGGTACATCCGCAGGTCGCGGCGCAGGTTCTGGAACGGCGACACGGCGGCGCTGTGGACCTTGTGGAGTGCGCTCACGCAATCGGTGCGTGTGGTCGGGGCCGTGATGCCGTTTCTCGCCGAGCACGTGTGGCGGGTGCTGCGCACGGACGAAGCGCCGGAGTCGGTCTTCCTCCTCGGCTGGCCGGAGGTACAGCCGGTCGACGAGGAACTCCTCGCGGAGGTCGCTGCGGTGCGCCGCGTCGTCGAGCTCGGCCGGCAGGCGCGATCGACGTCCGGCCTGAAGCTGCGCCAGCCGCTGAGGCGGATGGTCGTGCAGGGAGCCGGCGCTGCGCAGGTGCATGCGGACGAGATCCGCGACGAGCTGCGCGTGAAGGACGTGGAGTTCGGCGAGGTCGAGGCGATGGAGGTGCGCGTGAAGCCGAACCTGCCGCTGCTCGGGCCGAAGCTCGGAAAGGAGCTCGGGGCTGTTCGTGAGGCGCTGGCAGCCGGGAAGTGGGAGGAGCTTCCGGCTGGCGGCGTGCGCGTCAGCGGGCGCGAGCTGACCTCCGAGGAAGTGCTCGTCGAGCGGACCGCGCGCCCGGGCTGGGCGCTCGCCGAGGACGACGGCGTCACGGTTGCGCTCTCGACCGGGCTGGACGACGAGCTGCTGCTCGAAGGCCGCGTACTCGACTTGATCCACCTCGTGAACGTGAAGCGCAAGGACGCGGGGCTCGAGCTCACCGATCGGATCAGGCTGACCTTGCCGGAGACCGAAGTGGATCTCCTGCAGCACGAGCAATGGATTAAGAACGAGGTGCTGGCCGTGGAGATCCGGACGGACGGCGTCGCCGAGCCGCAGATCGCAAAGGCTTAGACCAGGCCCTCGCGCAGACGTTCGAGGCCTGCGTCGAGCGTCTCGTCCATGACGGCGAGCGACAGGCGCGCATAGCCGGCGCCGCGGGGCCCGAAGCCCTCACCCGGTGCGACCGCGACTCGGCGCTTGACGAGCAGCGACTCCGCCGTCACGCCTTCCGGCAGCCGGAACCAGACGAAGAACGTTCCCTGACTCTGAGCATCGAGGCCGCGCAGCGCCGCAAGTGCGCGATCGCGCCGGCTCTCGTAGGTCGCGCGACGGACCCCCACCGACTCCTGCGGCCCGGTCAGCGCGGCGATGCCTGCCTCCTGCACGGGCCGGAAGATCCCCGCGAAGACGTGATCCTGCAGCGTTTCGATCCGCGACACGAGCTCGGCGTTGCCGAGCACGAACCCCAACCGCCAGCCGGCCATCCCGTACGACTTCGACATGCTGAACAGCTCGACGCCGACCTCGCGCGCGCCGTCTGCTGCGAGAAAGCTCTGCGGTGCCCGGCCGTCGAAGACGAGATCGCCGTATGCGAAGTCGTGGAGCACCAGTGCGCCGGTCCGCCCCGCCCAGCGCACGGCGTCCTCGAACAGCCCATCGGGCACGCATGCCGCGGTCGGATTGGACGGGTAGTTCAGGTAGAGCGCTGCGCCCCGAGCCGTCTCGAAGTCGGTGAAGGACGCGCGCTCGGCGCCGGCAAGCGCGACGGCGGACGGGTAGTCCGCGTAGCCGGGATCCGGGAGCAGGATCGTCTCGCCGCCCTCGACCGCGACGAGCGCGAACTCCATCAGCGCAGTCTTCGACCCTGGCACGACCGCGACCTCGCGCGCCGGGTCGAGCTCGACGCCGTAGACGTCGCGGTAGCGCGCGGCGATTGCCTCCTTCAATACCGGCAGTCCCGCGAACGGCGCGTACCCGTGCACGTCCGGCCGCGCTGCGCCCCGCTGGAGCGCCTCGATCACGTGCGGCGGCGGGCCCGTCTCCGGGTTCCCACGGCCGAGGTCGATCAGCGGCTCGCCTTCCTCGGCTGCCGCCGCAGCGACCCGCGCGAGCAAGGCCGTGAAGTACTGCTCCGGCAGCCGTCCGATGCGGTCGGGGACCTCGCGCATCGGCGGATGCTACGGCAGACTACTGGGCGTGCAGGCCTGCGCGCAGTGCGGAGGCAGCGTCGAGGAGCGGTTCCGCTTCTGTCCTTGGTGCGCCGCGCCGCTGCGCCGCAAGCTCGTCGAGTTCTTCCCCGCGCATCCGCGCGACGAGGGAAAGGCGCTACGCGTCTCGCGCTACCTCGACGAGGATCCGCACGTCAGGTTCAGCGTCTGGGATCAGACCGGTCGCGTCGAAAGCGCCGTCTCGGTCGACGAGTTCCAGGCCGCGCGCGTCGCACGCTTCCTCCGGCCGTCGAGACCGCGGCCGCACGGTCTCTCAGCCGCATTGAAGGCCTACGCGGCTGAGCTCGGATGGGGCGGTTCTCGCGAACCCTAGGAACGGGATAAACGGTTGCGCAGGCAAAGCCCGCGCAACCTCCTCGGCGGCATCGGCAAGCGATGTCTTAGGCGGCTGAGCTCTCGGCGCGGCGAAGCTCGACCGGCAGCCGGAAGACGACGTCCTCGTAGACGGACGAGAACGGCTCGATCTGCGTGACTCCGCGCGCGCGAAACCAATCGCAGACGCGTTGCACGAGCGCCTCCGGCGCCGACGCGCCCGACGTGACGCCGACGGTCTCGACCCCGTCGAGCCATGACTCGTCGATCTCGGTCTCGTCGTCGATCAGATGCGCGTCCACGCCCGCGCCGCGCGCGACTTCGACGAGCCGGTTCGAGTTCGAGGAGTTGCGCGAGCCGATCACCAGCAGCAGGTCGACCTCGGCGAGCAGCTCCTTGACGGCCCACTGGCGGTTCGACGTCGCGTAGCAGATGTCCTCGCGCTGGGGCGCGCGGATCGATGGGAAGCGGCGCCGCAACACGTCGATGATCTCTCCGGTCTCGTCGACCGAGAGCGTCGTCTGGGTGATGTACGCGACCGGGCCGTCGGGAAGGTCGAGCGCCTCGGCGTCCCCGATCGACTCGACGAGGACGATCGCATCCGGCGCCTCGCCCATCGTGCCGACCACTTCCTCGTGGCCCGCGTGTCCGATCAGGACGACGCGGTAACCGTCCGCGGCGTATCGCCGCGCCTGCACATGCACCTTGGTGACGAGCGGGCACGTCGCGTCGATCGTGTTCAGCCGCAGCGCCGACGCACGCGCGTAGACCGCCGGCTCGACCCCGTGTGCTGACAGCACGAGCGTCGCTCCCTCCGGTGCGTCCCGCTCGTCGTCGACGAACACCGCGCCGTGTTCCTCGAGCTCACGGACGACGTGTGCGTTGTGGACGATCTGCTTGCGGACGTAGACGGGCGCGCCGTACAACGCGAGTGCCCGCTCGACCGTCTCGACCGCGCGTTCGACCCCGGCGCAGTAACCCCGAGGCGAGGCCAGAAGCACTCGCTGAACCACCTACGGCCAAGGTAGCAACAGGCCTCTCGGAGGCACCAGGGGAACCGTCGACGGCGCCCTCAAAAATGGAAAAGACCCGTCGCTCGGGGGGGTCGGTGGCGACGGGCCTCTTCCAGTGCTCACCGCGGACTGCAAGGCCAAGAACGCGCCGCGGTTCGCATCGCCCAGTGGCCGGGACGCTAACGAGTCGGCCTCTCCTTTCCAATAGGCCGTTCGGCCCATCTTCGAAAGCCGCAGGAAGTCGGTCCTGACGCCTGAAAACCGCGCTGAGAACGGCCTTTTATCCCGGTCGACCCCTTTCTGACCGCTCCGTACAATCAGGACGCCCCAGTGACACAATCGGCTCAAGCTCTGTGGCTCGACGCGGTGCCGCTCCTCGTTGTGGCCGCGGCTTACCTCGGAGCGACGGCCCTGCTGGCGCCCCCGCTCTGGGCCGAGCGGGGGCGGGCGACGGCCGTCGACTGGGCGCTTGTCCTGCTCTTTCCCAGCCTCGCCGTCGTGGCGGCACCCTACGGGACGGAGCTGGCCGTCCACCGGACACCCCTCCCGGGAGGCGTCTGGCCTACATTCGCGGTTGCGCTCGCCCTGCTGGCGCCACCCCTCCTCGTCCTGGCTCGGTGGCGGGAGCGCGCCGTCGTCGCGACGGGCGGCGTTCGCGTCCGGGAGGCAGTCCAGACCTCGACGGTCCGCGACCGCGAGCTCGAGTCGATGGCCGAGACCTCGAGCGAGCTCGCGGCAGCGCGCGACGCCGAGGCCGTGGCGAGGCTCCTGCTCGTCCAGGTGGAAGGGCTCGTCGGCGTCGACGTCTCGGCGCTCGTTCTGGTCGCCGACGATGGACGAACTGCTCGCGGCTGCCTGCTTCGAAAGGACGGACGCGAGCTTGACTGGTTCAGGGAGTTTCAGTCCGACCTCGAGCAAGAGCCCTCCGGGATCGCGAGTGCCGTCGTCGAGGGCGCTCCGTTCACGGTCTTCGACGCCGCTGCGTCCACGCAGGTCAGCCGGAGGCTCATCGACGCGGTTGGCGCGAAGAGCACCGCCTATTTCCCGGTGATCGCGGAGGGGCGCGTGATCGCTGTGCTCGTGATCGGGACGGCGGACGAACGGCGTGCATTCGGCCCCGAAGAGATGAATCTCCTCCAGGCCTTGGCCGGCGACGCAGCGCTCGCGCTCGCGCGCGCACGAACGACGTCGCAACTGGCAGACGCACTCCACCGCGAGCGGCGGCGCATCGAGCAACAGAGTGCGCTCCTGCGCGCCGCGCAGTCGCTGACGAGCGACCTCCAGTTGCAACCCGTGCTCGAGCGCCTTGTCGAGCAGCTCGCCGGGCTGCTCACGGTAGACGCAGCCGACTGCTATCTGCTCGACGCCGACCGGCGGGTCCTCCGCTGCGCCGCCGTTTACGGGCTCCCGCGCGAGCTCGTCGGCTTCGAGTTCCCGGCCGACCGGGGCCTCGCAGGCCGCGCCTTGCGCGAAGGACATCCTGTCGCAGCGGACGAGTACGGCGCACTCGACGATCCCGTTCCGGGCGATGCCTACGCCGAGTTCAGCGGTGCGCTCGTGGCTCCAATGCGACTCGGGGACGCCGTTCAGGGTGTGCTCGGAGTCGGCGCGCGCGGCGAGCGGCGCTTCGACGAGGAGGACGCCGAGCTCCTCGAGGCGTATGCGGGCCTCGCGTCGCTGGCGCTCGCGAACGCCCAGGCCTACGACGCACGTTCGCGGCAGGCGCGCGTCGAGCGGGGCTTCTTCCGGATCGCCTCGGTCCTCGGCCAGTCCCTGTCGCTCGAGGCGACGCTAGAGGCGGTCGCGCAGGCGGCCAACGAGGCGCTCGGCGGCTCGTTCGCGGCGGTGCTGATGCCGCGCGGGTCCGCACTCGAGCTGGCGGGTGCCGCAGATCTACCGGCGGCGTTGAGGGACGCGCTGCAGCACGAGCTGCCCGCCTCGGCCGATGTCCTCCGGCGCGCGGCGACGGACGCACGCGTAGTTGCGTCGACGGACGTCGCGGACGACGATCGTTTCGACGCGGACTGGCTCGAGCTCGCGAAGCGGTGCGGCTACCGCGCGCTGCTCGCCGTTCCGGTCGCGAGCGCGCGAGACGGGACGAACGGACTCGTGCTCGTCTTCTTCGAGGCGACCCGTGCGTTCGCGGACGAGGACCTCGAGCTCGGGCGCCACCTGGCCGACGCCGCACGCGGAGCACTCGAGCGGAGCGAGCTGTTCGAGGCGGAGCGCACAGCGCGCAGGCTGTCCCAGCAGCTCGCGCGCACCGGCGGCGTTCTTGCGACGGAGCTCGATCCGACGGCGGTGCTCGACGAGGTCGTCCACCAGGCGCCCGAACTGCTCGGGGCCGACGCCTGCGCGATCCGGACGGTCGAGGACGACGAGCTCGTCGTCGGCGCCGCGAGCGGTGCCGGCGCAGAGTCGGCAATCGGTACGCGAGTCCCGTCGAGTGCACGCCTCTCCGGCGACGTCTTTCAGTCGCGGGCGCCGGTCGCGGTCGACGACACGACGCAGGACGATCGGCTGCTCGCAGCGGACCCGATTCTGACTGCCGGTTACCGCGCCTTCCTCGGCGTCCCGCTCACCGGGCCGGAGGGATCTCTGCACGGCGTGCTCGCCGTCTACGCCGAGCGTCCACGGACGTGGCGTCCCGAGGAGATCGAGGCACTCCTCGCACTCGCTGCGAACACGTCCGCCGCGCTGTCGAATGCCGAGCTGTACTCCCGCGTCTCGCTCGAGAAGGAACGCAGCGTCGCGATCCTGGCGAACGTCGCCGACGGCATCGTCGCCGTCGACCGCGACGGCCAGGTCGTGCTCTGGAACGCCGCCGCCGGGGAGATCACCGGCATCCCGGCCGCCGAAGCGCTCGGGCGCACGCCGGCGCAGGTGTTACAGCGAACGCTGGCGTCCGAGGGGGACGGCCCGTCGGGCCCGCGCCTGGTCTCGATCGCGCGCGGCGGCGAGGATGTTTGGCTCTCGCTCTCGGAAGCCGTGATGCGTGATCCCCTCGGCGAGGTCGCCGGCCGCATCTTCGCGTTCCGCGACATTTCGGCCGACCGGATGGTGGAGCAGGTGAAGTCCGACTTCGTCGCCGCCGTCTCGCACGAGCTCCGGACGCCGCTGACATCGATCTACGGCTTCGCCGAGACGCTCCTGCGCCAGGATGTCCTCTTCGGCGAGGAGGAGCGGCGCATCTTCCTCGGCTACATCGCGTCGGAGTCCGAGCGCCTGACCGGGATCGTCGACCAGCTTCTGAACGTCGCGCGGCTCGACGCCGGCGACCTGCACGTCGAGCCCGAGCCGATCGACGTCGCGTCCGTCGTGTCTGAGGTGGTGGGGAACGTCGAGGAGACGGGCGCCGTCAACGGGCAGCGCGTCGAAGTCGACCTCCCGTCCGAGCCGCTCTCGGCCGAGGCCGACCGCGACAAGCTGCGCCAGGTCTTCAGCATCCTCGTCGAGAACGCACTGAAGTACTCGCCCGACGGCGGCACGGTAACGGTCGGCGCACGGCGCACGAAGGACGTCGTCGAAGTCCGAGTCATCGATGAAGGCGTCGGGATTCCCGTCGCGGAGCAGGAGCGGATCTTCCGGAAGTTCTACCGGGCAGAGTCGACCGTCCGCGACGGCGCGGGCGGCACCGGCCTCGGCCTCTTCATCGCCCGGGAGCTGGTCACGGCGATGGGCGGCAGGATCTGGGTCGAGTCGAGCGAAGGGGAGGGGTCGAGCTTCGCGTTCGAACTGCCCGTTGCGCGGGAGTAGAAGGCAGACGCAATGGGTAGACGCGCGCAAACGCCCGTGAGCACCGCGTGATGACCAAAGTGCTCGTCATCGACGACGAGGCGCCGATCCGGCTCCTCTGCCGCGTGAACCTCGAAGCGGAAGGCATCGACGTGGTCGAGGCGGCCGACGGCCCCGCCGGGATCGAAAGGGCGCAGGGCGAGAAGCCCGACGTCGTCCTGCTCGACGTGATGATGCCGGGGCTCGACGGGTGGCGCGTCGCGGAGCAGCTGCTCGAGGACGATCGCACGAGCCGGATCCCGATCATCTTCCTGACCGCGCGCGCGGAGTTCCGCGACCGCGCGAAAGGGTTGGACATCGGCGGTATCGATTACGTGACGAAGCCGTTCAACCCGCTCGAGCTGGCACCGCTCGTTCGCGCCCTTCTCCACCGCATCGACCGCGGCGAACGCGACGAGCTCCGTGCCGAAAAGCTCGGCGAGCTCCGGTCACTGATGGAGTCGGAGTAGTCAAGGCGAAGAGAGACGCGCGCACTCCCCGTGCGCGCGTCCCTTACGCCTTCAGCGACGGCTAGCGGCCGGCGAAGTCTGCGGTGACGACGAGCGCGCCGGGCCGGCCGGAAAAGGAGCCTTGAAAGGCGCCGACGCCGACGCGGCGAAAGCCCGGTCGAAGCAGCACGGCACGGTGGGCCGGGCTCGCCAGCCACTGGCTCACGACCCACGAAGCGCTCATCGGCCCCCAGGCCAGGTCCTCGCCGAACACGGGGCCTGCGGCGCCCGAGGACCGGACACGCGACGGGAACGCGCCGTGGGAGAAGTACTGCCGGTGCAGCATGTCCGCCGAGTGGGCGCGGGCGACGCGGAGGAGACGGTAGTCCAGCCGCAGGGGGGCGAGGCGATGGCTCGTGCGGGCCGCGTTGATGACACTCAGGAGTGAGCTTTCGGAGGAGGTCAGCCCTCGTGCGGAGGCGGTCGCCGCCGAGGCGAAAACGCTCAAACCTGTAAGAAAAGCAACAAGAACCTTCTTTGTCTTCAACATTCGCGGCAGTGTGGAGAAGGCATCGGACGTCGCCTATCCCCCAAAAGGGGGATATACGCGGCCAGTCTTCCTGCGAACAGCCTCAACGTGCGGTTTGGGCAAGGGCGATTCCGGCCAGGGTCAGCGCCGCCCCGGTGAGCTGAACGCCGTCCAGGGACTCGCCCAGCCAGGCCCAGGCGACGAGGATCGCGACAACCGGCTCGAGCATCGCCACGATCGCCGTCCGGGTCGCTCCGATGCGTGGCAGCGCCGCCACGACGAGCGCGAACGGCACGATCGAGCCGAGGACGATCATCCACGCGACCAGGAGCCAGAGCGGGGCGTGCAGCGAGCTGATGTGGCCGAGGAGCGAGGTGCTGCCGCTGAACGCGTGGCCCGGGAACGACCACCACGGTTCGACCACGGCCCAGAAGAGGGCGGCGAACAGGAACCCCCAGGCGAGGAGCGAGATCGGGTCGCGCCCGCGCGTGCCGCGTTCGGCCAGCAGGATGTAGAAGGCGAAGCTGAGGCAGGCCACGCCGGCGATCGCGATGCCGACACCGTCGAGCTTTCCGCGCCAGAGCTCGACGATCAGGACGAGCCCGGCGAGGCTGAGGACGAGCGCGACCCACAACCGCCGGCGGACCCGTTCGTGGAACGCGAAGCGCGCCCAGAGGGCAACGAGGAGCGGTGCGAGGAACTGGATCAGGAGCGCCTCGCCGATCGGCAGGCGGTGGATGGCGAAGAAGTACGACCACTGGACGAGCGCAAGGCCGCCGATTCCGAGCGCGGCGACGAGAACGAGCTCACGACGGGTGATCGCGATCGCCTCCGGGCGTGTTGCGAGGACGATCAGCGCCAGACCTGCGAAGGCGCCCGTGGACCGCACCTCGGTCAGGCGCTGCGCGCCGAAGCCGGTGTGCTCGATCACCTTGACGACGGACGCGTTGACCGCGAACAACGCCGCGGCGACGGCGACCATCGTGTAGCCGGCGGCGGCGGAACGCTCCACCGCGCGAACGTATCCGACGGCCTGGCCGAGCCTTAACAGTTTGCTGTCGCAATTCGCACGATCCCTTCAAGACGGAGGCGTATTGTCGGCCCGTTCGAGCAACCATCGGCTCGTCGCCGGGGCCGGCAACGACCGGCACGCGTTCAGGAGGGGGCAGCGGCCAGTCCAGCGGCCGTCCCGGCGACGACCGAATCAGCGGCGCCGCAGCCTACACTTCCGGTACGGGGCGTAGCGCAGCCTGGTTAGCGCGTCGCGTTTGGGACGCGAAGGTCGCCGGTTCGAATCCGGCCGCCCCGACTTCGCACACTGGGCTTGACCCTCGAAGAGCCTCTAGGGCGTCATCTGCATCTTCGGCGCGTGCATCGCGCCGGGCTGCGTGAGGCCGGGCACGGTGCCCGGCGCCGCTGCGAGCCAGATTCCGAAGGCGACGAACGCGACGGCGAAGACACGCGAGAGCCGGTCCCCGTACGGGAGCACCTTCTGCGCGAAGATCAGCGCAGCGACGACCGCCATCCAGAACAGGCTCATCACGCCGAGCGCGAAGAGCACGACCATGAGCCCCCAGCAGCAGCCGACGCAGTACGCGCCGTGCTCCGCGCCCATCCGCCACGCTCCGGAGACGCCTTCGCGCCACCCGCTGAGGACGAAGTGCATCGGCGAGCGGCAGTGGCGGAGACAGACCTCTTTGAGCGGTGTCAGCTCGTAGAGCCCGGCGAGCCCGATCAGGGCACCTGCGACGTACGGGCCGCCGCGATCCCAGTTCAGGAAACCGAGGTGGAGGGCACGGACGCCGCGGTAGAGCGCGTACGCACCCAGTCCGTAGACAGTCCAGACGGCGAGGTACGACGCCGCGAAGATCCACGTCGGGACGTACGGAAGGTCGCGCCGTGCCTTCTCCGCCGAGACGCGGTCGAACAGCAGCACCATCGGCGCCACCGACGGCAGCATCATCGCCGCCATCATCGTCACCCAGATTCCGACGAACCAGCCGAGCCCGCCGAGGTTCGTTCCCGGGCCCATGTCCATCCCCGACATCCGGTCGACCGTGACGATCCAGGCGACGAGCGCGCCGCCGAGCAGGAGCGCGGTCTGCTGCGTCAGCCGTGCCGTGCTGCGCTTACCTTGGGCTCGAGCCTCCACGCGCAGAACGATACGACGACCGGCGCGCAAGCGTCAACGACGCTCGTAGACCCCGGCAATCGCCTCGCTCCGGAGAAAACGCGTCAAGTAGTACGTGAACAGGGCGAAGAAGACGATCGCCTGCTCCACCGCCATCGTCACGCCCGCGATCTGCTGGTCGGTGAGATGTCCGAGCCCCCAGAGATGCGGGGCGTGCTTGTAGAACGCATAGACCGGATGCGGGAGCAGTGCGAGCAGGAGCCCGAGCGGCGACGCCAGCACGAACGCGGCGAACAGGTACGTCGCCTTGGCGCCGTCGGAGAGGCGTCCGTGGACGACGGGCCACCACATCAGCACGCCGGCCGCGAAGTAGGACGCGTGCTCGACGTGGAGGATCGAGCTGGGGTGCTCGAGCGCCGTGTCGTAGATCCACGGGACGTGCCAGACGAAGTACGTCCCGAGCCAGCCCGGGAGCGCGACGAGCGGATGCGTCAGCGTGCGCACCAGCCGGTAGCGCTCGAGCTCGCGCGCGAGCGCGGGCGCGATCCCGACGACCGCGAGCCCGGGCGCCCATTCCGCGACGACGACGTTCTGGAGCAAGTGCGCCGAGAGCAGGTAGTGCAGCGCCAGCGTTTCGAGCGGCGTCAGGAAAACTGCGAGCAAGAGAAGCTGACTCACCGCAAACGCGAGCCGGCGTTGTAACGGCACCGGCCACCAAACCTGCAGAAGCGCGTAGCCGATAACGAGTGTCGGAATGACGACGACTGCGTCGGGATCGACGGACCACGACTGCGGGTCCACATCGCTACGCTACTGGCGACGCGCCCGTGGTGTAGTGGTAGCACCGGAGATTTCCAATCTCCTGGCACCGGTTCGAGCCCGGTCGGGCGCTCTGTCGTCCGGGCTTGCCGCTAGTTTTCCAATGTGAAAACACGTGAGCGCGATCTTGCAAGGGCGATGCGCGCCGACGACGGCCTCTCGATCAAGACGATTGCGCAGCGCCTCTGCGTCTCCACCTCGTCAGTGAGTCTTTGGGTTCGCGACATCGAATTGACTGATAAGCAGAAGGCTGCTCTCCTCGAGCAGAATCCCGCATACAACCGGCAACTCAATGGCTGGACGGTGATGGCGGCTCGTCGGCGCTCTGCACGTCTGCGGGCGCAGGAAGTTGGGCGCTCGCTCGCTCGACGAGGTGAGCCTCTTCACGTCGCCGGCTGCATGTTGTATTGGGCTGAGGGCGACAAGGGCAGGAATCAGGTTCGGCTTACCAACTCAGATCCAGAACTGCTTCGCCTCTTCGTCAGCTTCCTCCGAACGTACTTTGACCTCGGTGATCACGACATTCGGTTGACGTGCCACCTTTTTGCCGACCACATCGAAAGACAACGCGACATCGAACGATTTTGGCTTGATCATCTTGGGCTGCCGGAAGCGAATCTGCTCAAGTCGGTGGTGAACGTCTACTCGAGGCACAGCAAAAGAAAGCGTTTGAATATGCTCCCGTATGGGACGGCTCGCGTGGTCGTGAATCGAACGAGCGTCCTGCAGTGCATCTACGGCGCGATTCAGGAATACGCCGGAATCTCGCGCGAAGCCTGGCTCGGCTAGGAGCGAAAGCCGAAGCGCTGTTCGGCCGGCTCGTGGTCTTCGACCGACTTCCGGAGCCGCTCGAGCTCCGCGCGGATCTCCTCCAGCTTGTCCACGAGCGGCTGCTGCTGCGCCGGCACGCGAGTCCGCACGTTTCGGATCGCAAACATCCAGACGCCGAAGACCAGCACGAACGGCAGGAGGCTCGTGAGGAAGTAGAAGGAGCCCGAGGCCGCTGGCATGGCCTCACTATCGGCTGCTGAGCTCGGCGCCGTTAGTCCGAGACTTCGACGCGCTCCATCACGACGTCCTCGTGCGGCTTGTCGCGCCCGTCGCGTGGCAGATCGGCGATCGTGTCCACGACGTCCATCCCGCTCGTGACCTTGCCGAAGACGGTGTGCTTGCCGTCGAGCCACGGGCACGCGTCTGCGGTGACGATGAAGAACTGCGACCCGTTCGTGTTCGGCCCTGCGTTCGCCATCGCCAGCGCGCCGCGCTCAACCTTGTGCTCGTTGAACTCGTCTTCGAACGAGTAACCGGGCCCGCCGCTGCCTGTTCCCGTCGGGTCGCCGCCCTGGACCATGAAGTCCGGGATTACACGGTGGAAGATGACGCCGTCGTAGAACCCGTCGCGCGCGAGCTTGACGAAGTTGTCCACGGTCTTCGGCGCCTCGGCGGGAAAGAGCTCGATGTCGATCGCGCCGTGGTTCGTCTGCACCGTTGCGTTCATCTGAGCGTGTCTGCCAGAGGTTCGATGGACGAGGCTGTCGGCTTGAGCTCCCCGGACTCGAGCCCCTTCTTGATCTCGCGCGCGAGCTGGAGCGCCTCGCTCTCCTGATCGGGGTCGAGCACTGTGTTGACTGCCGCAAGGACTGACCCTCCCGAATGCAGCTCGACGTCGACGGTCTCCAACTGAGAGCGCGGGATGTAGGGATCCTCCGGGACGCCGACATGCACCGTGACGTGACGTCCGTCCGGCAGCGTTGCCGTCTGCTCGATCGTGCGGCCGCGCAGGCTCACGGAGCGGAACGCTACCGTCCGGCGCCCTCGTGATGCTGCAGCGGTGGAGGCCGAGCGCGAGCGGCTCGTTCACTTCCGGCCGAGAACGGTCTTTCTCGTCATCGGGATCCTGGTGGCGACCGGGATCACGCTCAGGGTGCTGTGGATCTCGCGTCATGTGCTGGCCTGGGTGTTCATCGCCATGTTCCTCGCGCTCGCGCTGAACCCGGCCGTCGACTGGCTGGAACGGAGATACGGCGGCCGCAGAGGGCTCGCGACCGGGACGGTCATGCTGCTCGCGATCGCCGTCATCGCGGCGATCGGCGCGCTCTTCATCCCGACGCTCGTCGACCAGGTCTCCGGCTTCGCGAGGAAGGTCCCGGATTACCTCCACGACCTGACGAAGGGAAAGGGGCGCCTCGGTTTCCTGCAGACGAAGTACCACCTCGTCGACAAGGCCCGCACCGCACTGCACGAGGGCGGCGCGAAGAAGCTCTTTGGGCTGACCGGTACGGCCGTTGCGATCACGAAGAGCGTCATCACCGCCGTCGTCGCGACGGTGACGATCGCCTTCATGACGTTCTTCATGCTGCTCGAAGGGCCGGCCTGGATCGAGCGGCTCTTCGGGCTCATGCGTCCCCAGTCGCAGAAACGGTGGCGCGCCGTGGGACACGACATCTACCGGACTGTCGGCGGCTACGTGACCGGGAACCTGCTGATCAGCCTGATCGCCGGCGTCAGCACCGCGATCGTCCTCCTGATCATGGGCGTCCCGTACTGGGTCGCGCTCGGGCTGATCGTCGGAATCCTCGACCTGATTCCGCTGGCGGGCGCGACGATCGCCGGGATCATCATCGCGGGCGTCGCATTCCTGCACTCGATTCCCGCCGGGATCGTGGTCGTCGTCTTCTTCGTCGTCTACCAGCAGGTCGAGAACCATTTGCTGCAGCCGGTCGTCTACGGGCGGACGGTGCAGCTCTCGCCGCTCGTGGTGCTGATCGCGGTGCTGATCGGGGCCGAACTGGCCGGTGTGCTCGGCGCCCTGGCAGCGATCCCCGTCGCTGGAACGCTCCAGGTGATCCTCGTGGATTTCCTGCGCAGTCGGCGGGCCGCCACCAGCGGCTGACCCCCCAAAGATCCCTCGTTCGGTTCATGTTCGTCCCTCGAACGAGGCCGATTGACGAACCATGTCTCGTCGCAGCATCGCCCAGCTGCTGCTCCTCTGCGCGTCCGCGGTCGCGCTCTGGACCGCCGCCTCCCCTGCCGGGGCTGTCCCGGGTGGCCGGGCGGTGCCGATGCAGTCGCTCGAGGCCGGCGTCCTCGCCGACCTGAACGCATTTCGGCGGGCCCACGGTCTCGTGGCACTGAGGCTGTCGCCTGCGTTGTCACAGGCCGCGCGCCAGCATTCGGCCGAGATGGCCGCACGTGGCTACTTCTCGCACGACTCCGCCAACGGCTCTTCGTTCGACAAACGAATCGCGCGCTTCTATCCGATGGGCTTCCACCACTTCTGGTCGGTCGGCGAGAATCTGCTCTGGTCGTCGCCGGACGTGGACGCCGCACGCGCGCTGAACATGTGGATCAACAGTCCGGAGCACAAGGCAAACCTGCTGACGGCGCGGTGGCGGGAGATCGGGCTCTCCGCCATGCACTCGCCGTCCGCCCCGGGGACGTACTCCGGCCGGCCGGTCACGATCGTGACCGCCGACTTCGGCGTCAGAAAGTAGCCGAAAGTCCGGCCGCTTCGCGGCCATGACGACTTTCGGCTAGGTCTCGGGCTAGCCACAGTGAGCTGCGGCCGCGCATGTCGCCCGCGGCGGCCGAGGTGAATATCTGTTGTCCGGGATACCCTTGTTCCGCGGGCGCCTGTAGCTCAGCGGAAGAGCATCGGACTTCTAATCCGACGGTCGGGGGTTCGAATCCTCCCAGGCGCATAACCCCGAGTTGCGCCGGCCTCTCGCGACTTGGGCAGTTTTGAGCCATAGTTTGAGGTGGATGGTGCTGCTGCGGCCGCCATCCGCCGCCGATGACAAGACCGCAGCCGAACAGGGATACGTGAGATGCCGGGCTGGGCCGTTTGGGTCACAGTCAGCGTCTTCGCCTGGCTCCTGCTCAATGTGCTGGTTCTCCGCGTTCTCGGGCTCGTACGGGGTTTCGACGAGTCGGTGACCGGCGAGGCCGAGCACGAGCTCACCGGGGACGCACCGGCTCAACTGCCCGAGCCCGCGGTCGTACCGGAGCGCCGACGCATCCTCGTCGTCGACGACGACGCCGGGATGCGATTGCTGCTCCGAACCACGCTGACCGCCGACGAGTTCGCGGTCGAGGAGGCGGTCTCCGCTGAGGAAGCGGCCGAGGTCGGGCGATTCTGGTCTCCGGGCGTGGTGATTCTCGACGTCGCCTTGCCGGGAGTGGACGGCTTCACGTTCTGCCGCGAGCTGAAGCAGAACCCCGCCTACGGCGGCCCGCTGGTCGTCCTGCTCACCGGACAGGAAACGACCACCGACGAGATCCGAGCCGCCGGTCCGGACGCGGTGATGCGCAAGCCTTTCAGTCCGCTCGAGCTGATCAGGCTGCTCGACCGGGTCAGCGAACCGGCTCCCGCTCTCGTCGCCGAGCCGGCGGAGGCCGACGCAGAGCAACTCCTCATCTACGCACGAGACCTCAGTCGCCTCCTCGAGATGGAGCGGGCCCAGCGGCGCCTACTCCAGCAGGCTTACAGCCAGACGGCAACTGCGCTTGCCGACGCTCTCGAGGCCAAGGATCCCGTCACGGGTTTGCATGCGCTGCGCGTCCATCGCTACGCGATCGAGCTCACCCGAGCGCTGGATCCCAGCCTGCTCCATGACCCCAGCCTCGAGTACGGCTTCCTCCTCCATGATGTCGGGAAGCTTGGGATCCCGGACACGATTCTGATGAAGGAAGGGCCGCTGACCGACTCGGAGCGCCAGGTCATGCAGCGGCACACACTGCTCGGCGCGCAGATTCTTGCCGGGGTCGCTCTCCTGCAGGGCGAGGGTCTGAGGGTCGTGCGATCGCATCACGAACGCTGGGACGGCACCGGCTATCCGGATGGATTGGTCGGTCGCGAGATCCCGATCGGCGCCCGGATCTTCTCGCTCGTCGACGCGGTGGACGCAATGACGAACGAGAGGCCGTATCGGAGCGCTCTGACCTGGGAGGAAGCGTTGGACCAGGTCCTCGTCGAGAACGGGAGGCAGTTCGACCCGCGCGTGGTCGCGGCGTTCGTTGCCCGGGAGGGGCGCATGCGACGGATCTCCGAAGAGCTCGCCGAGGTGGCTGCCTAGCCTGGCGGAGCGTCTGCGACGCTGTGGTTCGACTCGACCTTTCGAGCGGGATCTGCTTGCATGAAGAGATGGCCGGTTTCCTGGCAACCGTGCTCATCTGTGAGGATGAGCCGGCGCTCCGCGAGTTGATTCGCGTCAGCTTGAACGGCGCGTACGAGTTGGAAGAGGCCGACGACGGCGTTGAGTGCCTCGAGGCTGCCCGCCGCCTACCACCGGACCTGATCGTGCTCGACATGATGATGCCCCGTCTGAATGGATTCGAGGTGCTGGAAGAATTGCGTCGGGACGAGGAACTCGCCGACACCCCGGTGATCGTTTTGACTGCGCAGCCGGCTGCTCGCGACGATGCGCTGCGCCGAGGAGCCACCCGGGTCATGGTGAAGCCGTTCACACCGGATGACATCAGCGCAGCCGTGGAGGAGGTTCTCTCCGAAGGAGCATGACCGAACGCGTCGGCGCTGCGCCCAGATCCGAGGCGGGCTCGGAGGAGCCGCAGGGCAACACCGCGAACATGAGGGCGCGTCCAGGGCTTCTGGCCCGCATCGCGGTGGCCGTTGGCGGACTCGCGATCGGGCTCGCGGTCGTGTTCGGGGTCCTGATCGCCGCGGCGATCGGACTGCGTCACCGCTCCCTCGAAGCGCGCCACTCTCAACAGGTGATCGCGACGGCAAACGGTCTGCAGACGCTCGTGATCGATTTCGAAACGGGACTGCGCGGCTTTGTGATCACGAACCAGGAGCGCTATCTCGAGCCTTGGCGAACGGCTCGAAAGAGCTATCCGCCCGAGATGGCGAAGCTGATCCGCCTGACCGCGGATGATCCGCCTCAACAGGCGGCGGTGCGCGCGATCAAGATGTCGATCGACGCGTACCTCCGCGACTACTCCCTGCCGCTCGTGCAGTTCATGCGGCGGAATCCGGGAGCAGCACGCGATGTCGTCGCCGCAGGGCGCGGCGCGCGGCAGGTCGACACGATTCGGAGCCGCTTCGCGCGTTTCCTTGCTGCAGAACAAGCCCGCGGCGTGTCGCGAGACGACCGCGCACGGCGAACGGCCCACACGGCCGTGCTGATCGGTGCGATCGCGCTCGGAGCCGCGCTGCTCGCCCTGCTCGCAGCAGCCGTCTACCTTGCGCGGGCCGTCGCCCGACCGGTGCGTCTCGTCGCACGGGCTGCGCGCCGCGTCGCCAGCGGCGACCTCACCGGACGGCTGACGACCGGTGGGCCGGGTGAGATCGGCCAGCTCGAACGGTCGTTCAACGCGATGGCGGACTCGGTTCAGCGAAGCCAAGAAGACCTGGAGGAGCGGAATCGCCGACTCGCTGAGAGCGAGCGTCTCAAGACGGAGCTCGTGAGCAACGTCTCGCATGAGCTCCGCACGCCTCTGTCGAGCATTCTCGGCTTCTCCGATCTCATGCTCAAACGAGACGTCGATCCTGATGACCGGCGGAGGTATCTCGAGGTGATTCGCGCGGAGTCGACGCGGCTCGCGACGCTCCTCAACGATCTCCTCGACCTGCAACGACACGAGCGTGGCGTGATTCAGCTCACGGAGGAGGAGTTCGACTTGAACGAGTTGCTTGCCGCGCAGGTCACGCTCTACTCAGCGCAGAGCGAGGTGCACGAGCTGATGCTCCGACCCTCCCGGGACGCGCTGATCGTGCGCGCCGACCGGGACCGGCTTGCGCAGGTCGTCGGGAACCTCCTCTCGAACGCGATCAAGTATTCGCCCGACGGCGGACAGGTCGTGATCACCGCCGACCTGATCCGCGGCGAGGCGTGGGTCTGGGTGCGCGACTCGGGTTTGGGGATCTCCGAAGAGCACCGCCGCCAGCTCTTCACGAAGTTCTTCCGGGGCGACGCCGCGCGCAAGCGCGGGATTGCGGGAACGGGCCTTGGGCTCGTTCTCGCGCGTCAGATCGTCGAGGCGCACGACGGCTCGATCGGCTTCGACAGCGAAGAGGGAAGAGGATCGACGTTCTGGATCCGGATCCCGGCGGCGGCGGAGTCAGCTTCCGCAGCCGGCGACGGGACGGAAGCTGGTTACCGGGTGTAGCTCCGCCCCGTTCGCCGCCGCACCACGAGCATTCGCCCGTCGCTCGCTCCAGAAGCCGACGCCCCGCACGTACGCAATCGCACCGAGGGATTGCCAGTCGCCGCTTGCGCGGCCGCAGGCGGCTCCGAACGTCGTCCAGGCTGCCACGAGCGACTTCCGGTCCCGCGCAGAGCGAGGAAGGCATGACGGGGCGGGAATCGCCGCGTTGAGGTACGCCCCGTTGTCGAACAGGACGAGGCGAAAACCGCCGGCCTCACGACGAAACGCGACAACCTGCGCCACAACCTCCCACGTCTGCTTCTGGAAGCCCGTCGTCCTCTTAGCGGGGACGCTCTGCGGCGCGATCCGATCGCGAATCGCCCCGATCGTCGTCGTCTTCGGCGTCAGCCGGACCAACTTGCTCGCCGGGTCACTGAGCGTCTTCAGGCGCCAGAGGTTCCCGCCGCACCGCGCGGCGTTCGGTGCCGACGTCCCGTGGGCGGTCGCCGCGAGCACGCTCGTTGCCAACACCACCCCGAGGAGTCCGATGAACCTGGCCGCTTTCAACTCTCTTCGGTCGCGGATGCTACGCCGCGCGCGTTTCCGCCGCACGACTCCGGGGGGAGCACTGGCCTCGTAACGGAGGAACGCCGCTATCCTGAGCGCACCGCGGTGGCGGTAGCTCAGTCGGTAGAGCCCCTGGTTGTGGTCCAGGTGGTCGTGGGTTCGAGTCCCATCAGCCACCCTCTCGTCTCTTAGATTTGGCCGGGGACGCCGCTACGCTGCTGCGCACGGCCCCGTAGCTCAGCGGATAGAGCGACGGACTTCGAATCCGTGCGCGGAGGTTCGACTCCTCCAGGGGCCACTCCGCGAAGGCCCTAAGCAAGCCACTTCGGCTC
>JBASRJ010000280.1:0-7237 GCA_049273785.1 Gaiellaceae bacterium | reverse complement strand
GGGCCGAGCAGCCCGAACACCTCTCCCTCGGCAATCTCGAAGCTGATTCCCCGAACGGCCTCGTTCGCGCCGTAGGACTTGCGGAGATCGCGGACCGAGATCGCCGCAGCGCTCACTCTTGCAAGTCAAGCACGACCGCACCGGCGGGCGGGAAGGCCGGCTCTGCGCCGTCGCCGAGCGCCGCGGCGATCCGGCCGCAGTCCGGCTGGTGGCCGACGACAACGACGGTGTTGCCACGGCCTGCTGCCGCCGTTCGTACGTCCTCCTCCGTCGCCCCGGGCGCGAGTGCGTCGTGGGCTTCCGGCGCCCCGAAGCCGAGCGCGGCGCCCGTCTCCAGCGCGCGAAGCAATGGGCTCGTCAACACGACGTCCGGCTCGATCCCTTCTGCCCGCAGACGCTCGCCGAGTCGCCGGGCCTGCTCGACCCCCTCCGCCGTCAGCGTGCGGAGCTCGTCGGGTGAGCCCTGAGCCGCTTCGGCATGGCGGACGAGGACGAGTCGCATCAGCCGGGCTCGAACGTGAGGTGAAAGCCGACGCTGGCCGCTTCCTGCGTGAGCTCCTGTCGCTGGACCGGCGTCTTGATCCCGTACAGATCGACCTCCCAGTCGTTGCAGCGATCCTGCTGTACTCGCAGATCCTGGAATCCGACTGCTTTCGCCTTGCGCAGAAGCCGCAGCGCGGCGCCTCTCGTGCGCCGGTGCCCGAACACTGCTGCCAGGCCTCCCTCCGCCGTGTATGAACGGCATTCGATCATCACGCTGAAGCGCGCGCCCCGGGCCTCGCGTTGGAACGCTCTCGCCTGGCGCATGTTGTGCAACCCCGGGAGCACCACCGCGTAGTCGTGACAGGCGCGGCGCTGGATGACGAGGCCCTGAAAGCCAATCGCCTGGGCGTGTATGAGGAGCGCCTTGGCGGCATCGGTGGAACGACGATGGCCGAAGTTGGCGAGAATCCCCGCCTCCTGCTCCGATGGGCAGACGGATTGCTGTACCACCTGCGAGGTCGACGTCGGCGCAACCGGCGGGGTGGCCGCCGTCTCTGTCGGGGATATAATCGTCGTCGGGGTCGCGGCGGGCGGCACCGTCGTCGTGGTCGCCACCGCGGTCGTCGTCGGCTTAGGCTTCGTCGGCGTCAAGCTCGTCGTTGTGAGCGCAGTGGTCGCAGGCGTGCTTTGCGGCGATGCCTTCGTCTGATGGGACGAGGATCCGCAACCCGCCGCCTGGAGCGCGGTGAGGATGAGGATCGCCGTGGCAGATGGGTGTCGCACGGGCGGGCAGGGTACTAGAGTCGCGTGATGTCGAGGTTGCGCTACGTCGTCGCGGACGTCTTCACCGACCGGCCGCTCGCGGGGAACCAGCTCGCCGTGTTTACGGACGGTCGCGAGGTCGACGACGAGACGATGCAGGCGCTCGCGCGCGAGCTGAACTTCTCGGAGACGGTCTTCGTCCTGCCCCCCGGTGAGGGCGGGCATGCACGCATCCGCATCTTCACGCCGACGATGGAGCTCCCGTTCGCCGGCCATCCCGTCCTCGGTTCGGCATTCGTGCTCGCCGCGCCGTTGCAGCTCGGCGAGATCCGGCTCGAGACCGGAGGCGGTGTCGTGCCCGTCGTGCTAGAGCGCGAAGGCGCGCGTATCTCGTTCGGGTGGATGTCGCAGCCGATCCCGAAGTGGGAACCGTACGCGGCGGCGGAAGAGCTGCTCGCGTTACTCGGTGTCGAGTCCTCCTTGCCCGTCGAGCTCTATCACCTCGGGCCGAAACACGTGTACGTCGCACTCGGAAGCGAGGAGGAGGTTGCGGCGCTCGATCCCGACTTCGGGGCGCTCGCGCGTCTCACGGACGCGGGCGTCAACTGCTTCGCCGGCTCCGGCACGCACTGGAAGACCCGGATGTTCGCTCCCGCGCACGGCGTCCCGGAGGATCCCGCGACCGGGTCGGCGGCGGGCCCGCTCGCAATCCATCTCGTGCGTCACGGTCGGATCGGGTTCGGCGAGGAGATCGAGATCTCGCAGGGCTCGGAGATCGGGCGGCCGTCGACGCTGTACGCCCGCGTGTTCGGCGAAGGCGACCGAATCGACCGCGTGGAGGTCGGCGGCTCGGCAGTCGTGGTCGCGCGCGGCGAGTTCCGCCTCCCTTAGGGACAGGCCCCTTTTGAACGGTTGAGGGACAGTCCCTCGGGAGGGACAGTCCCTATGAGGGACAGCCCCGTAGGGGGACAGGCCCTGGGACACGGCTCAAATGAACATGACGGTTTCGATCGCCGGCAGTTCCGGCGCGAGTGCACGCCAGAAGCGGCCGCCGTCTTCCGACAGGAACAGGCGGTTGCGCGCCGCGTAGAGGATCCGGTCCGGGTTCTCGGCGTCGATCGCGACGGCGGTGCCCTTCGGCAGCCCTCCGCCGGCCTCGCGCCATGTCCGGCCGGCGTCGTGTGAGACCGCCAGCGGCGGGCGGCGGTCGACGACTGCGACCACGGTTGATCCAGACGCCGCGGTAGCAACCACGAGCGGGAGGGACACCTTCACCGGCTCTGCTACCAGGGCCTCGTCGTCTGCCTCGAGCAGCTCCTCCGTCTCGAGGTCGACGAACCACGAGCCGTGGGACGTGCGCACCGCAGCCCTCATCGCGCACGCCCGCTCAGCATCTGACCGACCAGCGCTGTCGCGCGGCGCGCGGCCGCGACCGGAACGTGGCCCGATGCGCGAGCCGCGAGGTAGGCGATCGAGAACGCATCGCCCGAGCCGGTCGGATCCTCGGAGACATGGTGCGCGCGCACGCGCACCGCCTGCCCGCCGGCGATGACGAGCGAGCCGCGGGAACCGAACGTGACGAGCACCTCCGGCGGCCCGAGCGCCGCAAGGGCTTCCGGGTCGAGCCCGCCGACGAGCGCCTCCGCCTCCTCCTCCGCGAGCTTCAGCACCGTGACGTGCCGCAGCAGTTCGGGATCCGGATCGCGTTCGAGCCGGAGAGGACCCGTCGCGCGAACTCGCGTCAACCCTTGCCCATCGAGCGAGAGCCGCCGTCCGCGCGCAAGAGCCGCGAGCGTCTCGGCCGGAAAGTCGCCGCGCAAAAGGGGCGCCGCATGCACCCACCCGCCGCGCGGGAACGCCTCCACGTCCTCTCTCGACCACACGTCGCCGACACGCTCGACCCGCATCAGGCGCCGGTCGCCCTCGTAGCTGAACGAGAAAATCGTCGTGCCAGTCCCGGGAACGATCGTCACCGGCAGGCCAAGACGCGCGAACCCGCGTCGGAACGCGGCCGTGTCCCTGGGCGCGCAGCGCGCGACGATCGTCGCCCGCGTTCCGAGCAGCCGCAGGGCGCGCGCGCAGTGGAAGGGGGCGCCGCCGGTCCGCGGCGGCCCGCCGTCAATCAGGTCGAGCGAGAGGTTCCCGACGAGCGCGAGCGGCAGCACGCGCTGACCCTAACCACACGAACGCCGAAGTCAGGAGAAACGCGACGACGAAGCCGGGCAGGGAGGCGCCGATCGCGTAGGACGGCGTGGGCAGATGGTGGAGTGTTCTCGTCCAGAACCCGAGATCGGTCGGTTGGTAGAGCCATTCGTAGGCGATGAAGCCGGCGATCCAGGCGGCGATCGGCCCGGGACGAACGGATGGGCCGCCGAAGATCCGCTCGCGTGTGTAGCGAGCACCGGCGAGCAGCCAGTCGGCGACGAGGACGCCGAGCAACGGCACGAAGACTGCGCCCAAGAGCAGCAGGAACCGCTGGTAGCTGCGCATGTCGATTGCGAGCGCGCCGATGGTGGAAACCGCGGCGGTGCCGACGATCAGCGCGCGCTGTGGCGCCCGGGGCACGAGGTTCTGCACCGAAACCGCCGCCGAGTAGATGTTTGCGAATGCTTCGTCTGTCTCGTCGACCGTCAAGGCGAGCAGCGCCAGCGCTGCAGCCACGCCGCCGCCCGCGATCGCCGTCAGGATCAGCTCAGGATGGTTCGGATCGACGCCGCGCGAGAGCACGAGGATCGAGCCGAACCCGAACTGGAACAGCGTCGGCAGGAAATAGCCCATCCCGACGCCCCAGAACGCGCTCGTCCTCGTCCGCGAGAAACGCGTGTAGTCCGCGACGAGCGGCGCCCAGGAGACGGTCACCGCGACGACCGTGTCGACGCCGAGCCAGAACGATCCGTGATGTGTGCCCGGGTGTGACCACAGCCGGCCGAGATTCGCGCCGTCGACGATCCACCACGTCAGGTAGGCGATCGACGCGACCACCGCCCAGATTGCGAACTTGCGGACGAACCGCCGCACGAATCCGATCGGGCCGAGCAGCGCGAGCACGGTCGCCGTGACGCCGAACACGAGCTTCCACAGCCAGATCGCCTTGAAGCCGAACAGCTTGTCGCAGAGCAGTCCGGCGGCTGTCGCGATCACGATCAGCTCGAAGATCGCCCAACCCAGACACTGCAGGACGTTCAGCACGGTCGCGAGGTACGAGCCGCGCTGACCGAGCGGTGCGCGTTGCAGCACCATCGTCGGCACGCGACCGTCGGCTCCGATCAGCGCCGCCACGGCGAGCATGCCGTTCCCGATCGCCCCGCCGACGACCGTCGCGAGCACCGCCTGCTTCAGCGACAGGTCGAAGTAGGCTGGCAGGACGAGGACGAGCAGCGAGATGCCGAGGTTCGTCCACAGCAGGCTCGTGTCGAGCAGGCCGAGCACCCGCAAGCGCTCGGGCACGGGCTCGATTCCCCACAGCGGTGTCTCGCTCGTTGCAGCCTCCCTTCGCCGGTACGAACCGGATCAGGTTCGACGGGTGTGATCTCAGCCCAGCTCGGGCACCCCGGTGGGCGCTAGGTTAGCGTGAAGGTGGCGATGAGAGGCAGGCAGGTTTGGGTATTCGCGGCCGTCGCGTTGCTGCTGGCCGGGTGCGGAGGAGGGGGCGGCGGCGGGCGCCTCTCGAAGGCCGACTACCAGCAGAAGATGCAGGCCGAGGCTCAGCGGCTGACTACGGCGTTGCAGAGCGCCAACCTGGCGACCGCGACGAGCCTGAAGGACTTCGCGGCGAAGATCGGCTCCGTCAAGGACGACATTCAGAAGGCGGCGGACGACGTGGACGCGCTGAACCCTCCGAAGGACGCCGACGCCGACACGCAGAGGATCGCCGATATCTTGCACCGTTTCGCCGCCATCGTCGGGCAGATCGAAGTCGCCGCGGGCAAGGGAAACCTCGCCTCCGTCCGCCGGCTCGTCGCCCAGCTGCAGAACGAGGGTCGCGCAGCACAGCCCGCCGTTCAGGACCTGAAACAGAAGGGCTACGACGTCGGCCGGTTCAGCGGCTGAACAACTTGCATAGGCATTGCCTATGACATAGAGTTCCGCGCCTCGTGCCGCAGCCGACCTATACGGCGAGTGAGGCCGCCCGCGTGCTCGGGATCAGTCTCGACACGCTGCGTCGCTGGGACAGACAGGGGCGCATTCGCGTCCGGCGCGACGCCGCCAACCGTCGCGTGGTTCCTGCGAAGGAGGTCGAACGCCTGCGCAGCCGAGAACCGCAAGGACTGAGCGCGCGGAACCGCTTCCCCGGGGTCGTCCAGTCCGTGCGCGTCGACGGGCTGCTCGCGCAGGTCCGGATCGTGGTCACCGAGCCGGTGGAGATCACGGCGATCGTCACGGCAGACGCGGTCGAGGAGCTCGGTCTGGAACGCGGGATGCCCGCGACCGCGGTCGTCAAGTCGACGTCGATCATGGTGGAACGGTGAAACGCGCAGCGCTGCTCGCGCTCGTCGTCGCGGTTGTGTTTCCACCTGCGACGTCTGCGGGCGGCCCGATCACCGTGTTCGCCGCCGCGTCCCTCACGGGAGTGTTCCCGCTCATCGACAAGACTCCGCGCTACAGCTTCGCCGGCTCGGACCAGCTTGCGCTCCAGATCCAGCAGGGAGCGCCCGCGGACGTCTATGCGGCCGCGAGCCCGAAGTATGCGGAGCTGCTGTACCACAACGGCCTGGTCCAGAAGCCCGCCGTCTTCGCGACGAACAAGCTCGTCGTGATCGTGCCGCGGTCGAATCCCGGACACGTCTCCTCGGTCTACGACCTGCGCCGGATCGGGCTGCGCATCGTGATCGGTGACAAGACGGTGCCGATCGGGTCATACACGCGGCAGATCCTCGACGCGCTCGGGATCACCGCGGACGTGATGAAGAACGTCGTCAGCCAGGAGACCGACGTGAAGGGCATCGTCGCGAAGGTGGCGCTCGGCGAGGCGGACGCGGGATTCGTGTACGTCACGGACTCGAAGGCCGTGGCCTCGAAGGTGCGCGTCGTCCCGCTGCCCGCGTGGGCGCAGCCGCCGATCCGCTACGAGGTCGCCGTCGTCAAGGGAAGCGCCAACCAGGCGGCCGCCCGCGCGTTCGTGAAGAAGGTGCTCTCGAAGCGCGGGCGATTGCTGTTGCAGCGGGCCGGCTTCAGCCTCGTGAAGCTGCGGACGCCGTGAGGGCGCTCTTGGCTGCCGTCGTCGCCGCGGCGACGGCGATTGCGTTTGCATTCCTCCTGCTGCCCATCGTTGCGATCTTCCTGCGCGTACCCGTGGGTCACCTCTTCGCACAGCTCGGTGACGACGTCACGCGCGATGCGCTCCTCGTGAGCCTGAAGACGAGCGCCATCGCCCACGCGTGCGTCGTGCTCTTCGGGACGCCGGTGGCGTACCTGCTCGCTCGGCGTCGCTTCCCCGGGCGGGCCGTCGTCCTCACGCTCGTGGAGCTGCCGCTCGTCCTCCCGCCCGCCGTCGCAGGAATCGGTCTGCTCGCGGCCTTCGGACGCTTCGGCCTGCTCGGAGACCAGCTGAACGCGCTCGGCCTCCGCATCGGTTTCACGCAGACCGCCGTCGTGCTCGCGGTCGCGTTCGTCGAGAGCCCGTTCTACGTGCGAGGCGCCGTTGCGGCGTTCGAAGGCGTGGACGAAAACCTCCTCGCCGCCGCGCGGACGCTCGGTGCCGGGCCGTTGCGCGTCTTCCTGAGGATCGCGCTGCCGCTCGCCGCCGCCGGGCTCGGCGCAGCTTCTGCACTCGCACTCGCGCGCGGGCTGGGTGAGTTCGGCGCGACGATCATCTTCGCGGGCTCGCTGCAAGGCGTGACACAGACGCTCCCGCTCGCGATCTACTCCCAGTTCGACCAGAACTTCGACGTCGCCCTCGCGATCAGCGCGCTGTTCATTCTCGTCGGGGGTGGCATTCTCGTCGCGCTCAAGGTCTTCGGATGGCTTCGCTTCGGCTCGATCTCACCGTTCC
>JBASRJ010000270.1:0-6348 GCA_049273785.1 Gaiellaceae bacterium | reverse complement strand
GGAACAAGCGTCCCGCGACTGTGGAGCCTGAACGTCGGACACGGATCGTCGCCGGGCAGCGCACACAGTCCGGCGCGCCGGAAGTAACAGTCGTCGCACGTAACGCCCCGCTTCGTCGAGCTCAATTTTCCCCTTTGTCCTCGCCAGTCGGCCCGCAGTGACAAGGCGTGATAGTACGGAGGTGCGACTCGCAGACAAGAGTTGCCGCGAATGAAAACTGAGCATTTTCCGGCCGATTCGAAAGTGCCGAAAAGCGACGTTACTTAGCTCTTTCGCGGCAGTGTTGCCAGCACCCGCAACGCCTGTTGAAAAGTCTTCACAGGAACAATGCGCAAGCCGTGCGCGTACTTCCGCGCCTCGAGGTAATTGTCCCCAGCGGGGACGAGGAACACGTCCACGTGCGCCTGGCGCGCGCCGATCACCTTCTGCTTGACGCCGCCGATCGGCCCGATCGTTCCGTCGGGCGCGATCACTCCGGTCGCCGCCACCTTGTTGCCGTGGTCGACGTCGCGGCCGCGCTCCTCCAGGATCTCGAGCGCGAACGCAAGCCCTGCAGACGGGCCGCCCACGTCGCCGAGGTTGAACTTGATCTGGAACGGGACGTGGAGGTCGAGTGCAGGCTGCGGCTGGAACCCGATCACGGCGCGTGTGGGGTCGAACGGATCTGCCGACGTCGTGATCTTGACCCTGTGCTTGACGCCGTTCCGCAGGAACGTGATCGGGACCACGTCCCCGACCTTGTGGCTGGCGAGAATTTCGTGCAGATCGATCGTCGACCGCACCCGCTTGCGATCCGCCGCGATGATCACGTCGTCCGGCCGAAGCTTCCCGGCTGCGTGGGTCTGCCCGTAGACGAGTGCGACCCGGACGCCGTTCTCCCTGATCTTCACGTCGTAGCCGAGCGCCCGCAGCGCGACTGCCGACGCGATCTGCTGGGACAGCCGCATGTCGAGCCGGTCGGCCTCGAGCCGCTGCTGATCCGTCACTCCCGGCGGGGTCAGAGCGTCGTGCTGGACGAGCGTCGCGCCGTCCCGCAGGCTCGGAAACAGGCGTTCCAGCAAGGATGCCTTCCGCTCCAGCACGTCCACGTAGTAGATGCCGCCCCGCTGATCGGTCGGTTTCGAGCCGGGCACGTGGACGAGCTGCGCGAGCGGATGGGCCCTGTCGGGGACGAGCAGGTACTCGTTCGAGCTCGACGTCAGGAGGATGATGACCGCGACGATGAGCGCGATGAGCCCGGCCACGAGCAGATGGACGGGACGGAAGACTCGCCGCAAGCTCACGGGCCTAGAGTAGACCGCGGCTCAGACCACCGTCGACGGGGATCACCGTGCCCGTGACGTAGCTTCCGCGGTCGGAGGCGAGAAAGCAGATCACGTCTCCGACCTCCCCTGCGGCGCCGAGACGGCGGAGGGGGATCGCCTCGAGGTCCGCCTCGCTCGGCCCTTCCGGGTAGACCTCGCGAATTCGCTCCGTGTCGATCCGTCCCGGAGCGATCGAGTTGACGGTGATTCCGCGCGGCCCGACCTCGCGCGAGAGCGTCTTCGCCCAGCCGATCACGCCGGGCCGCACCGTGTTGGAGAGTGCGAGACCGTCGATCGGCTCGCGCACGGAGCTCGACGTGATGTTGATCACGCGCCCGTGCCCGCTCCGCTCGAGGTGCGGGAGGCAGAGGTGCGTCAGGCGAACCACGGATAGCAGGAGGAGCTCGACGGCCGACTCGACCGCATCGGAATCGGCGTCCAGCGCCGTGCCTCGCGGCGGGCCGCCGCTGTTGTTGACGAGGATGTCGATGCCGCCGAACGCGGCGAGCGTGCGCTCGACGACCTGCTCGAGGTCGCGCGGGACGCGGACGTCGCCTCGGACTCCGAGTGCGCCGATTCGCTCAGACTCGCGCTCGAGCGAGTCCCGGCGTCGCGCGAACATCGTCACGTTCGCGCCCTCGTCCGCAAGCGCCTCCGCGGTCGCGAGTCCCATGCCGGCGGACGCCCCGCAGACGATCGCGGTCCGGCCGGTCAGGCCGAGATTCAAGTGGAGAGCACGCCGACGACCTCGCGCACCGCGTCCGCCGACGCCTGCAGCGCCGCGCGCTCCTCGTCGCCGAGGTCGAGCTCGATGATCTCCTCGACCCCGTCGCGGCCGAGCTTCACGGGCACGCCCATGTACAGGCCGTCGATTCCGTACTCGCCCTCGAGATACGCGGTGCAGGGAAGCACGCGCTTCTCGTCCAGCATGATCGCGTCGACCATCTGCGCGGCCGCGGCGCCCGGTGCGTACCAGGCGGAGGTGCCGAGCAGGTTGACGATCTCGCCGCCGCCCTTGGCGGTGCGCTCGACCATCTCCTGGATCGCGTCCTCCGCGACGAGCTTGCGAAGCGGGACGCCGCCGACCGTCGTCGCGCTGACGACCGGCACCATCTGGTCGCCGTGGCCGCCGAGCACCATCGCGGTCACGTCCTTCACCGATGCGCCGGTCTTCCACGCGATGAACGTGGAGAAGCGCGCCGTGTCGAGGATCCCCGCCATTCCGAACACGCGGTGCTTCTCCCACCCGGAGACGTTCTTCGCCACGTGGCACATCGCGTCGAGCGGGTTCGAGACAACGACCAGGATCGCGCCGGGGCTCTGCGCGATCGCCTCCCGTGCCACCGAGCCGACGATCTTCTCGTTGGTCGTCACGAGATCGTCGCGGCTCATACCGGGTGAGCGCGGGAGGCCGGCCGTGATCACGACGACGTCCGAGCCCGCGCTCTTCTCGTAGCTCGTGGAGCCGACGACGTTCGGCTCGTAGCCGAGCACGGCGCCCATCTGGTCGATGTCGAGCGCCTTGCCCTCCGGCAGGCCTTCCTTGATGTCGACGATCACGACGTCCGCGTAGTCGCGCGTGGCGAGCACCTGCGCACACGTGGCGCCCACGTTGCCGGCGCCGACGACCGTGATCTTGCGGCGCTGACTCATGCTCGGACTCTCGCGCCGAGCTTCTCGATGATCGCGTCGGCCACCTCGCTCGTGCCGACCGCCGTCGGATCGGTTCGGGTCGGCTTCATGTCGTACGTAACGTTCCTGCCCTCGCGGATCACGTGGGCGATCGCGCGCTCGAGGCCGTCGGCGGCGTCGTGCTCGTCGAGGTGGCGCAGCATCAACATCCCCGACAGCATCTCCGCCATCGGATTCACCTTGTTCTGGCCGGCGTACTTGGGAGCCGAGCCGTGCGTCGGCTCGAAGACCGCGACGTTTTCGCCGTAGTTGGCTCCCGGCGCGAGCCCGAGGCCCCCGATCATCCCCGCGCAGAGGTCCGAGAGCACGTCGCCGTACAGGTTCGGCAGGACGAGGACGTCGTACTCCTCCGGGCGCTGCACGAGCTGCATGCACATGTTGTCGACGATGCGGTCGTCGAACTCGATGTCGGGGTTCTGCTCGGCCACCTCGCGGGCGACGCGCAGATAAAGGCCGTCGGAGAACTTCATGATGTTCGCCTTGTGCACGGCCGTGACCTTGCGTCGGCTGTTCCGGCGCGCGTAGTCGAACGCGAACTGGACGATCCGGCGTGTGCCCGTGATGGAGATGGGCTTGATCGAGATGCCGGCGTCGCGGTTGCGGAGCTTGCCGCCGTGGGCCTCGATCCAGCGGATCAGCTCCTCGGCCTCGGCCGTCCCCTGCTCGTATTCGATCCCCGCGTACAGGTCCTCGGTGTTCTCGCGGACGACGATCAGGTCGACGTCCTCGAACCGGGTCCGGACGCCGGGATACGTCTTGCACGGCCTGACCTGCGCATACATGTCGAGCTCCTTGCGGAGAGCGACGTTGACGGAGCGGAAGCCGCCGCCGACCGGGGTCGTGATCGGTCCCTTGAGCGCGACGCCCGTCTCGCGGATCGCGTCGAGGACGTCCGGAGGAAGCGGGTTCCCGCCGTGCTTGTCCATCACGTCGGCGCCCGCCTCGCGGACGTCCCAGTCGAACTCGACCCCGGTCGCCTCGAGGACGCGGCGCGTCGCCTCGGTCAGCTCGGGCCCGGTGCCGTCCCCGGGAATCAGGATCACGCGGTGCGCCAAAGCCGCAGAACTCTAACGATGGCCGCTAGAGTCACGCGCCGCATGACCTTGCTCGAGGCTGCGACGAAGGCAGACGAGCTCGCGCAGTCCGGCGCGGAGCGCGAGCTGGCGACGCTGCGCCAGGAATGGGACGACGAGGTCGAGGCGGCGGCCCGGAGCCCCGACTACCGCGAGCGCGCCGTTGCCTATCGCGCGGTCGGCCTGTTCCGGTTCCGCCAGAAGATCGAGCTCCTCCGGCGCGGCCTCGACGACGACAGTCCGGCGGCGCGAGGTTCTGCACTCGTCTCCGTGCAGCTGCTCTCCAAAGGGAATCCCGGCGTCGTCAACCAGATGCGCCCGTTGCTGCACACGCTGGCGACGGTCGATTCGAACGAGGCCGTCCGCAGGCTCGCGATCATCTGCCTGCGCAACGGCTCGCCGCTGCGCGAGACGGTCGTGCTGCTGAACGGGCTCGCCGAGGACGACGAGCAGGAGCCGGAGCTGCGCAACGCGGCCCGGGCGGTGGCTGCGGACCTCCGCAAGCGGGCCGGCGCGAAGCTCTAGGTGTAGTTCCTCAGCCCGCGCAGCTCCTGCAGGCGCGGGCCTGGATGGCCCGCCCGCAGGAGGGGCAGATGCGGTAGCGGCGTCGCCACTCGAGGGCGCTCTTCTGCAGCCCTGCGAGGGTCATCAGGTAGCCGACGCCGCACGTAACGATCACGAACAGCGCGATGTGGGGTTGCAGACTCATGGTGTTCGGTTTTCTCCGTTCACTGGGCTCTCAATCACGGCGCCGTCGTGCGTGGGGATGCGCCTGGAAGTACAACTCTCGGCGGCGCCGGTCGGATACGTGCGTGTAGAGCTCGGTCGTCGCGAGATCGGCGTGGCCCAGCATTTCCTGCACCGACCGGAGGTCGGCGCCGCCTTCGAGCAGATGAGTCGCGAAGGAGTGGCGCAGCAGATGCGGATGGACGCGTTCCGGCTCGAGGCCAGCTGTTGCCGCGAGTCTGCGCAGGATCAGGAAGGCGCCCGCCCGTGTCAGCGGCCCGCCGCGCGCGTTGAGGAAGAGCTCCGAGCGGTGGCGCGCGTCGAGAAACGGACGACCGCGAGACAGATAGCGGCGCAGCGCCTCGACGGCGGGACGGCCGATCGGCACGATTCGCTCCTTGCTCCCCTTTCCGAGCGCGCGCACGATGCGCGCGTCGAGATCCACGTCGCCTTTCGTGAGGCCGACTGCTTCACTGACGCGCAGGCCGCCTCCGTAGAGGAGCTCGACGAGTGCGCGGTCGCGATGCGCGCGTGGCGTCGTTCCCGCGGCCGCCTCGATCAGCCGCTCGGCCTCGGACGGCGACAGCGTGCGCGGAAGCTTGCGGACGCGGCGCGGGAGGTCGAGCTCGGCCGCGGGGTTGTCCGCGCGGTCTCCGAGCAGCATCTGGTGACGGAAGAACGACCGCAGGGCGGCAACGCGACGCGCGATCGTCGCGCCGGAGAGACCGGCCGCGCGAAGCTCCGCGAGGTAGGTCTCGAGGTCCTCCGTAGTCGTCCGGGCGACGGACGTGCCGAGCCAGTCGGAGACCGCGTCGAGATCGCGGCGGTAGGCCTCGACCGTGCGTGCAGCACGCCGCGTTGCGAGCAGCGCGAGGAAACCCTCGACCTCGGGGTCACGCGAAACAGCGGTCACGGCCGGAACTTCGCGTCAGCGCCGCGTTCGCCTGCCGTTTTCGGGCACGCCTGTGGATGAAAAGTCACACTTTCGGCACACAAGGGTCAGACCGTGGTGTTTTCAGCCACGTCAGGAGCGCGGATGCGCGCGGTCGTACACGCGGCGAAGGCGCTTCCCGTCGACGTGGCTGTACACCTGCGTGGTCGAGAGCGAGCTGTGGCCGAGCAGCTCCTGGATCGTCCGCAGGTCGGCGCCGCCCTCGAGCAGATGTGTAGCGAACGCGTGGCGGAGGCGATGCGGATGCGCAAAGACGCGGCGAACCGTCGACGTGTCGAGCCGGCGGCCCCGCGCCGAGATGAACAGTGCATTCTCCGCGCCGCGCGCGAGTTGCGGCCGGGCTTCGTGCAGGTACCGCGCGATCCAGTGCGCCGCCTCCTCGCCGAGCGGGACGACACGCTCCTTCCCACCTTTCCCGAGCACGCGCACGTGCTCCTGCTCGAACTCGACATCTCCGAGGTCGAGCCCGACGGCCTCGTGGCTGCGCAGCCCCGCGGAATAGACGAGCTCCACGAGCGCCCGGTTTCTGAGCGACAACGCATCCCCGCCGGCGAATGTGTCGAGCGCGGCATCCACGTCGCTCCGGCGCGGGGCATCAGGC
>JBASRJ010000264.1:0-14956 GCA_049273785.1 Gaiellaceae bacterium | reverse complement strand
ACGTAAGCGCGTCCGCGCGGGGAAGGGGAAGGGGGAAACC
Organism: Gaiellaceae bacterium; assembly: GCA_049273785.1. Lineage (GTDB taxonomy): Bacteria > Actinomycetota > Thermoleophilia > Gaiellales > Gaiellaceae > 3-1-20CM-4-69-9. The sequence goes on along the minus strand of JBASRJ010000264.1, from coordinate 14,916 downwards.
GGGAGGTTTCCCCAGCGGGATTCCCGCGACTGACGCGGCGATCTCAGCGGCGCGTTGGGTCGCGGCGAACTATCCAAAAAGAAGGGGGCTTCGCGGGGAAACATGGTTTCCCCCGGCGGGAGCGAGCCGCAGGCGAGCCGAGGCGCGGACGCGCTCACAGCCTAGGTTTCGCCCCCTAACAAAACGCACAGGAGCGCGTCTCAGGACGAGCAAGGGAAAAACCGTCCCTTAGTTACACTACCGCGTCCGTCTCTCCTTGGAGAGGCGGTTGGTAGAGGAAGAAAAGGACTGAGGAGAGCGGCTTCTCAGTCCGGACGAACGGAGGGAGTAGATGCATCTACGCAAACTCTGGCTTCTCGCTGGGGTGGTGCTCGCGTCGCTTGCGATCGTGACCACCGGCTCGGCGAGCCAGCAGTCTGCAAAGGCCGGCGGCACGGTGGTCTTTGGTGCGGAGCAGGAGCCCGGAATCCTGAACGGGGACATCATCGGCGGGAACCTCTTCTGGGGTTCCATGGTCATCTCGCCGGTGTTCCCGAGCGCATTCAGGGTCTATCCGGACTTCAGCTTCCGCCCCGACCTCGTGACGACCGTCAAAGTGCAGACGAACCCGTTCCGGCTCACGTACTTCATCAAGAAGAACGCGGTGTGGTACGAGGCCGGCGGCGCGACGAAACCGATCACATCGGCGGACTTCATCGCTGGTTGGCACACGATCATGACGAAGGATTTCAAGATCCTCAGTCAGGTCGGCTACGAGGACATCAAGTCCGCGAAGGCCATCAACAAGAAGACCGTTCGCTTCACGTTTACCAAGCCGTTCGCCGGCTGGCGGACGATGTTTTCGTCGCAGGTCGTTGTTCCGTCATTCGCGATCGCGGGTGAGGACTTCAACAAGGTCTGGATCAACGACATGAACGACCCGAAGACCGGCAAGCCGATCTCGGGTGGCCCGTTCTACATGCCGAACGGTGGCTGGGATCGTGGCAAGCAGCTGACCCTGCTCCGGAACCCGAAGTTCTGGGGGCCGAAGGCGAAGCTGGCGAAGGCCGTGTACCGGTTCCTGCCGGACACGAACACGACGGCCGAGGCAATCCGCGGCCGTGAGGTCGACGTGATCTACCCGCAGCCGCAGATCTTCCTGGTCCCGCTTCGCCACACGGCGGGGATCAAGGTGCAGGTCGGCCGCGGTCCGATCTTCGAGCACATCGACTTCAACATGGGCTTCGGCAAGGGGCCGTTCAACGACCTGCTGAAGCAGCTGTGGATGCGCCAGGCGATCGCCTACGGCATCGACCGGAAGGCGACTGTGCAGGCGCTCTACACGAAGACGGATATCGCTCCGGGCCTGCCGGTCCTGAACGATCCGATCATCCTGACGGCCAGCAAGTTCTACAAGGCCCACTGGAAGGGTTACACGCACAACGCCAAGAAGGCCATCGCGCTCATGAAGGCGCACGGCTGCACCGGCGGCCCGGCAACCCCGGGTGCCGGCGGCGTCTACACCTGCAACGGCATCAAGGCGTCGTTCAAGTTCAAGTGGCGCTCCGGTAACCAGCTCCGCCAGCTGTCCTTCGAGGCCATGCAGGCACAGCTGAAGGACGTCGGCATCCAGCTCGTCGCCGACGACACGCCGAACGCCCTGAGCCAGGATCTGCCGAACGGCAACTACGACATCATCCTCTTCGCCTGGGTCGGCACGCCCGACATCAGCGGCTGGGATGCCATCTATGGGTGCCGCAGCGGTTCCGATCACGCGCAGGACAACAACCAGGGCTACTGCGACCAGAAGGTCGACTCGCTCCTGGTCGCCGCGAACCATCAGCTCGACGCGACGAAGCAGTACAACATCACGAACCAGGCGCTTGCTCAGATGGCGAAGTCGGTGCCGACCGTTCCGCTGTTCCAGAAGCCGACCTACCTGGTCTACCGGACGGTCCTCAAGGGTCTCATCGAGAACCCGACGAGTGAAGGTCCGGTCTGGAACATCAACAAGTGGTCGAAGGCATAGAGCTCACGCTCTAGGCACGAAACGCGGAATCCCGCCCCCGCCCCGAGCTGGGGCGGGATTCCATTTTCAGGTAAGGGGAACTACGCTCGGGGAAGGGAAAAGACGGCGGAACCCGGACGGGCGGGCGGCAGAGGTGACATGATTCAGTCCCGAACCGGAGGAACTTTGGGCCATTCGACCGCGGAGGATTCCAGATGGTGACGTACATCGTCCGCAGGTTGCTCTACAGCATCCCGGTCCTCTTTGTCTCGAGCTTCCTGATCTTCACGTTCGTCTCGACGACGACGGACCCGCTCGAGGCGGTCAAGATGCAGCCGAACGTGAACCAGGCTGCGATCCAGCTGGTGGAGAAGCAGAACCACCTCAAGGATCCGATCGTCGTGCGCTACGGCTACTGGGTGCGCGACGCCTTCACGAACAGCTTCGGCAAGTCGATCCTCGGCGAGCGGCCGATCCTCCCGGACATGCTGAACCGGCTCAAGGTGACGCTGCAGCTGATCATCGCCGCCGAGCTGCTCACGCTCTTGTTAGCGATCGGAGTGGGGGTGTACTCCGCCGTTAGGCAGTACTCGATCTTCGACTACAGCATGACCACTCTGAGCTTCCTCGGGCTCGCGATTCCGGTCTTCTGGCTCGGGCTGATCCTGCAGATCATCTTCGTGAACATCTTCAACAAGTGGGGCATCCGAATCTTCTACACGAGTGGTCTCGACAACATCAATCCGGGCCACGGCATCCACTTCCTGGCGCAGCGGGTGCAGCATCTCGTGCTGCCGGTGCTCACGCTCTCCGTCATCAGCATCGCCGGCTACAGCCGCTTCATGCGCGCCTCGATGCTGGAGGTGGTCAACGCCGACTACATCCGTACTGCGCGCGCGAAGGGCCTGATCGAGCGCCGCGTCATCTTCAAGCACGCATTCCGGAACGCCCTGATCCCGCTGATGACGCTGGCCGCGATCGACTTCGGCACGCTCTTCGGCGGCACGGTGATCACGGAAACCGTCTATGGGCTGCCGGGGATGGGCAGGTATTTCATCGACGCGCTCAGCTACGGCGAGACCTACGAGATCATGGCGTGGCTGATGCTCACCTCGGCCATGGTCGTCTTCTTCAACCTGGTCGCGGACGTCGTCTTAGGGTTCCTGGACCCGAGGATTCGCCTTGACTGAGGTCTCGCGTCCACCCGAGCCGGGTGACCCCGACGCGCCGCTCGTCGACCTGCGAGACAGCATGTTTGCGTCCGGCTCGCAAATCCGGCCCCAGCCGGGCACGCCGACGGACCTGGCGCCGGAGCTGACGGACAGCGCGCTCTCGTACGAGTCGGGCCTCGAGCTGAAGGCGCGCAGTCAGTGGGCCTACGCGCGCAGCCGCTTCCTGCGCCACCGGCTCGCGATGGGCAGTTTCTTCGTCTTGGCGGCGATCCTCCTGTGCGCCGTCTTCGCCGGGCAGATCGCTTCCTATCCGTACGACGGGATCGACTTGAACCACATCAATGCGAAGCCGACGACGGCGGCGCACCACTACTTCGGCACCGACCAGCTCGGCCGCGACTACTTCACGCGCGTGCTGTACGGGATCCGGACGTCCGCGCGCGTCGCGTTCTTCGTCTCGATCCTGTCGACGATCCTGGGCACGCTTGTCGGCGCGTTCGCCGGCTACTTCGGAGGCTGGCTCGACAACCTGCTGATGCGCTTCACCGACCTGATCCTGACGTTACCCCCGCTCGCGATCCTGCTGGTCGCGGCAGCGCGGCTCGGCAACGGCAAGATCGATTTCGGGATCTTCAGCCTCGGGCAGGAGTACCGCGTTGCGTTCATCCTCGCCTTCCTGTTCTGGACGGGGATCGCGCGCGTCGTGCGCGGGCTGTTCCTGTCGTTACGCGAGAAGGAGTACGTGGAAGCCGCGAAGGCGTCCGGCTCCGGCGACGTGCGGATCATCTTCCGGCACATGCTCCCGAACTCGATGGGCCCGATCATCGTCAACATGACGCTGATCACGGCCGGTGCGATCCTGACGGAGGCAGCGTTGTCGTTCCTCGGTTTCGGAATCAAGCCTCCGACTCCCGCGCTCGGCAAGCTGATCGCCGAGGGCGAGACGCAGATGCAGACGCAATGGTGGCTCGTTGTCTTCCCCGGATTGACGATCGTGGCGATCGTCATGTGCATCAACTTCATCGGCGACGGCCTCCGGGACGCTCTCGACCCCACCCAGCGCCGCATTCGTGCCTGAGCCCGTTCTCTCGATCCGCGACCTCGCGGTCCATTTCACGACCGATGACGGAGTCGTCAAGGCCGTCGACGGCCTGACCTACGACGTCTACCCGGGCGAGACCCTCGGGATCGTCGGCGAGTCCGGTTCCGGCAAGAGCGTCAGCACGATGTCGATCCTCGGCCTGATCCCGACGCCGCCCGGGAAGATCGTCAGCGGCGAGGCGATGTTCCAGGGACGCGACCTCCTGAAGCTGTCGAAGAAGGAGCTGCGCAAGGTCCGCGGCAACCAGATGGCGATCATCTTCCAGGACCCGATGACGTCGCTGAATCCGGTGTTGAAGATCGGGTTCCAACTCGGCGAGACGATCAAGGCGCATCATCCGGGCACAAAGGACTCCGAGCTCAAGGAACGCGGGATTCAGCTCCTGAGCACCGTCGGCATCCCTCAGCCTGAGCGTCGCTTCGAGCAGTACCCGCACGAGTTCTCCGGTGGGATGCGGCAGCGGGCAATGATCGCGATCGCGATCGCCAACCAGCCGTCTCTCCTGATCGCCGACGAGCCGACGACGGCGCTCGACGTGACGATCCAGGCTCAGATCCTCGAGGTGCTGAAGACGGCGCAGGACGAGACGCACGCGGCGACGATCCTGATCACGCACGACCTCGGGCTGATCGCCGAGATGGCCGACCGCGTGATCGTGATGTACGCCGGCAAGATCGTCGAGCTCAGCGACGTGCGCACGATCTTCGCTGCGCCGCGTCACCCGTACACGATCGGGCTGATGGAAAGCCTGCCGCGGCTGACGGTCGACGAGGACTGGTTGCGGCCGATCCCGGGACAGCCGCCGAGCTTGATCAACCGACCGCCCGGCTGCCCGTTCCACCCACGCTGCTTCCTCTCCCAGGGACGCGTCCGCTGCCGTGAGGAGGAGCCGCCGCTGCGTCAGATTGCGACGGGCATGGGGCCTCACCTGTCGGCGTGTCACTTCGCCGAAGAGCTGGAGGGCGCCACGTCGAAGCTTGCCGAGCCGGCCGTTGCGGAAGGGGTGACGTGACGTGACTTCTGCTCCGCAGGAACGCCCCGCGGACGAGGCCGTCGAAGCCGTTCACGACCGCGCTGCGGAAGGCCACGAGATCCTTCGCATCGAAGGCCTCGTCAAGTACTTCCCGATCCGCGCGGGCCTCCTCAAGCGCGTCGTCGGTCAGGTGCACGCAGTGGACGGCGTCGATCTCAGCGTGGAGGCGGGGGAGACGCTCGGGCTCGTCGGCGAGTCCGGGTGCGGCAAGACGACGCTCGGTCGTACGATCATCAAGCTCGTCGAGCCGACCGCCGGCAAGATCCTCTTCAACGGCCAGGACATCACACGCTTCAGCCGCCGTCGCATGCGCGACGTGCGGCGCGAGCTGCAGATCGTCTTCCAGGACCCGTACGCGTCGCTGAATCCGCGCATGACGGTCCGGGAGATCGTCGCCGAGCCGCTGCGCGTGCACAAGCTCTATCGCGGCAACGAGGGGAAGCAGCGCGTCGGCGAGCTGCTCCGCACCGTCGGCCTCAGCCCGGAGCACGCGAACAGATTCCCGCACGAGTTCTCCGGCGGCCAGCGTCAGCGCATCGGCTTTGCCCGCGCTCTTGCCCTCAACCCTCAGCTCGTCGTGCTCGACGAGCCGGTGTCCGCGCTCGACGTCTCGATCCGCGCGCAGGTGATCAACCTGCTCGAGTCGCTGCAGCGCGACTTCGGGCTGACGTACCTGTTCGTCGCGCACGATCTCTCGCTCGTCCGCCACATCTCGGACCGCGTCGCCGTCATGTACCTCGGCAAGATCGTCGAGCTCGGGACGAAGCGGGACATCTACGAGCGGCCGTCACACCCGTATACCCAGGCCCTGCTGTCCGCAGTGCCGATCGAGGAGCCGACCCAACGCGGCAAGCGGAAGCGGATCGTGCTCGAGGGCGACGTTCCGAGCCCTGCGAATCCGCCATCAGGCTGTCGATTCCGCACCCGGTGCTGGAAGGCCCAGCCGATCTGCGCGGAGGAGGAGCCGGCGCTGATCGACCGCGGGCAGGGACACCCGAGCGCGTGCCACTTCGCGGAGATCGTGAAGCCGCTGACGGTCGAGGGCGCAGAGCCCGCCGGGGCTCACACGACGACCGCAGGCGCCTAGCTCTCCATTAAAAGCTCAATATCGGGTAGCAGATTGCCGACATCGTCGGCAGGCTGGGCTAACTTTCAAAGTACAAGACCGTCAGAACCCACATGAGACTTCTCCGACCGTTCTTTGACGCCTGCGACACCGCGCGCGAGCAGCTCTCGCTCCAGCTCGATCGCGAGCTGCCCGAGCTCGACCGCGCCCGTCTCGACGCGCATCTCGAGCAGTGCGCGGCGTGTCGCAGCTTCGGTGCGGAGATCGGCACGCTGACGACAACGCTCCGCCAGCGGCAGCTCGAGGAGGCTCGATTCACGATCTCGATCCCGCGCCGCCGCCACGTCTCCGTGCGGACACTGCAGGCCGGCGCAGCCGCCGCCGCGGTCGCGCTCGTCGCGGGACTCTCGGCGGTCAGCGGGCTGACGTCACGCCAGGCCGCCGGCACGCCGCTGAAGCTTGGGCCGTACGTCTCCGATCGCGGCGACGAGCTCATCCCCGGCAAAGTGCATTTCCGCATTAAGCCGCAGCGCAACGGCGACCGAATCGCACTCTAAGCGCTTCTAGGGCGATAGACTCACGTTCGCTGGCACGGCCTGCTGTGCCGTGCGCACCTCTGCGAGGGAGAGCAATGCCTGACGAGAACGCGAAGCAGCAGCCCGGCCGCATCGTCGAGATCAAAGGCGTCGTCATCGACGCGGTCTTCCCGGGCGAGCTGCCCGAGATCTACAACGCGCTCCGCATCGACATCGCGAAGCAGGATGGCCAGGAGGCGCACTCGCTGATCGCCGAGGTGCAGCAGCATCTGGGCGACGACCGCGTCCGCGCAGTTGCGATGGACTCGACAGACGGGCTTGCGCGCGGCCTCGAGGTGATCGACACGGGGCAACCGATCTCGGTGCCCGTCGGCAAGGTGACGCTCGGACGCCTCTGGAACGTGCTCGGCGATCCAATTGATGAGAAGGAAGCTCCCCCGGCGGACGCCGAGCGCTGGCCGATCCACCGCGATCCGCCCGCGTTCCGCGACCTGTCGCCGACGACGGAGATCTTCGAGACCGGCATCAAGGTGATCGACCTGATTGCGCCGTTCGTGCAGGGAGGCAAGGTCGGCCTCTTCGGCGGTGCCGGCGTCGGCAAGACCGTGATCATCCAGGAGCTGATCCACAACGTCGCCCAGGAGCACGAGGGCGTGTCGGTGTTCGCCGGTGTCGGCGAGCGGACGCGCGAGGGCAACGACCTGCTGCTCGAGATGACCGAGTCCGAGGTGATCGACAAGGTCGCACTCGTCTACGGGCAGATGAACGAGCCGCCCGGCGCGCGGCTTCGCGTCGGCCTGTCGGGCCTGACGATGGCCGAGTACTTCCGCGACGAGGGCCAGAACGTCCTCCTCTTCATCGACAACATCTTCCGCTTCGTGCAGGCGGGCTCCGAGGTCTCGGCGCTGCTCGGCCGCATGCCCAGCGCCGTCGGCTACCAACCGACCCTCGCGACCGAGATGGGCCAGTTGCAGGAACGGATCACGTCCACGCGCACCGGCTCGGTGACGTCCGTGCAGGCGATCTACGTCCCTGCCGACGACCTCACGGATCCCGCCCCCGCGAACACGTTCGCGCACCTCGACTCGACCGTCGTGCTCTCGCGCGCGATCGTCGAGCAGGGGATCTACCCGGCGATGGATCCGCTCGATTCCTTCTCGCGTGCGCTGCAGCCGGGGATCGTCTCCCCGGAGCACTACGCGACTGCGACGAGCGTGCAGGAGGTCCTGCAGCGCTACAAGGATCTGCAGGACATCATCGCCATCCTCGGCATCGACGAGCTCTCCGACGAGGACAAGCTCGTGGTCGCGCGCGCGCGCAAGATCCAGCGGTTCCTCTCACAGCCGAACTACGTCGCCGAGCAGTTCACCGGGACTCCCGGCGAGTACGTAAAGCTCGAGGACACGATCAAGGGTTTCCAGGAGATCCTCGACGGCAAGCACGACGATCTGCCCGAGCAGGCCTTCTACATGGTCGGCACGATCGAGAACGCGGTCGAGAAGGGACGCCGCCTCGCCGGCGAGTCGACTGAGGCGAAGCAGGAGGAGCAGCAGCCGGCAGAGGGCGCCGAGATCCCGGAGGACGCACGCGAGCCGGAGCCCGAGCCCGCCGGCGTTTCCTGAGCGGGTAATGACCGACCGGAAGAAGTTCGACGTCTCGCTCGTCACGCCGGACGGGCCCGCGTACGAGGGCGAGGCGGAGGTGATCGTCGTCCCGGGAGCGGCGGGAGACATCGGCGTCCTCGCTCGGCACGCCCCGCTGATCGCGACGCTGAAGGCGGGGTCGACCCGCGTCTACCTGGACTGGGACGCGGGCGACTTCAAGGAGTTCGCGACCGGCCCCGGGTTCTTCCAGGTGCAGTTCGACCGTGCGATCGCGCTTGTCGACGACGCGGTGCTCGCTTCGGAGATCGACGACGAGCGTGCGCGGCGGCAGCTGGAGGAGGCGCAGGCGGAGCTCGAGCGCGTCGATCGCGGCGAGTCGAGCGCGGACCGCTGGCAGCTCGAACAGCGCATCCGCCACGCCGAGAACCAGCTGACCGTCTCCGGTCGCCCCTAGCCGAGCCTCCGTCCGGCGGCAACCGCGAGGACGGCCTCGACGATCCGGTCGTGGACGTCGCCCTTCTGGAGATGTCCGTCCGCGCCTGCAGCCAGGGCCTCGCCGCCGATCTCGTCGCCGCTGAGGCCTGTCAGGACGATCACGTGTGTCTCAGGCCGGATCGCGCGCAGGCGCTTCGTCGCCTCGAGCCCGTCCATACCGCGCATGAAGATGTCCATCAGGACGACGTCGGCGAGACGCGTCTGCGCCAGGTCGATCGCCTCCTGGCCGCTCGACGCGACCCCGACGACCTCGATCCGCGCGTCGCGCTCCAGGAACATCCTCAGCGCGTCGGCGAACAACTCGTGGTCGTCGACCACGAGGACGCGGACGCTCGGTTGTGGACTGGGTGACGCCATCCCGACTGAGACCCCGAACCGCAGGTACAAACTACCCCCGTCGACCGGAATCCGAACCTCCGCCTGCTAGGCTGCGTCCACCCGGAGAGCTTTGACAGGCAGCTTGGCGACCGGGTTACCAAACGCCTAAAGAGCCCGTGCGTCAAGGAAGGCGTGCGTCCTGTCCGAGAAGAACAAGGAGCAGGATGAAGGACGCGCGCCCACGACTCGAAGCCATCCTCGCCGAGCGGATCGCCGTGCTCGACGGAGCCTGGGGCGTCCTGATCCAGCGCGACGTGAAGGGAGAGGAGGCCTACCGCGGCGACCGGTTCAAGGATCACCCGCGCGACGTCGCCGGCGATCCCGACCTCCTCAATCTGACGCGCCCCGAGGTCGTGCTCGGGATCCATCGCGCCTACTTCGGCGCGGGCGCCGACATCGCGACAACCAACACGTTCACCGCCACCTCGATCGGCCAGGCCGATTACGGGCTCGAAGGTGCCGCGTACGAGATGAACGTCGCCGGCGCGCGGCTCGCCCGCGAAGCGGCGGACGAGGCCGGCGGCTTCGTCGCCGGATCCGTCGGCCCGCTCAACGTCACGCTGTCCCTGTCCCCCCGCGTCGACGATCCGGCGTTCCGGACCCACACGTTCGACCAGGTGCGCGATGCCTACGCCGAGCAGATCCGAGCGCTCGCCGAAGGCGGCGTCGACTTCCTGCTGATCGAGACGATCTTCGACACGCTCAACGCGAAGGCGGCGATCGCCGCCGCACTCGACGAGGCGCCGGAGCTGCCTTTGTGGATCTCGTTCACCGCGATCGACCGGAGCGGCCGCAACCTCTCCGGCCAGACGGTGGAGGCGTTCTGGCTCTCCGTCGAGCACGCGCAGCCGTTCATCGTCGGCGTCAACTGCTCCCTCGGCGCGGCGCAGATGCGTCCTTTCGTCGAGGACCTCGCGCGCATCGCCCCGACGTACATCGCCTCCCACCCGAATGCGGGACTGCCGAACGAATTCGGCACGCACGACGAGCAGCCCTCGGACACGAGCCGCTTCCTCGGTGAATTTGCGCGCGACAGCCTGGTCAACATCGTGGGTGGCTGTTGCGGGACGACGCCCGAGCACGTGCGGGCGATCAGGGCCGCGGTCGACGGAGCGAGGCCGAGACGCATTCCCGAGCGGGAGCGCGTGACCGCATTCAGCGGCCTCGAGCCGTTCACGATCTTTCGGGACGCGAACTTCGTCCTCGTCGGCGAGCGGACGAATGTCACCGGCTCGGCGCGCTTCCGCCGGCTGATCGAAGCCGGCGACTTCCAGGGCGCCGTCGAGGTCGCGCTCGACCAGGTGCGCGGCGGCGCCAACATCCTCGACGTCAACATGGACGCCGACCTGCTCGACTCGGTGCAGGGGATGACGACGTTCCTCAACCTGCTCGCGACCGAGCCGGAGGTGGCACGGCTTCCGATCATGGTCGACAGCTCGCGCTGGTCCGTCCTCGAGGCCGGCCTGAAGTGCGTCCAGGGAAAGGGCGTCGTCAACTCGATCTCGCTGAAGGAGGGCGAAGGCCCGTTCCTCGAGCAGGCGCGACTGATCAAGCGCTACGGCGCCGGCTTGGTCGTGATGGCGTTCGACGAGCAGGGCCAGGCCGACACCCTCGAGCGCAAGGTCGCGATCTGCGAGCGCGCCTACCGGCTGCTGACCGAGGACGGCTGGGCTCCGGAGGACCTGATCTTCGACCCGAACGTGCTGGCCGTGGCGACCGGGATCGAGGAGCACGCGGAGTTCGCCAAGGCGTACATCGAGGTGATTCCCGAGCTCAAGCGTCGCTGTCCTGGCGCAAAGGTCAGCGGCGGCATCTCCAACCTGTCGTTCGCGTTCCGTGGCAACGACGCGGTGCGCGAGGCGATGCACGCGGCCTTCCTCTACCACGCGATCAAGGCGGGCCTCGACATGGGCATCGTCAACGCCGGCCAGCTCGCGGTCTACGAGGACATCGAGCCCGAGCTACTGGAGCAGGTTGAGGACGTCATCTTCAACCGGCGTGCCGACGCGACCGAGCGGCTGGTCGAGTACGCGTCGCGCGTCCAGGGCGAAGGGATGAAGCGCGAGCGAGACCTCTCGTGGCGCGAGGCGCCGGTCGAGGAGCGGCTTTCGCACGCGCTCGTGCACGGCATCGTCGACTTCATCGAGGCGGACACGGAGGAGGCCCGGCAAAAGCACGCCCGTCCGCTCGATGTGATCGAGGGACCGCTGATGGACGGGATGCAGATCGTCGGGGACCTGTTTGGCTCGGGCAAGATGTTCCTTCCCCAGGTGGTGAAGAGCGCGCGCGCGATGAAACGTGCCGTCGCCTACCTCGAGCCGTACATGGAGGAGGAGAAGGAGCGCACGGGAGTCGCGGCCCGCGCACAGGGAAAGGTCGTGCTCGCCACCGTGAAAGGCGACGTGCACGACATCGGCAAGAACATCGTCGGGGTCGTCCTCGGCTGCAACAACTACGAGGTGCTCGATCTCGGCGTGATGGTCCCGGGGGACAAGATCCTCGACACCGCCGTTGAAGAGGGATGCGACTTCGTCGGGCTCTCCGGGCTGATCACGCCGTCGCTGGAGGAGATGGTCAACGTGGCGAAGGAGATGGAGCGCCGCCGCCTCGAGTTGCCGCTCCTGATTGGCGGCGCGACGACGTCGAAGCAGCACACCGCCGTGAAGATCGCGCCGGAGTACTCGCAGCCGACCCTGCACGTTCTCGACGCTTCGCGGGTGGTCGGCGTCGTCTCGAGCCTCCTGGACCCGCAGCGCCGGACGCAGCTCGAGCTCGACAACACGGAGCTCCAGGACCGTCTGCGTCTGCAGCATGAGGAGAAGGAGCGCAAGCCGTTGCTGCCGATCGAGCAGGCGCGCACAAACAGAGAGCGGGTCTCATTCGAAAGCCTGTCGGCCCCGCCGTTCACCGGCAGGCGCGAGGTCGAGGTGGACGTCGACACGCTGCGCCCGTACGTCGACTGGCAGTTCTTCTTCCATGCGTGGGAGCTGAAGGGGAAGTTCCCGGCGATTCTCGAGCAACCGGCGGCGCGCGAGCTGTACGACGACGCGCTCGGACTGCTGGAGGGGATCGAGCTCCGGCCGCACGGCGTCTACGGCTTCTGGCCGGCGCATGGGGAGGGCGACGACATCCAGCTCGACGGCGCGACGCGCTTCTGTTTCCTCCGCCAGCAGTCGGCGTACGGCGACTCGCGCCCGAACCGCTGCCTGTCCGACTACGTCGCACCCGATGGGGACCACGTCGGCGCGTTCGCAGTCGCCGTGCACGGCGCGGACGAGCTGGCTGCCCGCTACGAGGCAGAGCTCGACGACTACAAGGCGATCATGGTCAAGGCGCTCGCGGACCGTCTCGCAGAGGCCTTCGCCGAGTACCTGCACGAGCGCGCGCGCCGCGAGTGGTACGTCCCCGACGAACGGCTCTCGACCGACGACCTGGTCGCGGAACGCTTCCGCGGCATCAGGCCCGCGTTCGGCTATCCCGCGTGCCCCGAGCACTCGGAAAAGCGGAAGCTGTTCGATCTCCTGGCGGCCGAGCGAGTCGGGCTCGAGCTGACGGAGTCCTTCGCGATGACGCCGGCCGCAGCGGTCAGCGGCATTTACCTCGCGCATCCACAGGCGCGTTACTTCTCGGTCGGCCGCCTCGGCCGTGACCAGGTCGAGGACTACGCCGCCCGCAAGGGGATGAGCCTCGAGGAGGCCGAGCGCTGGCTCCGGCCGAACCTGGGGTACGAGCCGGAGCGCACGGCAGTCCCAGCCGGCTAGCCCGCCTGCCTGTCGCCAATCGACGTGTCTCTCCCGAGTCCCGGTGCCAGGCACCGCGCCGAGGGTGTAACGATTCGGGCGCCGGAGTCGCCTGGGAAACCGGGGCGTAGCTGTCGAGAACCGACTCGTCCCCTGCGGCGGCCCGGTGCCAGGCACCGGGCCGAAAATGGAACGACTTCTGCGCTGAAGCGTGATCTGGGGGTTCAGCCCGAACGCGTCGCTGCCGATCCTCGTCGGCATGCTCGGTCGTCTGACCACCACGTTCGCGCTCGCGGCTGTCGTCACCGGCGCCGCGTTCGCCGCGAATCCGCACGATCCGCAGAAGCGGTTCACCGCGGCCGACCAGGCGTGGGCACGCACGCTCCTGCTCCAGCGGGCCGATCTCCCCGGCGCCGGCTGGACGAGCAAGAAGTCGACCGGCGACAACTCGACCTGCAAGTCGTTCAATCCGGACGAGTCGAGGCTCGTCGAGACCGGAGAGCAGCAGTCGCGCGAATTCTCGCGCGGCGGCGGCTTCGTCACCTCGATGGCGGCGATCTTCAAGACGGCGAAGGACGCAGAGACCGGCTGGAACCTCGAGGCCAAGACCCAGATCCTCGACTGCCTCGCGGAAGCGCTGCGCCAGACGTCGACTGGGAGCGCGACGGTCAAGATCGCCGCGCGCGGCAAGCTCGCGTTCCCCCAGCTCGCGCAGCGCACCGCCGCCTTTTACGTCCGGCTTGCGTTCAACGTGCAAGGGATCAAGTTCAACGCCGACCTGCACTTCATCCTGCTCGGTCGCGGCCGGGCGAACCTCGCGCTGATGACGCTGTCGCCGGGCAAACCGCTGACCCCGCTTCCGGCCGGTCTCGACCGGAAGCTCGCGGCGCGGCTCGCGCAGCAGCTGTCCCGCTGAGCGGCACGGTCTGACGCGCGCGCTACGGTCGCGGGCGTGGAGCACGCCTTCGGCCGCAGTTCGCCGTTCACGGTCGGCATCGAGGAGGAGTTTCAGCTCCTCTCGGCCGAGAGCTACGAGCTCGTCCCCCGCTTCGACGAGGTCGCCCAGGCGGCCGGTGACGAGCGCATCCGGCAGGAGCTGATGACCTCCGTTCTCGAAACCGCGACCGGGATCCACGCGCGCGTTGCGGATGCGGTCGCCGAGGTTCGCGAGATCCGCCGCCTGCTGTGTGACGCCGCGGCCGCGCGCGGCGCGCTGATCGCGTCCGCCGGGACGCACCCGTTCTCGCGCTGGGAGCACCAGGAGATCACGGACACGCCGCGCTACCAGGGAGTCGTGGAGGCGCTGCGCTGGGTCGCGGAGCAGGTTGCGATCTTCGGACTGCACGTCCATGTTGCGGTGCCGTCCGCCGACGTCGCGATGAAAGTGGTGACGTCGCTGCGCACGAACGTTCCGGAGCTGCTCGCCCTGTCCGCGAACTCCCCGTTCTGGCAGGCTCGCGACACCGGGCTCGCATCGACGCGCAGCAAGGTCTTCGAGGCGATGCCGCGCAGCGGACTGCCTCCGGCGCTGGGCTCGTTCGACGAATTCAAGGAGCTCGTCGCACGCGGGACGTCCGCAGGCTTCTTCGACGACTACACCTACCTCTGGTGGGACGTGCGTCCGCATCCCAAGCTCGGCACGGTCGAGCTGCGCGCCTTCGACGCGCAGACACGCGTCGAGAGCGTGACGGCGCTGGCGGCGCTGGGCCAGAGTCTCGCTGCGACCTACGCCGAGCGGCCGGTCGAGGCGCAGCCGCGCGCGCTGATCGCGGAGAACAAGTGGCGCGCTGCTCGATACGGCCT
>JBASRJ010000253.1:0-2615 GCA_049273785.1 Gaiellaceae bacterium | reverse complement strand
CGAAGAGGCCGTTCACGCGCCTGTCACGTCCGTGATCGCCTGGGGCAGGATCGAGGTCATCGCCTCGAGGTCGGCCTGCTCACTCGCGAGCGGCGGCATGAAGACGACGACGTCGCCGAGCGGCCGTGTGAGCATGCCGAGCTCGCGTGCACGAACGCACACGCGCTGCCCCGTGCGCTCGCGCCACTCGAACGGCTCCTTCGTCTCCCGGTCGGCGACGAGCTCGATCCCGACCATCAGCCCGCGCTGACGGACGTCGCCGACATGCGGAAGCTCCGCCACCTCCTCGAGCCGGCCTGCGACGAACCGGCTCGACTCTCGAACGCGGGCGATCAGCGCGTCCTGTTCGAACAGGTCGAGGCTCGCGAGCGCGACGGCGCAGCCCAGTTGATTCCCCGTGAACGAGTGACCGTGATACAGGGCCTTCAGCTCGGCGAAGTCCCCGTAGAACGCGTCGTAGACCGCGTCGCTGGCGAGTGTGGCCGCAACGGGGAGATACCCACCGGTGAGACCCTTGCCGAGTGACATCAGATCGGGCTGGACGCCTTCATGTCCGCAGGCGAAGAGCTCGCCGGTGCGACCGAAGCCGGTCGCGACCTCGTCGGCGAACAGCAGGACGTCGTGCTCGCGACAGAGCCGCTCGACCTCCGCCAGAAACCCGGGCGGCATCGTGCGCATCCCTGCCGCGGCCTGAACGAGCGGCTCGACGACGAGGCAGGCGATCCGACGCGCGTTCGAATCGAAGAGCGCCTCCAGCTCGGCGAGGCTCGCGCGCGCGCACTCCTCCTCACTGCCCGGAAAACGGTAAGCATGCGGGAACGACACACGCTCGCAGGGGAACAGCAGCGGCCCAAACTCGGCGTGGAAGAGGTCGATTCCCCCCACGCTCATCGAGCCGATCGTGTCGCCGTGGTAGCCGTTGTCGAACGCCACGAAGACGTTCTTCTCCGGCCGGCCGACCCGCCGCCAATACGCGAACGCGAGCTTCAGCCCGATCTCGACGGCGGTGGCGCCGGAGTCCGAGTAGAAGACCTTCGCCAGCCGCGGCGGCGTCAGCTCGACGAGCCGCTCGGCGAGCTCGAGCGCGGGCACGCTCGCCATCCCGAGCAGTGTCGAGTGCGCCACCTGGTCGAGCTGCCTCACGATCGCCTCGTTCAGCTCCGCCCGGTTGTGGCCGTGAACGTTCACCCAGAGCGACGAGTTGCCGTCGTAGTACTCGACGCCGTTGACGTCGACGAGCTTCACGCCTTCCCCGCGCTCGATCACGACCGGCTCGTCGGCGAGGTAGTCCTTCATCTGCGTGAAGGGGTTCCAGAGGAACCGCCGGTTTTGCTCCAGGAGCTCCGCGTAGGCGGCGGTCGATGTCCCGGCCAGGGTCATGGGTCGTGACACTAACGCGGTAGGAGGCTTAAGCTCCAATCGGGACCTTGGCACGCAACCTCTACGTCACCGCGATGGAGCCGCAGAGCGGCAAGTCCGTCGTCGCGCTCGGGCTGATGGAGCTCCTCTCCCCCCGGGTGGACCGGCTGGGCTTCTTCCGGCCGATCGTCCCGTCCGGGGACGGACCGGATCCGCAGATCGACCTGATCCGCCGCCGCTACCAGCTCGAGGCGTCCCCCGAGGAGATGCAAGCGCTGACGCAGGACGAGGCGAGCGCCATCCCGGCCTACGACGAGCTCCGGAAGCGCGTCGTCGCCGAGTACAAGGCGCTCGAGCCGCGGTTCGACTTCATCCTCTGCGAGGGCACGGATTTCACCAGCGCCACGTCGGCCCTGGACTACGGGCTGAACGCGGATCTCGCCAACGAGCTCGGAGCGCCCGTCCTCGTCGTGGTGAAAGGCGGCACACCCGACGAGACGGTCGCCTCGGTGCGCGCAGCCCGGAACTCGCTGAAGCACAAGGGCTGCACGATCTTCGGCGTCCTCGTCAATAGGGTGCCGGAGGAGCTCGTCGACGAGGTCCGGCGCAGGGTCGCGGAGCAGGACGGCGACGAGCCGGTCTACGTCGTACCGGAGCGGCCCGAGCTCGCGTTTCCAACGATCGCGGAAGTGGCCGCCGAGCTCGACGCGAAGGTTCTCGCAGGGACGGACGAGCAGCTCGACCGCGAAGTGCGCAGCCTCAGGGTCGCCGCGATGAGCGTCGAGCACTTCATCGAGGATCTCGTCGAGGGAACCCTGGTGGTGGTCCCGGCTGATCGGCCGGACATCCTCGTCGCGAGCCTCGCGTCGATGGTCTCCCCCGTGATCCCGACCGTTGCCGGCGTCCTCGTCAGCGGCGGCTATCCGCTGAGCGACACGCTTCGCCGGCTGGTCGAGAGCGCGCCCTTCCCGGTGATCGAGACGCAGCAGCCGGTCCACGTCGCTGCCGCCGCAGTCCAGTCGGTGCGCCCTCTGATCCGCGCCGACAGCGAGCGCAAGATCGCAACGGCGCTCGGCGCCTTCGACGCCGGCGTGGACACCGCCGAGCTCGACCGGCGGATCGCGCTCGAGCGCCCCGCGCGCGTGACGCCGATCATGTTCGAGTACGAGCTGATCGAGCGCGCGAAGTCGAACCGCCGCCGCGTCGTCCTGCCCGAGGGGGACGACGAGCGCGTGCTCAGAGGCGCGGAGATCCTC
>JBASRJ010000252.1:0-7155 GCA_049273785.1 Gaiellaceae bacterium | reverse complement strand
AGCCGAGGCAACTTGCGCTCGCGCTCGTGCTGTCCGCGCTCGTCTGGACGATCACGGTGCTCGCAGTCCTTGCGCTCTTCCCAGCCTTCGATCTACCGACGAGCATGTCCAGCGCGTGGCTGATCGTCGTCGCGACGAGCCTTGCCATGACGGTCCCGTCCACGTCGGGCGCACTCGGCGTCTACGAGGCGGCTGTGCTCGCGTCGCTCGTCGCCGCCGGAATAACGAGGAGCCCGGCGCTTTCGTTTGCGCTCGTGCTGCACGCGGTCAACTTCGTGCCCATCTCGCTGACCGGCGCGCTTGCCTCCTGGTGGTACATGGGTCGACTCAGGCGCGACGATCGATCCCCTCTTCCCGCTCGCTGATGTGCGGCATTGCCGGCATCTGCAGCCCCACGGCTGAGCTCCACGGTGCCGACGCGCGGCTCGCAGCGATGCTCGCGAGCATGGTCCATCGTGGGCCGGATGCGAGCGGCGCCTTCGTCGACGGGACCGTCGCTCTGGGCTCGCGACGCCTCGCGATCATTGACCTGAAGGGCGGAGACCAGCCGATCTACAACGAGGACGAGACCGTCTGCCTGGTCTACAACGGCGAGGTCTACAACTTTCCTGAGTTGCGCGAACGTCTCCTCGCCAGCGGCCACCGCTTCCGAACGCATACGGACTCCGAGACGATCGTGCATCTCTACGAGGAACGCGGCCCCCAGCTCGTCGAGGAGCTGAACGGCATGTTCGCCTTCGCCCTCTGGGACGCGCGCCGGCAAAGGCTGTTCGCGGCCAGAGATCGGCTCGGCGTGAAGCCGCTCTACTACGCGTGGGACGGGACGACGCTGGCGTTCGCCTCGGAGGTGCGAGCACTCATCGCCGGCGGTTTCGTGCGCGCAGAACTCGATCCCGACGCGTTCGTCGAGCTGCTGACGTTCCAGAACATCATCTCGTTCCGGAGCCTCTTCCGCGGCGTCGATGTCCTCCCCCCGGCAACGACGATCATCGTCGACGAGAACGGCTTGGCGACCGACCGTTACTGGGACCCCGAGCTCCGGCTCGCCGACCCTGCACCCGACCCGAGTGAGGTGCTCGAGCGGGTTCGCACGACGTTCGACCGCGCCGTCGAGCGTCAACTGATCAGCGACGTCGAGGTCGCGAGCTACCTGTCGAGCGGCCTGGACTCGAGCTCGGTCACTGCTTCGGCCGCACGCGTTCTGCGACGCCTGACCACGTTCACGACCGGGTTCGACGTCACGGGAGCGGTCGGGATGGAGGCGGAGTTCGACGAGCGCGAGGAGGCCGGAGCCCTGGCGGCGACGCTCGGCACGCACCACCACGAGCTGCTGCTGGATTCGCACGACCTGGACATGGTTTTGCCACGCGTCGTCCTCCACCTCGAGGAGCCGCGTATGAACTTCTCCTATCCGAACTACCTGACTGCGGGGTTTGCAAGTTGCTGGGTGAAGGTCGTCCTGTCATCGGTCGGGGGCGACGAGCTGTTCGCCGGTTATCCGTGGCGCTACGAGCTGGCAGACCGGCCCGACTTCCTCGACCGGTACTTCGAGGCGTGGTCGAGGCTGCTCACGCGCGACGAGCTTGGGGAGGGGCTGGCGAAGCCACTCGCAGCCGATGTCGACCTCGATCGGCCGCGTCGCCTGTACGACGAGTTGATGGAGGACACGCAGGACTTGCCCGACCTCGAGCGCATACTCGCCTACGAGTTGAAGACCTACCTCCACGGCCTGCTGCTGATCGAGGACAAGTTGAGCATGGCCCACAGCCTCGAGTCGCGTGTCCCATTCCTCGACAACGAGCTCGTCGACCTGGCGCTCACGATCCCCGCCTCGATGAAGCTGGCCGACGGGGTGTCCAAGAGCCTCCTGCGACGGGCGATGCAGGGACGGCTGCCCGAAACCGTGCTGGCGCGCGGGAAGACGGGATTCGTGCCGCCACAGGGCAGCTGGTTCATGCAGGGTGGCTACGTGGACGAGATCCTGCTCTCCGAACGGGCGCTCTCCAGGGGCTTGTTCAAGCCGGAGTTCGTCCGCCGACTGATCGAGGAACATCGCTCCACGACCAGAAACCGGCGCTTGGTACTTTGGACGCTCCTGTGCCTCGAGTGGTGGCACCGGATCTTCGTCGAGGGAGAACACGCGAAGTGAGCGAGATCACTATCGGACTGGCCGGCGTCGGTTACTGGGGTACGAAACTCGCTCGCAACATCGACGAGGCCAGCGGCTGCCGGCTCGCAGCGATCTGCGATCCCGAAGCGACCCGGCTGCTTGCAAGTGGGGAGCGCTATCGCGATGCAACGCAGTTCGAGCGCCTCGAGGACATGCTGTCCGTCGACGAGCTCGACGCGGTCGTCCTCGCATCGCCGGCGTCCCTGCATGCGGATCACATCCGCATGGCACTCGATGCGAACAAACACGTCCTCGTCGAGAAGCCGCTGGCCCTCTCGCTCGCGGACTGCGACGACTTGGTCGCACGCGCGGACGCGACGGCGCTCACGCTGATGGTCGGTCACACGTTCGTCTACAGCGAGCCGGTGCGTGTGTTGCGAGGCCTGATCCGGGCGGGAGAGCTTGGCCGCATCCTCTATACGTATGCCCACCGGCTCAATCTCGGCGTCATCCGGGAGGACCTGAACGCGTTGTGGAACTTCGGTCCCCACGACGTATCGATCCTGCTCTACCTGCTCGAAAGGATGCCCGAGCGCGTGAGCGCGAACGAGTACTCGCTCCTGAACCGCGAGCTCCAGGACGTCGTCTTTCTCGTGCTCGAGTTTCCCGACGAGATCGTCGCTCACGTGCACGAATCCTGGCTGGACCCACGCAAGATTCGCCAACTGACAGTCGTGGGCGATCGCAAGATGGTCGTCTACGACGACACCGACGTCGAGACGCCGCTCCGCATCTACGACAAGGGAATCACGGTGCCAAGCGGAGCGCCCTTGCCCTACCGCGAATCCGGTTTCGGCGAGTTCAAGCTCGAGACGCGCACCGGCGACATGGTCGCGCCCCGCGTGCTCTCTCGCGAGCCTCTCCACGTCGAGATCGAACACTTCGTCGAATGTGTCGCGACCGGCGCACAGCCGGAGACAGATGCGCGCCACGGCCGAGACGTCGTTGCGATCCTCGAGGCAGCGGACCATTCGGCGCGGACGAGGCAGCCGGTCGAGCTGAGCTGGATGGATCAGACGGTCTCCGGCTGAGAGCACGCCGGTCTTGAACGTCTCGCTCGTGATCCCAGCCTTCAACGAGTCGGCAAACCTCTTACCGCTCGTCGATGCCTGTGAGGAGGCGCTCGCGGCCGTGGATGGCTCGCACGAGATCGTCATCGTCAACGACGGATCGACCGACGACACGGCAGAGGTGCTCTCTCTGCTCGAGGCGGAGCGACCACTGCTGCGAACGATCCTCCACCAGCCTGGAAGGAACATCGGCTGCCATCCGAGCGAGCTCGAAGCGCTCAAGACCGCACGAGGGGACGTCGCCTTGTTCCTGCCGGCTGATCTCCAGATCCTTCCCTCTTCACTGCCGCGCTTCCTCGCGGCCGCGGAACATGCCGACGTCGTCGCGAGCCGCCGCGCGCAACGAGCCGACAATGTGTTGCGGCGTCTGCTCAGCAGCGCGAACAATCGCGTCGAGCGGCTCTTGACGGGCGTAAACGTCCACGACGCGCACTCGAGCATGCTCGTGAACCGGCGCACGCTGGACGAGGTCGTCCCGTTGATCGTCTCGAACAGCGCAGTCATTCCAGCGGAGCTCCTCGTCCGCGCCCGCGCCCGCGGGCTGCGGATCGCACAAGTCGACGTGGAGCACTATCCGCGCAGAACAGGTCGCCAAACCGGCGTGAAGATCAGCGAGATCCTGCGCGTCCAGATCGACCTGCTGCGGCTACGGCGCCGGCTGACGCGCGAAGGACGCCGAGAGACTGGCTCGTCCGTAACGAGGTGACCGGCTCTCGTCTCTACTGGCGGCGCGGCAGGCTTCCGCTCGTCGTCGCAGGAGTCGCCCTTCTCTGCGCATTGATCGGCGCACTCGGCCCCGCCAAACACCTGCGTGCGCAGTACTCATGGCCGCCACGGGAGCTCCCGGCGGGGAATCCGGCCGGTCTCTGGTACACGCCACTCCTCCTCAGCCGGCACGAACCAGGCTCGATCTCGGCGCAGATCCCGTGCTCCCCGCCACCTGCCCTGTCCCGCTCGAACGACCCCATCGTCGTCTTCGCAACGCAACGAGACTGGACGGCGACTGGAGGCCTGGCCGTCACCCGCAACGGCAAGCAGCTGCGTGTCGAAGTGGGAGGCTCGACGCTCGCGACGGTTCCGGTCGCTCTCGGCGAGGCCGGCTGCGCTTACCGCCTCGACGTCGCCGGCGGGAGGTGGTCACTCGACGGCGGTAGCCCGAGCGTTTCACTCGGAGGCGGCCTCGACCAGATGCCGACCGTCGTCGGTTTGTTCAGCAGTGTCGACCTGAGGTCGGGGACAGGCCCAACCGTCGAGGTCACAACCGCCGTCTACGGCGCCGATACGACCCTTCGCCAGGCGGTCCTTTGGGTCCTCGCCACGATCGGCGCGCTCGCCGCCTTGATCCTCGCGACCCGCGCTCGAGTCCGGGCCCGGACGCGCGCCAAGGAGGCTCTGCGTCGACCGGTCCTGACACGAATCCTCCCGGACGTCGTCGTGGCGTTCGTACTGATCGGCTGGTGGCTGATCGGGCCGGCGTTCTTCGACGACGGCTGGGTCGCCGCGAGACAGAAGAACTTCTCGGCGGCGCATGGCTTCTCCGCCTACTACACGTCGTTCGGTGTCAATCTCCCGCTCGGCTACTGGCTCGAATGGCTCGAGCACTGGCTCGTCGACCGGACGAACGCCCTGCTCCTCCTGCGCCTGCCTGCCTTCGTCGCTCTGTGCGCGACGTGGGTGCTGTGCCGCTGGATCCTGCGACGCTGCGTCCGGTCGAGCGCGTCGGAGCGAATCGCCGTCTGGACGCTCGTCTGTGCGTTCGCCGTCGGAGCGACCGCGTGGGGAATGACGTTGCGTCCAGAACCCGTGGTCGCTGTCCTCGTCACGGGAGTCCTTGCGTGCATAGTTCGCTTCCTCGAGAGCGAGGATGCGACGGCGGTCGCGCTCGCTGCGGTGCTCGTCGTCCTCGCGCTCGCCGCGCACCCGGCGGGCATTGTGTCGATCGCGCCCCTGATCGCAGCGGCACCGGCGCTCGTCACCTGGGCGCGCCGGCGTTTCGACGTCGCCGGCACGATCGTCGTCGGAGCAAGCACGCTGCTGGTCGTCCTCGCCACGGTCGGCTCCGACCTCGCTCAGCGACGGGCGGACGTGTCGTCCCTCCGTCGGTTCGGCGACGAGACGGCCGGGTGGCGTGACGAGTTGTCCCGCTACACGTTTCTGAATCAGGCGCCGTACGGCGCGTCGCTCCGCCGCGAATCGGTCGCGCTGATCGGCCTCGCGGTTCTCGCCTACATCCTTCGCCGACGCCGTGCCGATGAGGACCGGCTGCTCGCCCTGCCTGCGACCTCCCTCTGTGTGGCGCTCGTCGTCCTGCTCCTCACGCCGACCAAGTGGCCCTGGCATTTCGGGACGTTGATCGGCATCGCCGCGCTGGCCGTCGCGGCCGAGACTGCGCGTTTGCGGGAGCACGGACGCGGCACCCGCACGTGGGACGCCCGACCCTTCATCGCCGTCGGCGCGGCCGTCACAGCGGCAGCGTGGTCGTGGAGTCCCCGCCTCGCCTGGGGCGACCTCGACCTGCGCACCTTGCATTGGACGCTCGGCGTCGAGCGCACGTTGACGTTCTCGAAGCTTGCCGGCGCGGTTCCAGTGGTCTTCCTTGCTGCCCTCGCGGCTTTCGCAGTCGCGCGGGGACGGTCCGAGCGCCTGCGAGAGGTCCCGTGGCTGGCAGCGGCCTGGACTGCGACGGTCATCGCGGTCCCGCTCGTTGCGTTCACGGCTCTGGTTCTCGTTGCAGACAGCGCGAAGACGCATTCGTGGACGCTCGCACGGCAGAACGTTCGGACGCTTCGCGGCGACATCGACTGCGGTCTCGCTGACGACGCGCTTGTTCCCGTCGCCGCGTCGATGCGCGCGCTCGCGCCCCTCGCGTCCGCACGCCTTCCCGCTGCGGCTGCCTGGCTGCCGCCGACGCCGGAGCGAGGCCTGCCGCGGTTTGCACTCGAGCCGCCCGCCGTCACGATGCTATCGGCCCGCTCGCCTTGGTTTGCGCTGCCCTCTGGGCACAGCATCGGCTTCTTCGTGACCGCGCCCCAGGACTCGACGGCCAAGCTGGAGCTCGAGTGGGGTCGCGCGCACGGTAGCCGAGTCGAACGCCTCGGTGCGGAGGGCGTGTCGACCGATTTCGCCAACGATGCGCAGCCGGGCGGCCGCCTCTACTGGCGGTTCGACGCAGCCGGCGATCTCCCGTCACCCCCACCCGGCGCGACCGCCGTTCGTTTCGCGGTGCACTCGGACGTCGAGCCCGCGGTCCCGATCGGGCTCACGCCGCCCGTGACGTACGTCAACGAGACCTTGGCAAGGCTGCTTCGACGCGACAAGCCTGCCGTCGTTGTTCCGAACCTCCTCACCTACGTCCCGTGCGCGAATCAGCCGCGCGTCAGCGGAGTCGCTGAGGTACCGAAGCTGCTGATCGCCTTCCGGACGTCCCTGTGGCCCCTGTCGACAGACACAAGCCCGTTCGAGGACGTTCCACAGCTCTACGACGTCGTCCGGCTATCGCTGGCCGACTCGAAGGACCCGCCGGGCGACGTCGCCGTCTACGAGGTCAACCGGCAGATCGAGGGAGCTGTCGTCGCAGCACCGGTCGCGACGACCACTCGCTAGGCTCGGACCGTGGGGGTTGCAGTCGAACCACGTGCGGCTCGCGCACCAGCGAGCGGAGCACGGAGCGGGGTCGTTCTAAGCGCCGCCTCGGGCATCTCGATTGTCGGTGCATACGTCTTTCTCCTCGCGGCCGGGCGCATCCTCGGGAGCGACGACTACGGGTCACTCGCAGCTCTCCTGGGACTCCTCGCGGTCGTGCTCATCCCGGCGGGAGCACTGCAAATGGCCGTCTCACGTGAGATCTCCCGCCGAATCGCGTCGGGTGACCCGGCCGGAGCTTCTGCGCTCGCTCGCACGGTTCTACGGCTTTCG
>JBASRJ010000004.1:0-13891 GCA_049273785.1 Gaiellaceae bacterium | reverse complement strand
CGTGACGGCCGCGCTCGGCGGCTTCGACGCCTGGCTCTCCGGGAATCCCGGCAAACCGGCGCCGAAGAGCGAGCAGCAACGGTTCGAGGCGGCGAACGGCCGGACGTGGGCCGCGTTTCCGCGCGACACGAAGCTGCGGGAGCTCATTCGGACAACCGTCGCCCGAAAGACCTACGTCCTGTTCGGCTTTCGAAGCGGAAAGAGCATCTGCCTGCGTCTTAGGGCGATCTCACTGGGGCACACCGCCGAGCCGATGTGTGCGCCCACCTCCACCCTTGCCCACGTAACCGCACCGTTCCTCATCGTTGACGGCGACGACGGTTTCCAAGACAGGCATGCACGACCAAGTGCCGAGGTTTCGTTCGGCCTTGCCGCCGACGGCGTCCAACGCGTGGACATCCGAGCCGTCGATGGAACCCACGCTGCGATCGTCGGCGGGAACGCCTATCTGTGGGTCGAGAACGAGCCGAATACCGGCAACCGGGTGCTGAGCATCACCGCAGTCGGCGCAAACGGCCATCGCACGACAATCCCGCTGAATGCGCGGTTCGCACTCGGTCCTCCGATCGCGGTACCGCCCCGTACGCCACCTGGCCCAACCCACGTCGAGGCAAGGATTCAGCACCCGAGGATCGGCTGGTATCTCCGCGGCGAACCACGTGGCTTCTCCCCGCCGCACGAATCAGGACTCCGTCTCGTGAAGCCGGACCCGCTGAGCGATCTTGCCGTCGGACTCACGGGTCGCTATTGCCTTGCGATGTCGGTCGGTGTCCCGCGCAGCCTGGGAACGTCGTGCAGCGATCCGAAGGACTTCTTTGGGCGCGGGGCCATGAACGTCTCCCTGCAGGGGACGACCGGCGAGTTCGTCGCGCTGGGTGGCGCCGCCGCCGATGGCATCACCACCGTCAAGCTGTTTCTCGCAGACGGGGAGCGACAATCCGTGCCGCTCAAGGACAACCTGTTCGGAGCCCTCGTTGCGCAGACCGCACTCCCGGCTCGGGTCGTCGGCTACAACGCCCGCGGGCAGGTGGTCGGGATCAACATCTTCGGTCAGCTCTTCGGATCCGCGCCGGCTTCAGCCTTGCGTCACTTCCACGTGGTCCTGCGGGTTCGAGGGCTGAGCGGAACGACTGCCGTGGCGAAAGTCGGACGGGCTGCCCGCGGCGTGCGTTGCTGGCGCGTCGACTTCAGCACGGGTCAGACGGCACGCGGGTGCATGCAGCTTTTCCCAACTGGGCCGTGGGTGAACATCAACTTGGTTCAGCCGGCCGGCCGCGACCTGTTCGTCATCGGCCAGACCCGCCCGCCCGTGACGATGGTCGAGTTCCACTTTCAGGACGGTCGCGTCGTGCAGATCCGGCCGGTCGCGGGGATGTTCGTGGCGGCGATCCCACGTGCGTACCTGCGGAGCGAGCGACAGGTCGCGTACGCGGTCGGCTACACCGCGAGACACCGCGTCCAGCAGCGCCAGGGCTTCGTGTTCCGGCTCCGCCGCTAGCTGCGGCTAGGGACCGGCGACGTCCCGCCGGCGGAAGATGATCTGCGCGGCGGCGAGCGGCACCGCAACGTACAGAAGGGACACCCACGCCGCGCGCCCGACGTGCGTCCAGTCCACCGGCGCGTGAAAGACCCCCTGCCAGGCGTCGAACTGCGTCGAGAGCAGGTACCGCTTGAGCCAGGCCACGTGCACGAGCCCGCCGACGGCCTCCTGCGCGACCGCGTAGACGACGGAGCCGACGATCGACGCAGCACTGTTCCGGGTCGCGACGGAGAGGAAGATGCCGAAGGCCGCGACACCCAGAAGCGGCAACGCGAAGACGCCGAGCGCCGCGAACGTCAGGCCGAGCGCGTGCAGCGCCGAGACCCGCGTCCCGGAGAACGTCGTGAGCGGTTTGAAGCCCCAGGCGATCGTCCCGCCGATGAGTCCTGCGACGGCGAGCGACATCAGCACCGCGATTACGTAGGCGAATGCCGCCAGCGTCTTGCCGGCGAGAATCTGCCTGCGGACGAGCGAGCGCGTCAGGATCGTCTTCAGCGTCCCGCCGGAGTCTTCGGCCGCGACGATGTCCCCGGCTACGAGCGCCGTGACGAGCTGCGCCCCGAACCGGGACGCGAACGTGAGCACGACGAGCGCGAGGGAGAGACCCGTCTTGCGGAGGTTGTGCCCGAGCGGAGCGTCGTACGGCCCGCCGGTCTGCAGCGACATCACGACCACGAACAGCGTCGGCAGCAGCGCAGCCGCGCCGATCCCGATGTACGTCCGCTTCTGGGACAGCAGCTTGCGCGCTTCCCACCGAAATGCGATCAGCGTTCCGCTCATGCGGCCTCGCGCCCGGCCTCTTCGGTCAGCTCGAAGAACAGCCGCTCGAGCGACGGCGCCTCCGGAATCAGCGCGGCGATCCCGACTCCGGCGTTGACGAGCGCGCGCGAGACCTCGACGACCGCCGCCTCGTCGGCGGAGAACGACAGCTCCTCGCCTTCGACGGCGACATCGCGCACGTCGGGTCTCGCAGCGAGCACGGTTCTCGCGTGTGCGACGTCGGTGGGACGAAGGCGGTACGTCGGCGCAGCCTGGGCGCGCAGGCCTTCGAGCGAGCCCTCGTACACGATCGACCCCGTGCGGATGATCGCGACGCGGGAGCACACCTCCTCCACCTCTGCGAGGAGGTGGCTCGAGAGGAGAATCGTGATCCCCTCGCCGGCGAGACGGCGGACGAGGGCGCGCACGTCGCGCATGCCACCGGGATCGAGACCGTTCGTCGGTTCGTCGAGGATGAGCAGGCGCGGATCGCGCAGCAACGCGGCGGCGATCCCGAGCCGCAGGCGCATGCCCTGCGAGTACGTGCCGACGCGATCGCGTGCGCGGCCGCTCAGGTCGACGAGTTCCAGCAGCGCATCGATCCGGCCGGTGCCGCCGTCATTGTCGAATGCCGCGAGCAGCTCGAGGTTCTTCCGCCCGGACAGGTACGGATAGAACGCGGGCGTCTCGACGAAGCCGCCGACGCCGTCGAGCGCCTCCGGCAGCTCGGTCTGCGGGTCGCGGCCGAAGAGGCGCGCTGTTCCCGCACTCGGATGGATCAGTCCGAGCAGGACTCGCAGCGCCGTCGTCTTGCCCGCGCCGTTCGGGCCCAGGAAGCCATAGACGTCGCCGCGCTCTACCGTCAAGTCGACGCCTGCCAGGGCGACGACATCGCCGTACCGCTTGACGAGCCCGCGCGCGGACACGGGGAGCTCGTCCATCGAAGGAGAGTATGGCTGCCGCGGGCCGGTTCAGGTCGCTGCTGCCAGCAACCCCTCGAGATCGAGCGGTCGCGTGTACATCGTGACCTTGCCGTCCTCGCGCGGCCATTGGTCCTTCGGGCGGTCCCAGTAGAGCTCGATCCCGTTCTCGTCCGGATCGTGGAGATAGATCGCCTCGCTGACCCCGTGGTCGCTCGCGCCGCTCAGGGGGATGCGCGCCTCCAGGACGCGCCGGAGCGCGTCGGCGAGTGCAGCACGCGTCGGATAGCGGATCGCCACGTGGTAGAGGCCCGTGGTTCCCGGCGGAGGCGGCGAGCCGCCGCGCGACTCCCACGTGTTGAGCCCGATGTGGTGGTGGTAACCGCCGGCGGAGAGGAAGACCGCCTGGTCGCCGTAGCGCGTCGTCTCATCGAAGCCGAGAACGTCGCGGTAGAAGCCGAGGGCGCGGTCGATGTCCGACACCTTCAGGTGGACATGTCCGATGTCGACGCGCGGATCGATCGCCACGGACCGACGATAGCTCGCCTGTCTATTCCAGCGCAGGGGCGGCGAGGACGCGCGAGAGGACGTCGAGCGCCCAACCGTGGTGCGCGGTCTCCGACGGGTCGGGAAGCTCCGCGGGCGGGCACCACTTCGCCGCCGCGATGTTGCCCTCCAACGGAACCTCCACCGGCTCGGCGATTGCAGCGACGTAGTGGAACACGAGGTGCCAGACGTCGCCGTTGAAGGACTCGATCTCCGCCAGCCGCACGTCGGCTGCTTCGATGCCGGCCTGCTCGCGGAGGATCCGCCGGGCAGCCTCGTCGGGGTGCTCCAGGCGCGCGAGGAAGTCGTCCGGGAGAAACCACCCGGCCTCGCCGTCGTACCTGGAGGTGTCCCGGTAGCGGACGAGCAGCACGTGGTCGCCCGCCACGACCGCGACGTCCGCCACGAGCTTGCAGTTCACGGCGGGAGCCTACTTTCCGCCAGATCAAGGCGCTTGCGGCCCTCCGCTGCTACCCTGAGCGCTCAAGCGAGAACGAGTTCGGCTATGCGCACAGCGCCTTCCTTGCCCGTTCGTGAGTACAGCAAGGAGGTGTTTCTATATGGCAAGCGGAACCGTCAAGTGGTTCAACGACTCCAAGGGTTACGGCTTCATCGCGCCCGAGGATGGCACGAAGGATGTCTTCGTCCACCACTCCAACATCGCCGGCAACGGCTTCAAGAGCCTCGCCGAGGGTGCCAAGGTCGAGTTCGAGCAGCGCGAAGGCGCGAAGGGCCCGGAGGCAGTGAACGTCGTCCAGGTCGGCGCGTAAGTGGCCGGCAAGGAAGAGAAGGTCGAGTTCGAAGGCGAGGTCGTCGAAGCGCTCAGCAACGGCAAGTATCGCGTCGTGCTCGACAACGGCCACGAGGCCCTCGGTTACACGGCAGGGAAGATGCGGCGTTACCGCATCAGGATCCTGCCGGGAGACCGGGTGCAGATCGAGCTTTCTTCTTACGACCTGACGCGGGGTCGGATCGTCTACCGGCATCGGTAGGCGGTCCGACCCTCGGGTCGCGTACCACCTCCGTCGCGAGCACGAGTCCGGCGAGCGACCACAGCACGTACCCCATCCACGGATCGCCGATCACGTCCGTCTGCACGGCTAGGACGAGCGCGGCGGCGAACGCCGACGCGACCGCGACGGCAGCCCACCAATTCGTCCGGCGCGCTTTCAGCACGAGTGCGACGAACAGCGCTATGACCCACGCTGTCCAGAGGATCGAGCCGAGGATCCCCATCTCAGCGCCCATCTCTGTGTAGTTGGACTCGCCGGCCTTGATCGGCGTCCCGGTGCGGGATGCCGTCTGGCCCGCATTCCCGAGCCCGTAGCCCAGCGGGTGGTGGATCACGGTGCGCGCGCCGTCGCGCAGGCTCGTCAGGTGGTTGCGGAAGGAGGACTCGTTCGTGCTCGCCGGGTTGAAGCTGACTCCCGGATGCTTCTGAGACTGGGCGTGCTGATACGCGATGTCGGCCTTTGTGAAGCGCCCGGTTGGCGCGATCTGGGGGAACACGTGCACCCACGCGACGCTGACACCGATCGTGGTTGCCGCGGCAAGGACGGGCCACCATCGCCGTTGCGCGAAACCGAGCACGACGAGTCCGGCGGCGAGCGCGATCAGCGACGAACGGGAGAACGTGAACAGCAGTCCTGCAGCGACGACGACGCACGCCGCAGCGAGGAGGCGCGCCCGCCGCCACAACGCGGCCGCCAGCAGCAACGCGACCGTCAGCATGTACGCAGTCGCAAGCGGCGAGAGAAAGACGGACACGAGCCGGCGCAGGAACGGCTTGTCCCCGCCGACGTTGTAGATGAAGTTCTCCGGCAGGTTGCCGGTGCCGTGGTAGTCGTACCCGAGGTGCTTGTTGAAGTACGGCACGACCGCCGACGTGCGCCACCACGAGATCGAGATCGCATACACGTCGATCAAGCCGAGCGCAGCGACGACGACTGCAGCTCCGACGATCGTCCACGCGAGCCGCACGAGCTCCTCGCGGCGAACGACGAGCGACCGTCCGACGAAGTACGCGGCGACGGGGATCAGGTTGTGCTTCAGCGCGAGCCCGACTGCGTGTCCGTCCGCCGAGCCTCCCAGGGCGTGCTGCGTTATCACCGCGTAGACGCAGACGAGCGCGCCGTACGCAACCGCGAGTGCGTCGACGATGCCGGGGCGAAACGGAAGCGCGCGGACGCGCAACGCGCCGGCCGCGACGCGGGCGAGCGCAACGGCGAGCAGGATCTCCTTCCAGGCCTGAATCGCGGTCAGCGCGCTGCCACGTACGCCCGCTCCGTACAGCGCGGCACCGACGGCGTTGTGCACGGCCACGCCGACGATCCAGAGATAGACCGCAGCCACCGGCCGTCGCCAGACGGCGACTGCGCCCGCGAGGAGGGACAGTGCGTAGACCGCGAGCGCGATCCCCGTGGTCATTCAACGAGCGTACAAGCGGGGGCGTACGGGCCACGCCCCCGCCTGAAGATCGGTCAGCCTATTCGCCCCAGGGCCACATGAGCCGTCCCCCTCCCTTGGCTGGCATCCGCAATTCGAGGGATACATGTTGCCATGAGGAAGCGCCGATTGACTAGTGCAGACCAAAAGTCCTATCGACAGTGGCCTAAATGGCCCATTGACTTATGTAGGGCGGTGCAGCCAAGATTGCGTGGGCCAATGACGATCCAATCTGAGGGGCAGCAGACCGAGCCCATCGGCGCGCGCCTGCGGCGGCTGCGTGTCGAGCGAGGCCTTTCCCAGCGCGAGCTCTCGTCGCCGGGGGTCTCCTACGCGTACATCTCGCGCATCGAGGCCGGCGCGCGGACGCCGTCGGTCAAGGCGCTTCGAATGCTCGCCCGCAAGCTCAGCGTTTCGGTCGAGTACCTCGAGACCGGCCACGACATTCGCGAGACCGACCGGCGGGAGCTCCTGCTGGCCGACGCCGAGCTCGCGCTTCGACTGAGCGACGACACAACGGAGGCAGAGGGCAAGCTCCGCGAGGTGCTGGAGGACGCCCGCCTGGCCGGGGACAACGTCGCAGCCGGCCGGGCCTCGATCGGGCTCGGGTTCGCGGCTGCTAGACGGGGCAACCACCTCGACGCGGTCGAGCGGCTCGAGGCCGCGCTGGCCGAGCACCCCGTCCACCCACACCTCCGACCGGATGTCTACGCAACGCTGGGCCAGTCGTACGCGGCGCTCGGTGCGCCCGATCGTGCGGTCCGCGTGTTCGAGGCCTGCCTCGACGAGATCACCGAGGCCGCCCCTGACGACGCAAGCGCGGAGGTCCGCTTCGCCGCACTCCTCAGCTACGCGCTGAGCGACGCCGGAGACCACGAGCGCGCCCAGGAGGTCGTCCGCGATGCGCTCAAGCGCGCGGAAGGGGACGCCAGCCCGCACAACCGAATTCGCCTCTACTGGTCGATCGCGCGCTCCGCGGGTATGGAAGGCCGCTCCGCGGAGGCGCTGCACTACATCCGGAAGGCGATCGCGCTCCTGGAGGCGACCGACGACACCACCCAGCTCGCACGCGGTTATCTGCTCTCTGCGGGTATCGAGTCGCGGGAGGGGCGCATCGAGGAGACACGCAAGCACCTGGAGCTGGCCGCGAACCTGCTCGGCGCGCATGCCGAAAAGCGTGACGTGGGAATGCTGCGGATCGGCGAGTCCCGTCTCGCCGCGCTCGAGAACGACGGAGATCGCGCCGTCGCGCGTGCGCGCGAGGCGCTCGACATCATCGGCGACTTCCACGGGGGGGAACAGGGCGCCGCGGTTTGGGCGCTGGCCCGCGGCTGTGGGCTGCAGGGCGAGAACGACCTCGCACTGGACGCGTATCGGCGTGCGGTCGATCTCCTGGTCGTCCATGGCCGGCGCCACGAAGCGGCGGAAGCTGCGCTCGAGTGGGGAACGCTGCTTCGCGAGTCGGGCCGGGACGACGAAGCGGAACCGATCCTGCAACGCGCCGCCGACCTCGGCCTGAAGGCCGACGTCGAGGCAGCCCGCAACGGTTGACGATCGAGCGAGTCGTCCGGCCTGCCGGCCCGTACTCGCTCGCGCTCTCTATCCGGCACGCAAGCAGCGCGACGCGTCGTGTCCGCGACGGGACGCTGACGACGGCCGTGCTCGCCGGCGGCCGCGTCGAGCTCGCGGCCGCGCGACAGCTCGTCGACGGACGAATCGTTCTCCGCGCGGAGAGCGACGAGGGAATCGAACGGCTGCGGTTTGCGCTCGCGATCGACGCGGACCACTCCGAGTTTCTTCAGCGCTTTGGACGCGATCCTCTCATCGGGAAAGCGACGCGTGAGTTTCGGGGGAAGCGCGTTCTCCGGCTGCCGTCCGTCGCACAGGCGCTGCTGCGCGCCTTCTGCGGGCAGCTGATCGAAGCGCGGCGCGCTCGCCAGCTCGAGTATCGAATCGTCTGCGCGACGTGTCCGCGCGTTGCCGGCAGCGAACTGAACGCGCCCCCGACGACGGCGACGTTCGCGTCGATGGCTCCGACGCGACTGCGTGCGCTGGGGCTCCACGCGCGTCGCGCCGCCGCACTCGTTCGCATCTGCCGCTCGATGGAGCTCGAACGGCTGCACGACGTCCCGACGGACGCCGTCGCCGCGCGGCTCGTTCGCGAGCGCGGAGTCGGCCCCTGGACCGTCGGTGTCGTCTGCTTGGAAGGGCTCGGGCGCCCCGAACGCGGGCTCCTTGGCGACCTTTCGCTCGTGAAGCTGATGTCGGACCTGCGCGGCCGGTGGGTCGAAGGCCACGAGACAGCGGAGTTGCTGGAGCCGTACGGGGACTGGGCCGGGTTGGCGGGCGTCTACCTCGGGCTCGCGTACCACGGAGGCCTGATTCCACTGCCCGGACCGTCGCGCGCTGGCCGCCCGCCGGCGTTCTTCCGGACAGCGCCCGCACGGTCGTGATCGAGCTCGTCGTCGGCGACATCACCGAGCAGGCGGTCGATGCGCTCGTCAACGCGGCCAACTCGACGCTGCTGGGCGGCGGCGGCGTGGACGGCGCAATCCATCGCGCGGGAGGGCCCGCGATCCTCGCCGAGTGCCGCGACCTCGGCGGCTGTGCGAGCGGGGACGTGAAGGCGACGGGCGCCGGGAATCTGCCGGCGAAGCACGTCCTCCACGCCGTCGGCCCCGTCTGGCGTGGAGGCGACCACGGCGAGCCCGTGCAGCTCGCGTCGTGCCATCAGCGCGCGATCGAGCTGGCGGCCGATCTCGGCGACCGGACCGTTGCATTTCCGGCGATCTCGACCGGCGCGTACGGGTATCCCGTCGAGCTCGCCGCCCCGGTTGCGATCCACGCGACGCAGGACGCAATGCGCGCCCATCCAGACGTCGAGCTGGCGCGGTTCGTCTTCCGCGACGAGGCGACGCTGGCCTCGTATCGCGAAGCGCTCGGCTCCTAGACTGTTCGTTATGAGCCGGAAGGTCGCGATCCTCGGCGCGGGGAAGATCGGCGAGTCGCTGCTCGCGGGGTTGTTGAGCTCCGACTGGCGCACGCCGGAGGAGATCGTCGTCACCGGTCGCCGCGAGGAGCGGGTGCGCGAGCTCGAAGAGCGGCACGGTGTGCACGGCACGCTGTCGAACGCCGAAGCGGTGCAGGGCGCCGCGATCGTCGTGATCGCCGTGAAGCCGCAGGACTTCGACGTCCTGTTGGGGGAGGTCGGTGGGGTGCTGACGCCGGAACAGACGGTCCTCTCAGTCGCCGCTGCGATCCCGACGGCACAGATCGAGGCACGGCTCGCGGCGGGCGTTCCCGTCGTGCGCGCGATGCCGAACGCTCCGGCACTCGTGCACGAGGGAATGGCCGGCGTCTGCGCGGGCGCGCACGCCGGCGACGAGCATCTCGCGGTGGCCGAGGAGGTGCTGTCGCATCTCGGTGCGGTCGCGCGCGTTCCCGAGCGGTACATGGATGCGGTCACGGCGGTCTCCGGCTCGGGCCCCGCGTACTTCGCGTTGCTGGCCGAGGCGATGATCGAGGCTGGGATCCTGCTCGGGCTCAGCCGCGAGACGTCGACGCAGCTCGTGGTCCAGACGATGCTCGGGACCGCGAAGCTGCTCCGGGACGAGCAGATGCATCCGGTCGAGCTGCGCGAGATGGTCACGTCGCCGGGAGGGACGACGATTCAGGCTATTCGCGAACTGGAGCAGGCAGGTGTGCGCGCCGCGTTCCTCAATGCGATTCAGGCGGCGATGATCCGTTCGAAAGAGCTGGCTGCGGGGGAGCCGTGATCGCGCGCGACGTCGAGCTCGTGATCGTCGAGGATGCGAACGAGGTCGCCGCGGTGACGGCAGAGCAACTCGCGCGCGCTGCGCGGGAAGGCGGGAACGTCGTCCTCACCGGCGGCAGGACGCCGAAGCAGGCGTACGAGCAAGCGGCGAAGAACGCAGCGGACTGGAGCAAGGTGGAGCTCTGGTGGGGCGACGAGCGCTGCGTCCCTCCGGAGGACGACAACTCGAACTACGGCGTGGCGAAGAAGGCACTGCTCGACAACCTCGAGGTGGCACCGCGCGCCGTGCACCGCATCAAAGGCGAGCTCGGAAAGGAGCAGGCGGCCGCGGACTACGAGCGCGAGCTCGACGACACGCAGCTGGACCTGCTGCTGCTGGGGATCGGCCCCGACGGCCACATCGCATCCCTCTTCCCGAACGCGCCGACCCTCCGCGAGCGCAAACGGGTCCTCCCCGCCGAGGCGGGTCTGGAGCCGTTCGTCGACCGCGTGACGCTCAGCCTGCCGACGCTCCGAAGCGCGGCTGAGATCCTCTTCATCGTCGCCGGCGCCGAGAAGGCGGACGCCGTGCGCCGAGCATTCATGGAGGAGCCCGGGCCCGAGACGCCTGCGAGCCTCGTCCGCGCCGAGAGCGGAAGAACGACTGCAATCCTCGATCGCGCTGCCGCAGCCAAGATCGAGGGTTGACACACGCCTCCCTATATGTAGAAGTGGAGCGGGGCAGGCCCGTGCAAGACACGCTCGTACTCGACAAACCCGACCAGCTCAAGGCGCTTGGCCATCCGCTACGCGTCCGTGTCCTCGAGATGCTCGGACAGGAGGGCGAGTGGCAGCTGACGAACCGCGAGCTTGCGCAGCGGCTCAGCGTCGACCCCGGCCACCTGCACTTCCACGTCCGGATGCTCCTGAAGGCGGGACTGATCGAGCTCGCCGACGACGGCGCCGGCCGGGAGAAGCCCTACCGCGCCGTGGCGAAGACGTTCCGCGTCGCGCCTGAGCTCCTCGCCTCGGGAGGCGCACGTGACATCCAGGCGGCGATGATCGACCAGGTCCAGCGCGCGCACGCGCTCTACTCGGACAAGGGCGAGTTCCGGGGTGCGCAGCTCGAGCTACGGCTCAGCCTGGAGCGCGCGCTCGAGATGATGACGGCATTCCTCTCCGCGGCCCGCGATGTCGAGGACGAGGGCGCGGGCAAGATCGTCCTGACGATGTTCGCACACACGCCGGCGTCACAGGACTAGTTCGGAGGCAGCAGCTCCGAGTCGAGCTCGACCTGGATCCCGCGCCGCTGCGCCAGCGCTTGGAGGACGAGAACGGTGTCCGCGACGGGGACGTCCTCGAGGTATTCGGTGCGCGTCTCGAAGGACTCGAGCACCGCTTCGATCGCCTCCGTGTAGCCGACGACGTCTTCCGCGGCGATGAACGCGAGCGCATCGCCGACTGCCGGCGGGAAGCCCTCGTGCGTCCGCAGACTGTCCGCGAGGATGCGCGCCTCGTCCCGGCGGCCGAGCACGAGCAGCGCCAGGCATGCCGCGTAACGGCCGATCGGGGACTCGGCGTCGGACGCACCTTCGTCCAGCGCCCACTGCGCATCGCGCTCGGCCCCTCCCCAGTCTCCAGCGAGGACCCGCGTCTTGACGGCGCCGATCGGCCGGCCCCAGCTGCCCGCCGGCGCGTTCTCGTAGCTCTCGCGGTAGCGATCGGCGGCGCGGGTGAACCACCGGGTCGCGCCCTCGTCGTCGCCGGCCATCAGCTGCGCCAGCCCCGCGCCGTTGGCTGCGTTTCCCATCCTCGTCAGCTGACGCTGCCGCATGTCCGGGTCGTCGGGGAGGCGCGCCTCTCCGTCCAGGTACCGTGATTCCTCTCGCGTTGCGATTTCCTGCCAGTCGGGCACGACAAGAGCTTAAGTGCGTCTCATGGAAACAACGTTCTGCAACCTTCCGTTCACGATTGCGCCCGGACGCGTGTTCACTCCGCGCCCGGCGACCGAGCGCCTGGTTCGCACGGCTGAGGAGCTGATCGGAGACGAGCCGAAGAAGGTCGTGGACGTCGGCACCGGCAGCGGTGTCATCGCCGTGTCTCTCGCAGTTCGGAACCCGCAGGTGGAAGTCTGGGCCGTCGACAAGAGCACCGATGCGGTCGCGCTCGCGCGCGAAAACGCACGCCGTCACGGCG
The DNA here is from genome assembly GCA_049273785.1 of Gaiellaceae bacterium. Lineage (GTDB taxonomy): Bacteria > Actinomycetota > Thermoleophilia > Gaiellales > Gaiellaceae > 3-1-20CM-4-69-9. The sequence goes on along the minus strand of JBASRJ010000004.1, from coordinate 1,731 downwards.
TCGCCGACCGCGTGCACGTCGTCCAGGGCGATCTGCTCGAGCCCGTTCCAGGTCGAGCTGATCTCATCGTCGCAAACCTGCCATATCTTCCCGACTCCCTCCACGACCCGCGCTACGACAACGAGCCTCCGGAAGCGGTCTACGCACCCGGCGACGGCCTCGACCCGTACCGCCGCGTGCTCAACGCTTGCCGTGACGGCAAGCTCGTGACACCGGGCGGCGCGGTCGTGATCCAGTTCCATCGCGAGGCGCTCGTGGCGAATTGCTGGCAGCTCGAGGACCTCCGGCGTCAGCTGGAAGAGCAACAAGAAGCAGCGGCGTAGACTCATCGTCATGGCACGAGAGCTTCGCGAAGTCGTCTTCGTCGACGGTGTGCGCACGGCGTTCGGCCGGGCGGGCCCGAAAGGGATGTTCTGGAAGACGCGCGCCGACGACATGGCCGTCAAGGTCGTGCGCGAGCTGCTCCGCCGCAACCCGCGGATTCCGGCGGAGCGGATCGGCGACGTGATCTTCGCGGCCACCGCGCAGGTCGGCGACCAGGGGCTCACGCTCGGCCGCGACGTCGCGCTGCTCGCGGGGATCCCGCAGACCGTGCCCGGCTTCGCGCTCGACCGGATGTGTGCGGGCGCGCTGACGGCCGTGACCGCGGGCGCGGGCGAGATCGCGCTCGGCGCCGCGGACATCGTCCTCGCAGGCGGCGTCGAGCACATGGGCCACCATCCGATGGCCGGCGAGGTGGACTTCAATCCGCGGTTCGTCGCCGAGCGAATCGTCGACCCGTCGGCGGTGACGATGGGCTCGACGGCGGAGAACCTGCACGACCGCTTTCCACGGATCACGAAGGAGGACGCGGACGCGTTCGCCGTCCGTTCGCAGGAGCGTGCTGCAGCCGCGTGGCAAAACGGCGTCATGCGCGAGACGGTCGTCCCGATGACGGTGTTCACAGACGACGGCTGGCGCAGCGCGGAGGTGGACGAGTTCCTCCGGCCCGACACGTCGCTGGCAGGGCTCGCTCAGCTGCGGACGCCGTTCCGTCCGGGCGGCCGCGTGACGGCCGGCAACTCGGCGGGCCTGACGGACGGCGCCACCGCGTGCTTCCTGGCCGCCGAGGAGACGGCTGCCGAGCTCGGCCTCGAGCCGAGGATGCGGCTCGTCGCGTTCGCGTTCGCAGGTGTCGAGCCGGAGCTGATGGGAATCGGCCCGATTCCCGCGACGAAGCGAGCCCTCGAGCAGGCGGGCCTGACGCTCGACGACGTCGGGCTGTTCGAGCTCAACGAGCCGTTTGCGGTGCAGGTGCTGACGTGGTGCGATGGGATGGGCGTCGATCCCGATGATCCGCGCCTCAACCCGTACGGCGGCGCGATCGCGTGCGGTCATCCGCTCGCCGCGACAGGCGTGCGGCTGATGGCGCAACTTGCATACGGGTTCCGCGAGCGCCCGGATGTGCAGTATGGCTTGACGGCGCTCTGCGTAGGGATGGGGATGGGCGCGGCGTTGCTCTGGGAGGCCGTGAAGCCGCCCGTCCGCGACAGCGGACCAGTGGAGGGGGTTCGGGGGAACCGGGAGGTTCCCCCGACGAGGAAGTCCGGTGCCCGTCACTGAGTTCCGCCTGACGCGCGCAGGCAACGTCGCGCTCGTCACGATCGACAACGGCGCGGACTACACGAAGCCGACGTTCTTCGGCGAGGCGGCGATGCGGTCGCTCGAAGCCGTGATCGAGGAGCTCGAGCG
>JBASRJ010000249.1:0-8735 GCA_049273785.1 Gaiellaceae bacterium | reverse complement strand
AGGCCGCGCCGCGGACTGGTCGATGACCACGCGCCGCTTGCGCCGCTGGCCCGCCCCTCCCTGGCGGGGCCGCATCGGCCGGTTTGGCCTATTGGATCCTGAATCGTTCGCCATTACGTCCTCAAGTGTAGAGACCGGTCAGGGCAGGCTCGACTTCGACGGTCTGCCGGAGCGTGCGGTTGAACGCCCGGCGCGCGGCGGCGCGCTCGAAGCACGACAGCCGGCGGCAGGTGTAGACGCCGCGCCCTGGGCGGCTTTCGCCGGGAACGAGCTTCCCGTCGTGGGCGACGAACCGGAGAAGCTCCGCCTGCGAAGCCTTCCGCCCGCAGCCGACGCAGCTCCGGATCGGGGTCGTCAAGCCGCGGGGGGCTCCTCGTCGGTCGGGACGGGCTCCGGCGTCGCGGCCTCGGCCTCAGGCACGTGTTCGATCGGGATCCCCGCCGGCACGTGCTCCGGCGGTGCGTGCTGCGGATGGACAGTGTCGAGGTCGACTTCGCCTTCGACCGCGGCGATCTCCGTCGCCGGCGGCCCGTGCGTCGCGGCCACGTCGGCAGGCGCCTCCGACTCGAGCTCCTCCTCCGGCCGCACCGGTTCGACGCTCTCGGGGCCGATGCTTTCGGCATCGGGCGGGGCCAGATCGGCGAGCGCCTCGAGTTCCGGCTCGTCTTCGGTTTCGATCGGCTCGACGTCGTCGGTGTCACGAAGCGCGAGCTCCTGATGCGCGGGGATGCCGCAGTAACGCGAACCGGGTAGCGCCTCGTTCGGGCAGCGCTTGCCGTTCGCGAGCACAGCTGAACACCGCCCGGTGAACTCCTCGCCTTCCCCGCCGCCGTATGCCGCTTCGGCCTCGGCGTGCGCGAACTCCGAGTCCGACTGGATGTCGACGCGCCAGCCGGTCAGCCGCGCGGCGAGGCGGGCGTTCAGCCCCTCCTTGCCGATCGCGAGCGCGAGCTGGTCGTCGGGGACGATCACGGTCGCCTCCTTCGTGTCGTCATCGACGAAGACCTCGCGCACGCGCGCGGGCGAGAGCGCCTTGGCGACAAAGCGCGCCGGCTCCGGGTTCCACGGGATGATGTCGATCTTCTCGCCGCGGAGCTCCGACACGACCATGCGCACGCGCGAGCCGCGGGGCCCGACGCACGCGCCGACCGGGTCGACGCCCTGCGCGTGCGACTCGACCGCGATCTTCGAGCGATAGCCGGGCTCGCGCGCAACGCCGCGGATTTCGACCAGGCCGTCGGCAATCTCGGGCACCTCGAGCTCGAACAACGTCTTGATCAGCTCGGGATCGCGCCGCGAGAGGATCACCTGCGGGCCCTTCGTCCCGCTACGAACTTCGGTGATCACGGCCTTGATGCGCGAGCCCTGCTCGTAGCGCTCACCGTCGACCTGCTCGGAGCGCGGCAGCAGCGCCTCGACCTTGCCGAGGTCGACGAGGACGTTGTTGCGATCGCCCGCCTGCTGGACGATTCCCGTCACGACCTCGCTGACGCGGTCGACGTACTCGTCGTACATCATCGCGCGCTCGGCCTCACGGATCCGCTGCAGGATCACCTGCTTCGCGGTCTGCGCGGCGATTCGGCCGAAGTTCTCCGGCGTCACGTCGGCGCGCTTGATCTGGCTCTCCGGAATGTCGGACCAGTCGACGTCCAGGTCGTCGTCGGAGATCAGCGTGTGCGAGCGCTCACCGGTCTCGACCTCGAGTGCCTCGAGCTCCTCGAGCTTGCGCTCACGTGCCTCCTCGATCAGCCGCTCCTCGACGTCGGGCGGCAACTCGATCGAGAACACGCGGAAGTCGCCCTGGTCGTCGATCTCGACCGTGGCATGCCGCGAGGATCCGGGCATCTTCTTGTAAGCAGCGAGGAGCGCGTCCTCGAGCGCCGCGACGAGCGTGCCGCTCTCGATCCCCTTTTCGCGCTCGATGTCGCGAACTGCCTCGATGATCTCCTGACTCATTTTTCTACCCTTCGTCGATCAGGTTGCCCCGGACGATCGCGTCGTACGGGATGTGAACATCGTCGCCGTTGATTCCGAGGGTGACGTCCCGCTCGGACGCGTCGCGGACTTCGCCGCGAAAGTTCTTCCGGCCGCCGACCTCGGGTGAGATCTTCAGAGCCACGCGACGGCCGAGCACGCGCCGGAAGTGCTCCGGCCGACGGAGCGGACGGGCGAGCCCCGGCGAGGACACATCGACGGAGTACTCGCGCAGGTAGTCGCGGAGGACGTTCGTCACACGCTCGCAGAGTGCATGGTCGACGCCCTGGGCATGGTCGACGAAGACCGTGAACCGCTCGGGGCTCGAGAGCTCGACCGCGAGCACCTCGATGCCCGGAATCGCCTCTTCGACCTTCTGCTCGATCTCCCGCGTCAACTGCCTCTCCTTGTCGTGTGTCGCTGCCATCTCCCTGCTCCGTCACAAAAAATGGGCCCGCAGGCCCACTTCGAAAACCGCTCGAAATGTGGTCTGACAAGGATAGCAACTCAGCCGTGGAAAGAGCCCGGGGGCGCTGGATCGCTGATGGCACGACTGCCGCCGGGTCGGTCGACGGCCGGACCTGCCTTCCTAGCCCAGCGCGTCAATCGACGCGGTCGCGACGATCCCTTCGACGCTGCGCGCCAGTTCCGCGTCCAGGGTTACGAACGCGTCTGCCTGCAGCTGAGTGAGTGCAACGTACTCGGCGTTGTAGGTCGAGGCCCATCCCAACTGATCCGCCAGGTCCCAGGCCCGCCGCTGGAGCACGGCGTCGCCGAGGAGCCTGATCGACATCCCCCTGATGCGACTGAGGCGGTCGCGCGCGACGTCGGCTGGGATCTCGCTGCGCTGGACGGCCTCGTGCAGAGCCGACAGCGTTTGGGAACGAAGAAGCGTCGGTGCGAGGAGCTTGTGCGCGTCTGGGACCTCGACCCCCGCGCTCGCTAGGTGGAGGACTGCGCTGGGGTCGACGACGAATCTAGTCATCGGGTACCTCAGATCGGGTGTAGAAGCGTGGCAACACTATCGTTGCGCCCCGACGTCGAGGATGATCGTTACCGGCCCGTCGTTCACTAGCTCGACTTCCATCCGAGCGCCGAAGACCCCTTGCTCGACCGGAACGCCGAGCGCGCGAAGCTCGTCGCAGAACCGCTCATAGAGCGGTTGGGCCTCATCGGGCGGCGCGGCATCGGTGAAGCTCGGCCGATTGCCTTTGCGGGTGTCCTCTAAACGTCCGACGACAACCGGAGAATCGGTCTAGGGAGGTACGTGATGATGGACGGCTACGGCAGGGTCAGCGACGTAGGGGGCAGAGACGGGGAGCGGTACATCTCGCCCACGACGCAGAGGGAGGCGATCGAAGGTGCGGCGGCGCGGATCGGTGAAACGCTCGACGAGTTGATCATCGAGGAGGACGTTTCGGGGGCCAAGCGTGCCCAGGAGCGCACCCTCGAGTACCTGATCGCGAAGTGTGAGCGGGGCGAATCGAACGGGATCATCGTCCCCCACATCGACCGTCTCTCGCGTGGTTCCCTCCAAGAGACGGCGGCGATCTACGAACGACTCGACAAGGCGGGAGTACGGCTGATCTCCGCGCTGGAGGGTATGGACTCGATTGAACCTGGTGCGGAGTTGAACTTCGGCGTGCGCGCCGTAATGGCCCGGGAGCAGTGGCGTCGCTACCAAGCGAATTGGAAGACGACGCGCCAGCGTGGCATCAAGCGTGGCGCTTACCCGACGAGGACGCCCTGGGGCTATGACCGCGATGAGTGCGGTCGGCTCGTTCCGAGTGAGTGGGCGCCGATCGTCCGGGAGTTGTTCCTGCGGAGGGCGAGAGGTGCCACGATCAGCGAGTTGGCGCAGTTCCTCGCCGACGTGCCGCCGCCCTCGAAGTCGTGCGCGACCGGCTCTTGGTCGCACTCGACGATCGCACAGACCCTCCGCAACCGTGTCTATCTGGGCGAGCAACGCCACGGCGAGTTCGAGAACGAAGATGCCCACCCTCCGATCGTCAGCCACGGCGAGTTCGACGCCGCGCAGGTTGCAAAGCCGATCAGGACGCCACAGGGCAACCCGCGCTCTTCAGAGGTGCTGTTTACTGGGATCGCCCGCTGCGCGGGCTGTGGGCACACGCTGAAGATCGTGACCGGCTATGGAGGGCGCCTGCGCTACTACTGCAAGGGGCCGTACTCGTCCGGTGTGTGTCCGGCTCGTTGCCTGATCCGGGTCGATGAGCTCGATCCGTACGTCGAGGACTGGTTCTTGGCAGCGATTGGTGACGAGATCCGGGTGGCCAGGGCTGTCGAGGCGAACGAGCGGCTCTTCCGGGTGGACGAAGAGGTCGACGAACTCGAACGTGAGCACCTGGCGTTCGTGACGACGGCGAGTGTCCTAGACCGGCGGCTCTTCTTGGCCGGTGAGGAGGCGAGGCGACAGCGGGTGGAGCTCAAGCGGCTCGAACGCGCTGAGCTACGCTCGCAGGCAAGTCTGCTAGGGAAGGTTCCGGCCGGGGACCTACTCAAGCTCTGGCCGGGACTGTCGATCGTTGAGAAGCGGCGCCTATTCGTCGCGTTGGCCGACACTGTCCGGGTCAGCCGGGGTAACGGTCCGGTCGACGGTCGGGTTCAGTTCGTCCGCGTCGGCGTCGTCGTAGGTCCAAACGAGGCCGGGATACCGCTCGCGTAGTAGGTCAAGCCACGTGCGCTCGACCGCCTGGAGAGCGGCCAGCGGGACGAGCGGCGCTTTGTTGCTCAGCCTCGTCACCCGGTGGCCTTCCGCTCGTCGACGATCGTCGCGTCGAACGCCTCGATCCGGTCCCGGAGAAGTGCTTCCTCGCCGTCGGGATAGGGATCGGCGGGCGCGGGGTGAGAAGCCGCCTCCGAAGATGACAGTCTCCGGAGGCTGTCACCTTCGGCGTTCTCAGGGGGGTCGAAACCTGCCGAATCCCGCACGGATAGCGGGGTCTCGCGAAGGTGACAGGCATCTTCGGACCGAGCGCCGTCGGCGGAGGTGTCACCTTCGCATTTTTCGGGGTCGAGCCACCATTCCCAGCCCCGCCCGAAATCGGCCTTTTCGGTCTGTGCACCAAGCTTCTTGCGAGCACGCTGGACCGTGTAGTCCTTGAACCCGAGCTTGCGGGCCTCCCTGAGGAGTTCGTCGACACGATGGCGGGCACCGTCCGCGAGCTCGGCCCGGAGGAACTCCTTCGCGTCCTCCACGTCGCTACGCTCATCCTCGCTTACACCGGCCAGGAGGGAGCGGCCCGAATGCTCCGACTCGCCGAGGAACTCGAGCCGTGACGTCTCGATCTCGGGTTCGTCGGCCGTGGCGGGCAGAACGATCGGCGCGACCCGGTAGAGCTGGCTCGTCGCCTCCGTGGCGACGTTGTTCTTGGTGTTGGCAAGCACGCGCCGCATTCCGCACTCCCCGTCCGGGTCATCGGGATCGCGGTCGAGAAGCAAGACCGAACGGGCGGCGTTTCCGAACGCGCCGGAACCGGAGAGCCGCATCAACGGCGACAGTCCCTGGGCCTTGTTCAGATGCATCACGGCCACGATCGCGACCTTCTGATCGTCGGCGAGGCGAGACAGCGGCGCGAGCGCTCGCCGCACCGACTGATCCTTGTGCGAGTCGATGTGCGCCGGTAGATGCGCGACGAAGGGGTCGATGATGAGGAGCCGGGCGCCGACGTCAACGACGAGCCGCTCGAGCTCGGCTATGTCGTCGGGGATCGCCAGGCCACTCTCGAAGTCGTTGCCCGCCTGGACGGTGACGAACTGAACAAGCTCGAGGTCTGCGTGGACAGCCTCGAGCCGCGGTCGCACGGTCGTGCTGGGCGAGTCCTCAGCGGTCGCGATGAGCGTTGCAGCCGGACCTCCGAAATCGCCGCGTGAGAGTCGCGCGGCAAGCAAGCACGTCCACTGGCTTTTTCCGAGCCCGCCGAAGCCGCCGAGCACTGTCACCGCTCCGACCGGTACACGGCCCGGCTCGAGCCACTCAATCACCTCACGCTTGATCTCCGACGCAGGCGTCGCGAGCACGTGCCGGCCGTCGCCGGTCGGATCCTCGGTCGCACGGGGCGCGTCGGTATGGCGATCGACCTCAGCCGTCGGCAACTGGCTTGCGCCGTTGAGGCTGACTTCGACCAGCAAGACGAGCTCTTCCGTCAGGACGAAGTCGCCGCCTGACGTGGCCTCGCCGATCGTCGCTAGCACCTGCGGCCGCAGGCGGTCACGCGGAACCGGCAGGCCGCGGACGAGCGCGTCGCACACGTCAGGGTGCTCGACGAGCTGCATAGCCGCCCACAGCCGGTCGCTCACGCGTACGCCCCCTCACCGAGGCGACAGGGGCGCGCTAGGTGGCGCGGGTTAGTGGATCGGGTCCTGGTCGGCATCGTGAGCGAGAGACGGCGGTGCCCGGAGGGTCTGGTCCCTTCGCTGACACACGCCGCGTTGGTCGCTCACGATTTCGACCGCACTGCGGAGAATCGGTGGGGCAGGGATGCTGCGCGAGCACGAGCCAAGCAGCCGAAGCCGTCCGGAGCCGGTCCTGCTCGTCGGCCCCGAGTCTAGGTTCGGGTCGGCCATCGCCTCGCGTGGCATCTGTTCACGCGACTAATCATGGCCATGCATCCGGACGGACGCCGCCTCCGAACGCGAAACGGCCGCATGAGCGGCCGTCGCGGTGAACAGTGCGTAGCGATGTAAGAGGAGCCTATCCCTCGGGTCGGTCGTCGCGTTTAGAGCAAGCCCCAGGCCTCGAACGCGTCCTCGATTGAGCCGGCCTCGACGGGCTCGGCGACGCCGAGTTCGATGAGCGCCTCGGCTTCGTCGCGAAGTACGTACGACTTCGCCTCGGGGAAGACGACCTCGGCGTACAGCGGCCACGGTTCGCGCAGGATCGTCCGGAACTGTTCCTCGGTCCCGCCGCGTCGTTGCCACGCGCGGAGCTCGCCGGCGAGGTAGGCGATATCGAAGTCCGCCTCCGTCTCGATCGTCTGGTCGTCGTCGACGGGCGGCTCGTCTCCGAGACCATTCCGGTGATCCGGATAGCGAGCATTTCTGGTCTATCGGCGCGGAGTCCGATAGGCACAAAAAGAGCCCAGCAGTGCTCATAGCGTGGACGGGCTCAGCGGCTGTCGGCATCGCTTCAGCCAAGGTCCGCGCGCAAGGCGAGCGGCGCGCGCGTCGCTCGCCGCTTATTCAGGCCGATAGGCCCCGGCGAAGAAAACGCTGAGAGCTAGTGCGTGAAAACGCGGCGCGACCAGTCCGCCGCCGTCCCGCCAGGCGCCCCCGGTTTCTCCACAGAACGGCACGAACCCAGACCCTAAAGGAGACCGAAAAATGCCCGGCAAAAACATCCAAGACTTCATCGCGCTACGGAAGGACCTGTTCGCGAAGTTCGCGCGCCTGAGCGAGATCAGCGCGACCGCGAAGGAGGAGAATCGCGACCTCTCGCGCCGGGAGCGCGCAGAGATCGCGCAGATCAAGCACGACGCAGAGGCGCTGCAAGGACGCGTCGACGCTGCACGTGGCGGCCGCTTCGAGCCGCGAGCGGCGCAGGGAACGCCGAGCGGCGAGGCGGACAGCCCGCCGGTTGTTCTGGGCCCGAAGGACCGGATGACCGACTACGTCCGCGAGCACCGCAGCCACACGTTCAGCTCGAGTGGAATGTTCGACGAGCTGACCGACCCATCACGCTTCTCGCTCGGCCTCACGGTCCGCGGGATGCTGACCGGCAACTGGCAGGGCGCCGAGCTCGAACGGCGCAGCCTTTCGGAGGGCGTCAACGCCAGCGGCGGATTTTTGACGCCCGAAATCTTGGGCTCGACGCTGATCGACCGGATCAGAAATGCGATGAAGGTGCAGGCTGCCGGCCTGACGGTCGTGCCGATGAACTTCGACACCTTGTATCTCGGCCGGCTCGACTCCAACTCCGGTGTCTCTTGGAAGACCGAAGGAAGCCCAATCACCGCGAGCGACCTGACGTTTTCGCGCGTGACGTTCAACGCAAAAACGCTGCCAATCTTGGTGCAATTGTCGAGGGAGTTGTTCGAAGACTTGTCGAGCGAGGCGGCCAGCCTGATCGAGCGGGAGCTCGTCCAGGCGATTGCGCTCGAGCTCGACCGTACGCTCTTGCGCGGCAGCGGGGTCGCGCCGGTCCCGTTGGGTCTGGTCGGGCAGTCCGGAGTTACGTTGACCTCGCTCGGCGCGTCCGGTCGTACCCCGGTGTGGGACGACGTCGTCGACGCGGTCTCCACGTGCCGGAACGCGAACGTCGATCCGAGCGCCGTGCTCTGGAATAGTCGCACCGCGCAGACGCTCGGCAAGGTCAAGGAATCGACCGGCGCCTACATCCAGCCGCCGCCGGTGATCGACGGGATTCCGCGCCTGTCGACGAATCAGATCCCGACGAACCTGACGGTTGGCAGCTCGAGCGACTGCAGTGAGATCTACGTCGGCGATTTCTCGATGCTGATGCTCGGGTTGCGCAACAACGTCGGCTTCGCGCTGGCCAGTAGCGAGGTCGGCGGGAACGGTTTCGGTACGCGGATCAAGGTGCTCGAGGAACGCTACGCCGACACGCTCAGCGTAGGCCTGCTGACCTACATCCGCGGAGACGTTCAAGTCGCACATGCCGCCGGATTCGACATCGTGACCGGAGTCCGACCGTGAGCGGTGCCAGGGAAAAGCCTGTGACCGTTCGGGTGTTACCGGCGCGCACGCTTTCGCTCCCAAACGAGGAAGGCAACACCGTCCACTAC
>JBASRJ010000230.1:0-20897 GCA_049273785.1 Gaiellaceae bacterium | reverse complement strand
ACCACGCCTCGGCGTCCGTCCGCACGCGCTGCTGCGAGCGGCGCACGAACGTCGGCTGGGTCGCCGCGAGCCCGAACAGCGCGGCGATGACGACGAGCGCAACAGCGGGCGCGACCCGAGCGCTCATGGACGGCTCGCCGAACCGCAGGAGCGCGTTCACGCGTCGCCGCCCGCGCTCCCCGAGTACGAACCCGGCCACCGGCGCTGCGACCAGCAGCGCGATCAGCGCTCCGAACGGGGTCAGGAAGTCCAGTGCCCCTCCCAGTGATGCTGTCGAGGTTCTGGGTCGCTAGCACCAAGCCAGAGGCCGCACTCGTCCGCAGCCCAGGCTAGAAGCCTGGGTAAGGACGAGGGTGGCTTTTGGCGCCGCGTGATAGCGGGCCAGAAGCCGACAAGTATTGCTGGGAGGGGCACTTAGTAGCCGTGGCCTGTTGGCTTTAGGCCGGCCCGCCCTCCCTTGCCGCGCTTGTCGGAGCCACCGGCCTGCTGCTCGCCGCTTCCCTTCAGCTGGTCGAGCGCGTACTCGAGGTTGAACAACGCGTCGTCGTTGGCCGGATCGAGCGCGATCGCCTGGCGGAACGCAGTGATCGCATTGTTCAAGAACGTCACGCGCTGGCCAACGTCCTGAGTCGCCATCGCGAACCCGAGCACGCCGAGCAGGTTCGCGGCCTGCGAGCCACGCGCCGCGTCGCCGCCGGCCGTCATCACGTCTGTCAGCGCGATCTGCGCTTGGATCCGGTGTGTGGTCGTGACCGTGGAGAACACCGGCTCGAGCGGGCGTCCGATGCGGAACTCACGCAGGGCGCGCCGGTAGGCGATGTCGTCGCGGATGCCGAGCACGCTTCGGTCGAGGCCGAACGGCGAGAGCTCGTGCACCTGCCAGAGCGCGGTCGCACTCGCATCGCGCCGATAGCGGAGATCGTCCGCGGGCAGGCGCGTGCTCCACGCGCGCGCGTCGAGCGCGAGGAGGACGAGGACGACGGCCGCTGCGACGCACACCGCGGCTGCACCCGCCCGAAGCGCGGCCGTCCTCATGCCGTCTCCTCTCGGGCTCGCGGCAGCTGCAGCCGACCGCACGCCAGCTCGTTCGCCGAGAGGGCCAGCAAGAGCAGTCCGCCGACCAGAAGGAGTGGCCACGGCGTCGAGGCGATCAGCCGCCGGCGAGACGCGGCCGCCTTGGTCACGCGGAGCTGTGACGGCTTGACGAAGTCCCGCGCCGGCACGAACTTCTGGAAGAAGGCCAGGTCGTCCTCGACCGGGAAGAGCGGGACGATCTTCAGGTGCACGTCTTTGTCGTGCTCGATCCGGATCAAGGACTGCGCGACGCTCGGCTCGTCCTCGCCTGCCGTCCCGAGGTCGCTCGCCAGCAGGATCGTCCCGTTGTGGATGTGGTCGCGGTGCAGCAGCGACCGCGCAAGATCGAGACCGGAGGAGATCTTCGTCCCGCCGGAGAAGACGTCCTGCCACGGGTTCGCCGCGTACAGCGTCTCCGGATCGACGTTCGAGCCGCCGTGTCCCGGCGTGTAGAAGCGGAGCAGCGGCTTCAGCTCGGAGCCGCGCGCGCCCGGCGGCAGCATCTCGTACGCCGTGTCGGAGAACGCGACCAACCCGACGGGAACATCCGCCGCGACGAGCTTGCGAATCAGCTGCGCGATCCGTTTGTACGACGAGATGTAGATGCTCTTGGACTGGTCGAGGACGAGGATCGACGTCGAGTGCGACGGCAGGAACGCGACCGGGCGGGGATTCAGGTCTGCGGCACGCCAGACGGCGAGCGCTGCCAGCACTACGAGTAGCGCCCCGATTCCGAGCCGGACGAGGGTCGTCCGCCGGAGCGCAAACCGAACCGCGTCCGCATCCGAGAGCGGGATCGCGCGGCGGCGACGCACCGGCAGCCGTACCCATTCAGGAACGGTGACCATTCGTCCTCCCCGCGAGCTCGCGCCGCACGCTCTCTGTCAATGCAACGGTCTGGTCCGGCGGCGGCTCCGAGGGCGACCACGCCAGCTCCGTCGCGGTCCAGGCGAGCCCGCCGCTCCCGCTCTTCCGCAGCTCGTCCGCGAGCAACTCGAGCGCCTTGCGCTCCTCCGCCGTTTCGCCACCGCGCGCACGCTCGACCGCAGTGAGCGCGCGCTCGAGCCGGGACGGCTCCCGGCGACGTCGAGGCACCGAGCCGAATCCGGGCAGGTACGGATGCAGGAGGAGCCCGGCGCCGAGCACGAGCACGAGGGCGAAGGCGAGCGCCCCCCAGAACACGGTCGTCGGCGACATCGCGTACGAGACCGGATCCAGGTTCGTCGTGTTGACGCGCCACGGCGGCAGGATCGATCGCACCTGTCCGGCCGGGCCGATCCGCTGCACGACGGCGCGACGCTCCATGTCGAGCGGATCGAGGCGTGAGACGGCGCTGATCTGCGGCCACGTGATCGTGACGGGCGACGGCTTCGTTCCGTTCTTCGCGAGGCCCGAGTACTTCACCGCCGTCGACTGGAAGACCTGGCGGGCGATCGAGCCGGCCTGCGGCACGCAGTCGACGATCACGCAGTGCACATCGATCGTCCACCGAAGCCGCGTGTAGGGCCCGACGTCGGTCCGTGTCCGGAGCGGCGGCGCGACTACTTGGTACGGCGCCCAGTTCGCGTCGAGGTGGATGCGGTTCGGCTCGAGCTGCCGGCGGTCGACCACGGCGTCGATGCGGATGTGCACCGGATCGCCGAAGAGGAGCGACTGCGGCTCGATCTTCGCCTCGGCGGCGAGAACCTGTCCGCGCGCGAGCGAGCGCGCGGTCGACGAATGGCCATGGCTGCCGAGGATCGCAACGACGAGAACCGCGACGCCACCCGCGACGAGCGCCGCGAGCAGCGCATACCGGACGCGCATCACCAGCGGACCCGCCAGTACATCCGCTGCTCCGCCCAGAGCGTGAACGCCTCGAGGATCTCCGCCGGGTTGTTCGTCGAGATCGAAACGGGATCGAGGTCGAGCAGTGCGAACGTTCGCTGCAGGCGTTGCCACCGCTCCTCGTTCGCGCGACGCCGCTCGAGCGCCTCACGCTTCGACAGCCGCAGGAACGTGGTCTTCCCCGTCTGCGGCTCGACCACGGGCACCATCGTCCCGCTCACGTCCGGGAACGTGCGCTCCCAGGTGGGATCCTGCAGCACGACCGGAACGACGTCCCACCGGCGCTCGACCGCACGGAGCCAGAGCTCCTGCTCCGGCTCGACGACGAAGTCGGAGACGACGAACACGAACGTACCCGGAAGCAGCGACGGGCGCAGCTCGAACAGGTGGACGAACGAACGCGAGATCGTGTCCTGGGCCGCGCCGAACGGACGGGGCGCCTCTGTTCGCCAGTCGTCGTGCTGGCTGCGCGGCGGACGCCAGTACACCTCGTCGCCGTCCGCGAAGTCGAGGTAGCCGCTGTATCCGCGCGCGGCGATCGTCGAGTCGGCGATCATCAGCGCGCAGAGCCGCACGGCCTCCGGCTTCGAGAGCCACGGCAGCCAGGACGGGAAGAGCTGCATCTCCGGTCGCCGGTCGCAGACGATCACGACGCGCGGCGCCTCTTCGGCGAAACGCTCGCGGACGATGAACTCGTCCGTCGCGCGCGCCGAGGAGAGGCGGGCCGACGCAGCCCAGTCGATCGTGTCGATGTCGTCGCCGGGCCTGTACTGGCGCGAGCCCGCGACGTCGGATCCTGCTCCGCGGCGTGCGCTCCGCATGCCGCCGAACGAGAGGCCGATCAGCCGCCGCCTCGGCGTGAGGGGGAAGACGACCTCGGTGACGGGCACTAGTGCCTCTTCCAGTGATGCTGTCGAGCTTCTGGGTCGCTAGCACCAAGCCAGAGGCCGCACTCGTCCGCAGCCCAGGCTAGAAGCCTGGGTAAGGACGAGGGTGGACTCTGGCGCCGCGTGATAGCGGGCCAGAAGCCGACAAGTATCGCTGGGAGGGGCACTTAGTGCCTCTTTGGGCGCGTGCCGAGCGCGAAGACCTCGCCGTCCGGATCGGCCTCCGGTTTCGGCGCGGCGGCAAGGCACGCTTCCTTGAAGCCCGCGGAGGCCGCGACCCACCCGTTGCGACGCGCCTCGGCGAGAAACGCGGGACGGAACACGATGCGGTGCATCAAGACCGGGATGAACAGGCGCTCGACGTCCTCGGGAACGACGAAGGTGCGGTCGTTGAGGAGTGACCAGCCGCGCGCGGCACGCTCGAGCGCGAGCGAGCCTCGCACCGAAGCGCCGATCGCGACGAATTCGCTCTCCCGCGTCGCGCGCACGAGCTCGACGATCCAGCGCTGGATCAGCTCGTCGACGTACACCTCCTGCGCAGCCCGCTTCAGCTGCTGCACGTCCTCGACCGTCAGCACGGCCTCGAGCAGCCGCAGGGGGTGTCCGGTGCGCTGCTCGGTCAGGATGCGCCGCTCGTCGTCGATGTCCGGGTAGCCGAGCGCGGTCTTGAGGAAGAAGCGGTCGAGCTGCGCCTCCGGCAGCGGGAACGTTCCCTCGTACTCGATCGGGTTCTCGGTCGCGAGCAGCAGGAAGGGATCCGGCAGCACGCGCGTCTCTCCGTCGACGGTCACCTGTTGCTCTGCCATCGCTTCGAGGAGAGCCGACTGCGTCTTCGGCATCGCGCGGTTGATCTCGTCCACGAGCACGACGTTCGCGAAGATCGGGCCCGGGCGGAACTCGAAGTCGCGTTCCTTCTGGTTGAAGATCGAGAGACCGGTGACGTCCGTCGGCTGGAGGTCCGGCGTGCACTGGATGCGCGACGGCGTCGCGCCGTCGATCGACTGGGCGATCGCGCGCGCGAGCACCGTCTTCGCCGTGCCGGGGACGTCCTCGAACAGGACGTGGCCGCCGCACACGAGGGCGGCGAAGACGAGCTTGATCTCCTCGCGCTTGCCGTGGACGACCGTCTCGATGTTGTCGAGGAACCGGTCGGCGAGCACGGCGGCCTGCTCGAAACGGTCAGACCCCTCTACACGAGCCGCCTCGGTCGAATCCATCGTCTCCTCGATTGTAGGACGCGCGCCGCCGGATCCCCTGTAGTGACGCGGGGGAGGGCTCTTTTGTTAGAGAAAGGTAAGCGCGCGGGCTACTCGCCCGACCACCACGGATCGACGTAGACGTCGTCGATCCGCCAGGCGCTGTCGCTGCCGATCGGCGTGAGCAGAACTCGCGCCGACGTCGAGCCGAGGAGCGGGAGCAGCAGGTTGAATCCGCCTGTCGAGCTGACGCTCGACGTCGGATACCACTCGCCGCCGGGCGTGAAGGTGCCGTAGTCGGTGATTCCGAGCACCTTGTTGAGCAGGCCGTACCAGACCACGCGAACGCGCAGGCCGCCGTCAGTGCCGCCGCGATCGCTGCCGAACATTCGGATCGATGGTTGCTTCGGGCCGATGCACGTGACGGGGCTCATGGCCGTGCTGCCGCTCGGGAGCGAAAGCGAATGCGATCCGCTCCCGAAGAACGGCTGATTCCCCCCGACGACGGAAGCGCCCCCGCTGAGCGACCAACCGCTAGAACCATTCTCCAGGCCGCCGTTCGGCGCCAGGTAGTAGGCCTTGTAGTCCTTCCACGGTGCGAACACCTGCGAACCGCCGTTCTGGCAGTTGCCGCCGGCCAGGCCGTCGAGCAGGCCCGCGCTCGCCGCTGGTGCAGACAGCGCGAGCGCGAACAGGCCAAGCGTCGCAAGCCGCCAACACCGTCCAAAGAACTCCGCCACAGGTACCTCTCCTCTCCCAAACTGATAGCCGCCCTCTGAGTCTCTTCGACCCCGCGTTCGGCGCATCACTCCGTCGGGGTATCTGAATCGCCCGAACGAGGGATTCCCGGACGCGTGCATCAAGGGTTCTCGCGCCCTGCCGATCTTCCGCTCATGAGTACGGTCGCTCCGGCTCAGCTCGACCCTGGCGTCACCGACCTGATCGAGCGCTCTCGCGCGGGCGCGTCACGCAGGCTGCGGGGACGCGGTCTCTGGTCGGCGCTCGCCGTCGGGGGCCTGTTCCTCGGCGCAGCGGTGACCTTTGCCGTGCTGTACCACTCGTCCCGGTCGACGAGCTTCCTCTCGGCCGCGGCACTCGTTCTCTCGTACGCGCTCGCCTCGCGGGCCGAGTTCGAGGTCCGGACCGGATCCGCACTGCCGACGCAGGTCGTGCTCGTGCCGATGCTCTTGCTGCTGCCGCTGGACCTCGTCCCGTTCCTCGTCGCGCTCGCCCTGCTCATCGGCAAGACGATCGTGCCCGGGCGGGGGCGCGCACCGCTCGACCGGGCCCTCCTCGTCCCCGTCTACTCGTGGCACGTGATGGGACCCGTGGCTGTCCTCGCGCTCGCGGGCGAGCGCCCGCCGAGGCTCGGGGACTGGCCGGTTTACTTCGCCGCGATCGTTGCGCAGTTCGCCGTCGACTTCGCGGTCTCCGGGAGCCGCGAGTGGATCGTCAAGGGGGTCCGCCCCAGCTCGCAGCTCCCGTTCATGGGCTGGGTGTTCCTGGTGGACGCGGGCCTGGCGTCGGTCGGTCTGCTCGCCGCGCTCGCAGCGGTCCACCAGCCGGCCGTCTGCCTCTTGCTCCTGCCGCTGATCGGACTGCTGTCCGTCTTCGCGCACGAGCGGCAGATGCGGATCGACCACGCGCTCGAGCTCAGTCACGCCTACCGCGGCACCGCCTTCCTGCTCGGCGACGTCGTCGAGGCCGATGATCCCTACACCGGCATGCACAGCCGCGACGTCGTCACGCTCGTGCTCGACGTCTGCGACGAGCTCGGTCTCGAGCCGAGCGAGCGCCGTGACGCCGAGTTCGCGGCGTTGCTGCACGACGTCGGCAAGATCCGCATCCCCGGCGAGATCATCAACAAGGCCGGCCCGCTGGACGCCCGCGAACGGGCGATGATCGAGACGCATACGCTCGAGGGCGAGCGGCTGCTCTCTCTGGTGGGAGGCATCCTCGGGAGCGTCGGCCGGATCATCCGGTCGTGTCACGAGAACTGGGATGGCAGCGGCTACCCCGACGGGCTCGCCGGCGAGGACATCCCCCTGGTCGCGCGCATCGTCCGCTGCTGCGACGCGTTCAACGCGATGACGACCGACCGGCCCTATCGCGCGGCCCGCTCGGTCGACGAGGCTCTCACCGAACTTCGCCGCTGCGCCGGGACCGAGTTCGATCCGGATGTGGTCGACGCCCTCGCGGTGACGATCGCGGCCGGCTCCTAGCGGGCCTCTTCCCGGATCCGGCAAGCGGTTGTATCGTCCCTCTCAATGCGGCAGGGGGTGCTAGTCGTTCTGGCGGCGTTTGCCGCCCTGCTTACAGCGCCCACCGCGCTGGCGGCCTTCGAAGTCCGCATCTCGGTGATCCCCTCGATTGTCGAGCCCGGCCGGCTCGTCAAGGTCGAGCTTCGTTCGTTCTCGATCGTCAAAGGCGTGCGCTCGCTGGCAGACAATCCAGGACGTGGGCTCCGCGTGGTAGCGGTGTCGCCGACAGGACGCGTCCTCCGGATCGGGCTCCGGCACACGTCCCGGGGAGTGTGGCGCGGATCCGTCCGCTTTCCGACGCTCGGCCGCTGGCGCGTTCGCGTCGCGAACTGGCCGAGCGGCGGACGGGGACCGCAGCTGACGGTCGAAGTGCGCGAAACGACGACCACTCCGGCCGTCACTCCCTAGGGATCGGGGCGATCAGGCCGTCAGATGTCGCTCGAGCCAGGCGGCGGAGGCGCCGTGCGCCTTCAGCTCGTTCTGCCGCTTCGTGAAGCCGTGGCCCTCGTCGTCGAAGACGATGTACTCGACCTCCCGACCGAGGGACCGCAGCTTCTCGACCAGCTGGTCGGACTCGGCCTGGACGACGCGCGGATCCTTCGCTCCCTGGATCACGAGCATCGGCGTCGTCGCGTTCTCGATGTACGTCATCGGCGATCGCTCGCGCAGTAGGTCCGCATCCTCTTCCGGGTCGCCGACGAATCGCTTCATCATCCGGCGCCAGGTCGGCGGGACCGCCTTCGCGAACGAGATCAGGTTGGACGGGCCGAAGATGTCGACCGCCGCAGCCCAGTAATCAGGTAGACGCGTCACGCAGGTGAGCACGGCGAAGCCGCCGTAGGAACCGCCCCACACGCCGATCCGGTCCGGATCGACCCAGTCCTGCTCGTGCAGCCACTTGACCGCGTGGTCCCAGTCCTTCAGATCGCCGCCGCCCCAGTCGCGCTGGATCAGCCGCTGGTACGACTTCCCGTATCCCGTCGACCCGCGGATGTTCGTCGCCATCACGGCGATGCCGCGGCTGAGCAGGTACTGGTACAGAGGGTTGTAGAGCGCGCGCTCCTGCGCTTCCGGGCCGCCGTGGATCGCGAGCACGACCGGCACCTTGCCCTCGGCCTCGGGGCGGTAGAGCCACGCCGGAATCTGGCGCCCGTCGAAGCTCGGATAGGAGATCAGGTCGACGTCGACGAGGTTCTCCTCGCGCAGCCCGCCGATCCGGCTCTCCGTCACGGCGCGCGACTCGCCGGTCTCCGTGTCCACCACCCACACCTCGCCGGGTCGCCGCGGGCCCGAGAGGATGACCGCAACGCGCGCGCCGTCCGCCGAGACCGCGACCGGCGGCTGGAACCCGGTCAGGTGCGGCCGGGCGCCGCGCGGGAGGTCCGGCTCCGGAAGGTCGCGCCCGGTCTGCAGGTCGCGAACCTTCAGCCTGTCCCACCCGTTCTCGTTGACGAGCCACGCGAGCACGCGCCCGTCGCGGGAGAGGCCAACTTCCTCGATGTCGGCCTCCGGGGTCTCGACCCAGTCCCAGCTCCCGCTGTTGACGTCGTAAAACGCGAGCCCGCGGAACTCGCGGCCCTCGTCGCTCAGCAAATAGAAGCCGGACCCGTCGGCAGCCCACGGGCCCGGCAGGTACAGCCCGTCCTCCTCGTGCGGCGTCACCTCCGGCATCTCGCCCGACTCGAGGTCGATCAGATGGAGGGTCGAGTCGCTGTTGTTGCGGAAGTCGAGGGCGACCAGCTTCGTGCCGTCCGGCGACCAACCGGCCGGGAACGAGTACTTTCCCTCGCCGAAGACAGGCTGGATCTCACCCGTGTCGAGGTCGCGGATCCAGACCTCCATGTCCGTGGGGGTTCGGGCGTTCGCGGCAAACGCGAGCTTCGTCCCGTCCGGCGAGAAGCAGTCGCCGCCGACGTAGTGCTGCACGTCCGGCGCGTCCGTGATCTTCTCGGGCCAACCGCGCCCGGGCTCGAGCAGGTAGATCTGGTGGAACTCGTCGCCGTCGTGATCGGCGCAGAACGCAACCGCCCCGTCCTGCGACGAGACGCCCATGAGCCGCACGGTGTCGTCGCTGAACGCCGACAGCTGATCCGGCCAGCCGCCTCCGGCCGGGACGCGCCAGAGGTTGAACTGGCCGGAGAGATTGCTGACGAAGAGGACGTGCTCGCCGTCAGGTGTGAAGGCGAGGCCCGCCGAGAAGCGCCTGTACGCCATGAACTGCTCGAGCGGGGTGAGCTTCCTCGCTTTCGTGACGGCCACGTGCGGACACTAACCTTTCCGATCATGGAGCTGACACTGCCCTGGAGCTGGTACTCGGATCCGGAGGTCCTGCGCCTCGAGCAGGAACGCATCTTCCGTCGCGCATGGCAGTACGTCGGGCATACAGGACAAGTGTCCGAACCGGGCACGTTCGCTGCGGCCATGGCCGGCCGAGCACCGGTCGTGGTCACGCGCGCGCGCGACGGCGAGTTGCGCGCGTTCCTCAACGTCTGCCGCCATCGCGGCTCGCTGCTCGCCGAGGGAAGCGGGCGCCGCGAGACGCTGCAGTGCCGGTACCACGCGTGGACCTACGAGCTGGACGGCCGGCTGCGCGCCGCGCCGCGCTCCGACCGCGAGCCGGGCTTCGACGCGAACGATCTGTCGCTGGTGCCGCTCGCGGTGGATACGTGGGGGCCGTTCGTGTTCGTCAATCCGGACAGCGAGGCGCCTCCGCTCACGGACGCTCTCGGTCCGCTCCCCGCCCAGGTGGCGCAGATCCTCGACGTCGCTGCACTCGAGTTTCGCTTCCGCACTGAGTTCGAGCTCGACGCGAACTGGAAGGTTGCGTGCGAGAACTTCCTGGAGTGCTACCACTGCGCCGTCGCACATCCGGGATTCAGCGCCGTGGTCGACGTCTCGCCGGATTCGTACCGGCTCGAGACGAAAGGGTTGACGTCGAGCCAGTTCGGGCCGCTTCGTGACGGCCGCGAGTCGCCGTTCGTCGGACACGAGCTTCCGAGCGGCCAGTTCCATTTCCTCTGGCCGAACTTCGGGCTCAACATCTTTCCGGGAAAGCCGAACCTCTCGTGCGGCCCGATCGTCCCGCGCGGGCCCGAGCGCACAGCGCGCTTCCTCGACTACTTCTTCGCGCCGGACGTTGATCAAGCCTGGATCGACGAGTTGCTCGAGTTCGACGGGCAGGTCGGCCGAGAGGACACCGTGCTCGTCGAGGGAGTCCAGCGCGGCATCCGGTCGGGCGTGCTCGAGGCCGGCCGGTTGATGCCGCAGAGCGAGCAGCTCGTCGCGCACTTCCAGCGACTTTGCGCCGCTGCGCTCGCGGAGTAGCATTTCGCAGCGCATGGCGACCGTCACGTTCGACCACGTCACCAAGAAGTACGCGGAGGACGTCACCGCGGTCAACGACCTCGACCTCGAGATCGAGGACGGCGAGTTCCTCGTCCTCGTCGGCCCGTCGGGTTGCGGCAAAACGACGGCCCTGCGTTGCGTCGCGGGTCTCGAGGACATCTCCTACGGCCGGCTGCTGATCGGCGAACGCGTCGTCAACCACGTCCCGTCGAAAGACCGGAACATCGCGATGGTCTTCCAGTCGTACGCGCTCTACCCGCACATGACCGTGTACGACAACCTCGCCTTCGGCTTGAAGCTGATGAAGACCGACAAGCAGGAGATCAAGCGCCGTGTGCAGGAAGCGGCGCGCGTGCTCGACCTGGGGAAGCTGCTCGACCGCAAGCCGAAGGCGCTCTCCGGCGGGCAGCGTCAGCGCGTGGCGCTCGGTCGCGCGATCGTGCGCGAGCCGCAGGCGTTCCCGATGGACGAGCCGCTCTCGAACCTCGACGCGAAGCTGCGCGTCCAGACGCGCGCGGAGATCCTGCGGTTGCAACAGCGGCTCGGCGTGACGACGATCTACGTCACGCACGATCAGGTCGAGGCGATGACGATGGGGGAGCGCATCGCCGTCATGTCGAACGGCGTCCTGCAACAGGTCGGGGCGCCGCCTCAGCTCTACGACCATCCGGTCAACGTCTTCGTCGCCGCGTTCATCGGCTCGCCGGCGATGAACTTCGCGACCGCGAAGGCCGAGGACGGAACACTGAAGCTCGGCGACGTGCGGCTGGAGCTGTCGGGTGCGCCGGCGAAGGCAGCCCAGCAACGGCAGGGGAAGGACTTGCTGATCGGGTTCCGGCCTGAAGACCTCCAGCTCGACGGCCAGCCGGGTCCAGGTGCCGTCCGGCTGCCCGCAAAGGTCGACGTCGTCGAGTACCTCGGCCACGAAGAGCTCCTGCACGCGCAGGCCGAGGGCCAGGAAGTCGTGGCACTCGTGCCCTCCGACAAGAAGGTCCGCGTCGGTGACGAGGTCCAGTTCGCGATTCCGTGCGAAAAACTGCACGTCTTCGACCCGGAGACCGAGGAAAACCTCGTCCTGACGGCTTGAAGCAGGGCCTCGAGTCCGACTAGCATCGGGCTTACAACTGGGGGTCGTCACCACAGGGGGAGCCGACCCGACCCAGGCGGTCCTCGTCAGCCGCCGACGAAAGAGGAGGATCGAGTGAAGCGACGTTCTTGGCTGGTTGCGCTTGCCGTTGCTCTTGGCGCAGCCCTTGCCACAACCGTCTTCGCAGGAGCCGGCTTCAGCCGGACCGCGGGCCCACAGGCTCGCAAGGCGACGACGATCGACGTGCTCTCGCTCTGGGGCGGAAGCGAGAAAGACGCGTTCATCAAGGTGACGGACGCGTTTACGAAGAAGACCGGAATCAAGGTTCAGTACGAGACGGCGCGTGACTTCATCCCGGCGATCCGGACGCGCCTCGCGGCCGGCAATCCCCCCGACGTGGCGATCGTGCCGCGTCCGGGCTACCTCGCCACGCTGGCAAAGGAGAACGCGTTCAAGAACCTGAGCACCATGGGCTTCACGTCCTCGTACATGAAGTCGAGATACACCGGGGGGTGGGTCAGTCTCGGCACCGTCGGTGGAAAGCTCTACGGGCTCGCCGTCAAGGCGAACTCGAAGAGCGTCATCTGGTACCGGCCTGATTCCTTCAAGAAGTACCACTTCAAGATCCCGACAACGTGGACGCAACTGATCGCGCTTACGAAGGCATACAAAGGGAAAGGCCTCACACCTTGGGGTCTCGGTTGCGGCCCCGGACCGAGCTCGTGGACGCTCACCGACTGGTTCGAGAACATCTACGCCCGCACGGCGGGCACCGCGAAGTACGACAAGCTGTTCGCGGGCAAGCTGAAGTTCACTGACGCGTCGGTCGTCAGTGCGCTGCAGCGGATGACGTCGATCCTGAACGACAAGTACATCGCGGGCGGGGGCGTGCAGGGCGCGCTCGGCCGGAGCTTCAACTCCGGGATCGCGCAGGTGTTCGGATCGAACCCGCAGGCCCAGCTCTACATGGAGGGCGGCTTCGTCGGCGGGATCGCGATCGGACAGGTGAACCCGAAGCTGAAGCCCGGGAAGACGATCGCGTTCTTCCCGTGGGTGACGATCGACCCGAAGCGGGA
The DNA here is from genome assembly GCA_049273785.1 of Gaiellaceae bacterium. Taxonomy (GTDB): domain Bacteria; phylum Actinomycetota; class Thermoleophilia; order Gaiellales; family Gaiellaceae; genus 3-1-20CM-4-69-9. The sequence continues at coordinate 8,144 of JBASRJ010000230.1, read as the reverse complement.
CAGCCCGCTGATCGGCGGCGGTGACCTCGCTGCCGCATTCAAGGACAGCCCCGACATCCGCACGTTCCTGAAGTACCTGACGACGCCTGAGGCAGGCTCGATCTGGGTCTCGACGGGTGCTGTGATCTCTCCGAACAAGCAGGTGAAGGGCGGCTCGTATCCGAACGCGCTCGTTCGGGCCGAGGCGAAGCAGGTCGCGGCGGCGAAGATCTTCCGCTTCGACGGCTCCGACCTGATGCCGGGCGCACTCGGCGACACCTGGGGCTCCGCGCTCCAGGACGTCCTCCAGAAGCCGGGCAACGCGAAGAAGATCATGGCCGCGTTCCAGAAGGAAGCGGACAAGGCGTACGGCGGATAGGCAATTTGGCTCGACGAGAGCGGCGCCCTGATCGGCGCCGCTCTCGTCACCATCCGCAGCCGACGTGAGCCAACAACCCCTCCCTTCCCCGGTTATCGAAGTCCCCCGCGAGCCGCGCGGCTTCGCTGACATCCGGGCGAGCGACCGCGTCCAGGGTTTCCTCTTTACGCTCCCCGCACTGCTCGTCCTCGGAATCTTCCTCGCGTACCCGGCCTACTACACGGTTCGCCTCGCGTTCTACAAGGGCGACTTCCTCTACGGGTTTTCCGGCTACCTGGGGCTTGGCAACTTCAAGGAGCTCCTGACGAACGATCCGTCGTTCTTCGACCCGAGCGCGTTCGCACCAACCGTGAATGGTCACTTCCCCTGGTTCCATCACCTCCTGCCCGGGGGCGCACTGATGAACAACCTTCAGTGGGTCATCTTCTACATCACGCTGTCGCTGATCTTCGGTCTCGGCCTCGCCGTGCTCGCCGTGCGAGTGCGCTACGAGCGGATCGTGAAGTCGGCGGTGTTCGTTCCGATGGCGATCTCCGCCACGGCCGTCGGACTGATCTGGCTCTTCGTCTACAGCCCTGATCTGAACCAGGGCGTCGTCAACGCCGCGATCCACGCGGTCGACCACGGCTTCCACCCGATCGCCTGGGTGGGTCGGCCGAGCACCGTCAATTACGCGCTGATCTTCGCGTACGTCTGGGCGTCGACGGGATTCGTGATGGTCGTGCTGTCGGCGGCGATCAAGGGGATCTCGACCGAGGTGCTCGAAGCCGCGCGCGTGGACGGCGCCGGCGAGTGGGCGATCTTCCGGCGCGTGATGGTGCCGATGCTGAGCCTGCCGATCGCCGTCGTCACCGTCTGGCTCTTCATCAACGTCATCAAGGTCTTCGACATCATCTATGTCATGACCGGGGGCGGTCCCGGGACGACGAGCCGGGTGATCGCCTACACGATGTACGAGGAGACGTTCGCGGGCGGCCGGCCGGGCTACGGCGCGGCGGTCGCGACACTGATGCTGGTCCTGATCCTCCCGGTGATGATCCTCAACGTCCGGCGCTTCAGAAGCGAGCGCGTGACCAACTGATGGCGACGCTCGAGCACACCGTCGCCTACGCGCCGCAGACCATGAGCCGGCGGCTCGTCCGCTTCATCGGCAAGACGCCGGTGCACATCTCGCTGATCGCGATCGCAGTCATCTGGCTCGTTCCCACGGTCGGCCTCGGAGTGACGTCGTTCCGGCCGACCGGAGAGATCTCCTCGTCGGGCTGGTGGCACGCGATCGGCCAGTGGCACTGGACGCTGAAGAACTACTCGGACGTCATCCACACAGGCGGGATGAGAAACGCGTTCCTGAACAGCATCTACATCACGCTCCCGGCAACGGTGCTCCCTCTCACGCTCGGGGCGCTCGCCGCCTTCGGATTCGCGTGGATCCGCTTTCCGTTCCGCGACACGCTCTTCCTCGCAGTCGTCGCCTTGATGATCGTCCCGATTCAGACCTCGCTCGTGCCGCTCCTGAAGCTGTTCAGGAACTGGGACATTCCCATCGGCATCCCCGGTCTCGGGGTCTATCACTGGCAACACCTCAACAACTCGTTCTGGGCCATCTGGTTCGCGCACACGGCTTTCGGGTTACCGCTCGCGATCTTCCTGCTCAGGAACTTCTTCATCACGCTGCCGAAGGATCTGATCGAGGCGGCGCGCATGGACGGGGCGTCGAACCTCAGCATCTTTCGCCGCATCATCGTGCCGCTCTCCGTGCCGGCGCTCGCCTCGTTCGCCATCTTCCAGTTCCTCTGGGTCTGGAACGACCTGCTGATGGCCCTGATCTTCATCTCCGATCCGTCGAAACGACCCATGACCGTGCAGATCACCTACCTCCTGGGCACGTACGGACAGCAGTACAACCTGCTCAGCGCGGGCGCGTTCCTGTTGATGCTCCTGCCGCTCATCGTGTTCTTCTCGCTCCAGCGCTATTTCGTTCAAGGGCTGCTGGCCGGATCCGTCAAGACCTGATCCTCCTGGTCCCCCACACGCACTGGGACCGGGAGTGGTACCGGCCGTTCCAGTCGTTCCGCATGTCGCTTGTGGACGTCGTCGACGAGGTGCTCGAGCTGCTGGAGGGCGACGAGCGCTGGCGGTTCACGCTCGACGGCCAGCTGGCGACGGTCGACGACTACGTCGAGATACGGCCAGAGGGCGAGGCGCGGATCCGCGCGCTCGTCGAGGCGGGCCGGCTCGCGGTCGGGCCGTGGCAGACCCTGATGGACGAGTTCCTCGTCAGCGGGGAGACGCTGGTGCGGAACCTCGAGGCGGGGATCGCGCGGGCCGACGACGTCGGCGGCGCGATGCAGGTCGGCTACCTGCCGGACATGTTCGGCCACGTTGCGCAGATGCCGCAGATCCTGCGCGCGGCCGGGATCGAGGTGGCGATCATGTGGCGCGGCGTGCCCGCGGCGGTCGAGTCGCACGTGTTCGCGTGGGAAGGGCCGGACGGCTCGGCGGTGCGGACCGAGTACATGCCGGAAAACGGCTACAGCAACGCGGCGTACATCGGCGACGGCGACACGCTCGACGCGGTCGTCGAGCGGTTGCGACGCTGGTTCGGCGACGAGCCCATCCTCGGCATGGTCGGCACGGACCACATGCCGCCCGCGCGCGATCTCCTCGAACGGCTGCCGGCGGACGCCCGCCTCGTGACGCTCGCCGAATACCTGACGGAGACGAGCACGGGCGGGTTGCAGCACATTCGCGGCGAGCTCCGCTCTGCTGCGCGCGCCAATCTCTTGCCGAACGTCGTCTCCGCCCGCATCGACCTGAAGCAGGCGTGCGGTCGAGCGGAACGGGCGCTCGAGCGCTACGCGGAGCCGCTGCAGGCGCTCTACGGTGGGGAGTGGCCGCAGGAATTCCTTGACATCGCCTGGTCACGGCTGCTGCAGAACGCGGCGCACGACTCGATCTGCGGCTGCTCCGCCGATGCGGTGTCCGCCCAGGTGCTCGTCCGGTACGCCGAGGCCAAGCAGATCGCGGACGAGCTCACGAAGCGGGCCATCGCGCGGATCGCGGCGCAGGCACCGAGCGGATCGACGGTCGTCGTCAATCCCTCGCCGCACACGCGCACCGAGGTGGTGGAACTCGACGGCGGGTTCACTGAAGTGACCGCGCCGCCGCTCGGCTGGCGCGTCGTCGATTCGACGGATGAGCTGCCCGAGGCGCGCGTCTTCGTCGACGGTACGACGCTCCGCAACGAGCTCGTGGAGTTCGACGCGTCTTCGCTGCGAATCATCGACGGCGGCGACTACGGCGACAGCTACAACTACGCGCCCCCACAGGGCGATCTCCTCGTCGACGAGTCAGCGGAGGAACACGCCGCCATTACGGAACCGCTGCGGGCACGCGTGATGCTGCAGCGCACTTACGCGTGGCCGCGCTTTGCCCACCCGGACGGCTCACGCCGGAGTGACGACACGGTCGACGTTCCCGTCGATCTGGATGCCGAGTTGCGCGCCGGCGAGCCGTTCGTGCGGTTGCGCATCTCTTTCGACAACCCCTGCAGCGATCACCGAGTGCGCGTCCACGTCCCGTTGCCGACCGAGACGGACCGAACGCGTGCCGAAGGACAGTTCGCGATCGTCGAGCGGCCGCCGTTGCAGGAGGGCGGCCACGGCGAGCAGGGGCTCGGCGCCTACCCGGCGAGCGCGTTTGTCGCGGCAGGCGGCATCGCCCTTCTCTTCGAGCACGTGACGGAGTACGAGCTCGTCGACGGACGCGAGCTTGCCGTCACGGTGCTCCGCTCGATCGGCCTGATCAGCCGCGCGGCAAACCCGTGGCGCGTCGAGAACGCAGGCCCGGAGCTGCCGATCCCGGACGCGCAGATGCACGGCCCGCACAGCTTCTCGTTCGCATGGTGCCCGGATCCGGAGAACGCGCTCGAGCACGCCGAGCGGTACCGGCATCCGTTGCTGACGACCGCCGGTACAGGCGGAGACATACGCGAACACGCAGGCCCCGAGCTAACAGGCGCCGTACTCAGCTCCATCCGGCGACGCAACGGCGCGCTCGAGGCGCGAATCGTCAACGAGACGGGTGAGCCGAGCACCGCTCGGTTCGGCGACGTGTCGGCCGACCTCCGGCCGTGGGAGATCCGGACGGTTCGGATCTAGGGCAAGCGCGGCGGCCGCGGCGGGCCCGGCGGAAAGGCGCGACGATGCCGGTGGCCGAACGCACGCCGCGTGAACCCGATCAGCGTCACGACAAGGACCCACTTCGGCCAGAAGTCTCCGTGCGCGCCGCTGAAGAGCCAGACGAGGACTGCGATGAGGTTGATGACGACGTACTGGAACGCGAGCGAGCGCCAGCGCGTATCCCTCGGGCTCACGGTCGGACGCTTCGACGGGAGCTGGCGGAGGACGCGCTCGAGCTGCCCTTCCGTGCGCGCCTTGTGCGTCTCGTCGAGGCGATCCTGGAACTCCTCGAGCGTCAGGCGCCCCGACTCGTAGTGCGTCCGGAGCTCGCCTGACACGCGGGCCCGGTCGGCGTCGGAAGCCAGCAGATCGTCGGTCATCGCGACGATGGTAGGCGACCTAGTCCGCTAGCGGCGGCGGCGCCAGAACGGCGGTCGCGCCTCTGATCGGACCGACCCCTCGCCGACGGCGCGGGCCGCCGCCTGCAGGTCCACCGGCCGAAGCGTCATCAGCTCCTCGCGCTCGAGGCCCGCGAGCGACTCGCCGCTGACGTCTGCCAGCCGGAGCGCTTGCGCGTTGAGCGCCTGCTCGAACAGCGTCCGCACGAGCCGAGCGTTGCCGAACCGCTCGCCGCGCGCGGCGCCCGCGAGGATCCTCCGCAGCTCGTCGCCGACTCCGTCGCCGAACACGTACTCGTTGTCGCGCGCGATCGTGTTCGCGATCGCGAGCAGCTCGTCGGTCGAGTAGTCCGGGAACGTGATCTCGCGCGAGAAGCGAGACCGCAGGCCGGGATTCGAGTTCAGGAACTGGTGCATCAGCCGCGGATAGCCGGCGACGATCACGACGAGGCGGTGGCGGTAATCCTCCATCCGCTTCAGCAGCGTCTCGATCGCTTCCGGGCCGAAGTCCTGCCGCTCGTCGCCGCGCGATAGCGCGTAGGCCTCGTCGATGAAGAGGACGCCGTCGAGCGCGCGCTTGATCACGCGATCGGTCTTGAGTGCCGTCGTACCGACGTACTGGCCGACGAGTCCCGCGCGGTCGACTTCGACGAGGTGGCCTCGCTTGAGCAGGCCGACGGCGCGATACATCTGCGCGAGCAAACGCGCGACCGTCGTCTTCCCCGTCCCGGGATTGCCCAGGAAGACGAGGTGCTGCGACGTCGCGACCTCGGGCAGGCCGTGCCGCTCGCGCTCGGCCTGCACCTGCAGGAAGGCGACCAGCGCCCGCACCTGCTCCTTGACCGTCTCGAGACCGGTCAGCGAGTCGAGCTCAGCCTGGAGCGCCGCGAGCGTCAACTCCGGCTCGGGCTTGCGAAGGGCGTCGAACTGGTCGGCGATCCAGTCCTCGACCTCCCCCCCGGCGGAGAGGCGTTCCCCGAGCACCCGCAGGCCGCGCGCTACGTCCTCGAGCGGATTCCGGGCCATGTCCGGGATTGTGCCTGTGGAAGAAAAGTCACACTTTCGAGACATTGGGGTCAGACCGTGGTGTTTTCAGCCGCGGCCGGGATGGCTCGAATGGGTGTCCAGCCGACGGCGAGGCCGGCCGATTCGTTAACCTGGTTAACGATATGCCTGCTGCCGTCGCCGCCCCCGATACGACCGAGCTCGCCAACCGGCTCCGCCCCGTCCTGCTCAAGCTGGCCCGGGAACTGCGCCGCGAGATCCACTCGCTCGGGGTCACCGGCGGCCAGGTCTCCTTGCTCGTCTCGATCAAGCACTCGGCCGGGATCGGCGTCCGCGAGCTCGCCGCCCGAGAGCGGATCTCCGTGCCGGGGATGTCGAAGTTCGTCGGCCGGCTCGAGCAAGCGGGGCTGGTCAAGGGGGAGCCGGTCGCGGGCGACAAGCGCCGCGTCGGCCTAACGCTCACGACGGCGGGCCACCGAGTCCTTCGCTCCGTCAGGTCGAAGCGCACCGCCTGGCTCGCGGCCCGGCTCGGGACGCTCGACGACGAGCAGCTCGAGGCGCTCGACGCGGCGATCGAACCGCTGACGCTCCTGCTGGACGAGGAAGCGTCGTGACGCAGGCGATCCTCCGTTTCAACGGCCGCGCGTTCACGAGCGTCAAGAAGTACCGGAACTACCGGCTCTTCTTCCTGGGACAGACGATCTCGCTGCCGGGAACCTGGATCCAGCGCTTCGCGCAAGCGTGGCTCGTCTACTCGCTCACGCACCACTCGGCGCTCGCCGTCGGCGTCCTTGCGTTCGCGCAGTTCCTGCCGTTCACGCTCTTCAGCCTGCTCGCCGGAGTGATCGTCGACCGGCTGGACCCGCGACGCACAGTGATCAGTACCCAGGCGATCGCCATGACGCTCGCCTCGATCATCGCGGCGATCACCCTCGCCGGTGTCGTCCGTCCGTGGCACGTGTACGTGATCGCGTTCCTCGGCGGCCTCGTCCAGGTCCTCGACGCGCCCGCGCGTCAGCAGCTCACGTACCGGATGGTCGGGCGCGGAGAGCTTCAGAACGCGGTGGCCCTCAACTCCAGCGTCTTCAACGCGTCCCGGATCTACGGGCCCGCGCTCGCCGGCATCCTGATCGCGGCGTTCGGGGCAGGAATCTGTTTCACGATCAACGCGGTCAGCTTCCTGGCCGTGCTGGCGGGACTGCTGATGATGCGGCCACAGGAGTTCTTCCCCGTTGAGGCCTCTCGGCGGCCGACGATGATGCGCGGAGCCCGCGAGGGCATCGCGTACGCGCTGCACACGCGCGAGGTGCTTCTGATCCTGATCCTCGTGCTCGTCGTCAGCACCTTCTGCCTGAACTTCAACGTGTTGCTTCCGGTCCTCGCCAAGCAGACCCTGCATGCCGGACCGCGGACGTTCGGCGCCCTCTCCGCCGCCTTCGGCGCCGGCGCTCTCGTCGGCGGACTGGTCGCCGCGGCGCAAGGACGCGCTCGACGCTCGCTGATGCTTCTCGGCGCGACCGGCTTCGGCGTTTCGGAGCTGCTGCTGGCGCCCGCGAGCTCGATCTGGCTCGCCTGCGCGCTCCTCTTCACCGCGGGCGTGAGCTTCACGACCTGGTCGTCGAACGCAAACTCGATCGTCCAGCTTGCAGCACCGGATCACCTCCGAGGCCGCGTGATCGGCCTCTACTTCTTCGCCTTCGCAGGGACGGGCTCGGTCGGCGGGCTGCTGTCGGGCTGGCTCGTCCACCTGGGCGGGACGCGCCTGGCCTTTCTCGTCGCCGGGGTGGCCGCCATCGGCGGTTCGGCCGTCATCGGCCGGCTCCTCCGGCCGGGCCGGGCCCCGATGCGGCTGGAGGAACCGGCCGCCGAGCGGCTCGCCGCCTGACTTTCCACACGCCTCTCAAGTCGTGGGGGCCGACCGCCGATGAGACTCTTGGCGTTTCCTGCGGAAGTACGAAGGAGCACAGAACGATGAATTTGTCCTCGCCCACCGCATCCGGGCTGATGAACGAACCGCCGGTAAGCCCCGGCCCCCTCCCCGCCGCCCCCCCGGCGGCGCCTCCTCCTTCGCTCGAGGCGCAGGTCGTCCGCCTCGGTCTCATGACCACCGCGGAAGTCGCGTCGACGATGCAGGAGGAAGCCGAGACCGGTCGTCCGTTCGCCGAGCTCGCAGTCGAGCACGGCCGGATCGACCCCGGAGAT
>JBASRJ010000209.1:0-2581 GCA_049273785.1 Gaiellaceae bacterium | reverse complement strand
GCCGCGCACCGTCGAGCCCGAGCCCGAACCGGTCTAGTGGCAGACCGCCGCGACTGGACGCGGGAGACGCTCGTGGAAGGCGTGCGCTCGGGCGACAAGCGCGCGCTGGCGCGTGCGATCTCGCTCGTCGAGAACGGCGACGCACTCGCGTACGACGTCGTGCGCGATCTCTATCCGCGGACTGGACGCGCGTACGCAATCGGGGTCACGGGACCGCCTGGGGTCGGAAAGTCCTCGCTGATCTCCGCGCTCGTGCGTCACGTGCGCGGGGAAGAGCGAACCGTGGGGGTCATCTCCGTCGATCCGTCGTCGCCCTTCTCGCACGGCGCCCTGCTCGGCGATCGCATCCGGCTCGCCGACCACTTCACCGATCCCGAGGTGTTCATCCGGTCGATGGGCACTCGGGGCCATCTCGGCGGTCTCGCCGAGGCGACGCTGCAGGCGTTTCTCGTGCTCGACGCGGCGGGGAAGGAGCTCGTGTTCGTCGAGACCGTCGGCGCCGGGCAGAGCGAGGTCGAGGTGATCGGGATCGCCGACACCGTCGTGCTTGTGCTGATGCCCGGGTCGGGCGACAGCGTGCAGGCGCTGAAGGCGGGCATCATGGAGATCCCCGACGTGATCGCGATCAACAAGATGGATCACCCGGCGGCGAAGACGATGCTCAACGAGGTGCGCTCGATTCTCTCCCTCGACCGCTCGCGCGCCTGGCGCCCGCCGATCGTCCTCACCGAGGCGACGCGCGGCGAGAACGTCGAGCTCCTCTGGGAGAAGGTCGCGGAGCACCGGGCACACCTCGAGTCCGATGGACGCCTCGAGGAACGCCGGCGGAAGAACCTCGCGGGCGAGGTGTTCGCAGTCGCCTCGGGCCGGGCCAAGGCCCATCTGGAGCGGGCAGTCGAAGGAGATCCCGAGCTGCGGCGGCTCCTCGACGAGGTGCAGCGGCGCGAGCTCGACCCACTCTCCGCCGTCCGGGAGATAATGGAGAAGGTCTTCAAGCTTGGCAACGAGGACGGCACCCACACTCGGTGACATCGAGGAGGCGCGCGAGCGGATTTCGGAGCACGCGCGCGTCACGCCGATCTACCGGTCGGAGACGTTCTCGCGCCTCTGCGGGCGCGACGTCCAACTCAAGACGGAGAACCTGCAGCGCACGGGGTCGTTCAAGGTCCGCGGAGCCGTCAACAAGCTCGCGACGCTGAGCGAGGCAGAGCGCGCGCACGGCGTCGTCGCCGCGAGTGCCGGCAACCACGGCCAGGCGGTCGCCTGGGCCGCGCGCGAGCTCGGCGCGCCGGCGACGATCTTCGTCCCCGAGGATGCGCCGATGACCAAGGTCGACGCCGCCCGCCACTACGGCGCGGAGGTGCGTTTCGTCGGCTCGGACATCGAGGAGTCGTTGACGGCGGCGCGTGAGTACGTCGAGGAATGCGGCGCGACGCTCGTGCACCCGTACGAGGACGAGCTGGTGATCGCCGGCCAGGGCACGATCGGTCTCGAGCTCGCGGACCAGCTGGACGAGCTCGACACGGTGCTCGTCCCGATCGGCGGCGGCGGGCTCTGCGCGGGCATCGGCATCGCGTTGAAGACCATGCGGCCGCAGGTGCACGTCATCGGCGTGCAGGCGGCCGGCACGCGGCCCGGCGGCACCGGCTTCACGATCGCGGACGGCATCGCGGTGAAGCATCCGGGCGAGCTGACGATGTCGATTCTCGAGCAGGTCTGCGACGAGTTCCTGCTCGTGACGGACGAGGAGATCAGCGAGGCGATCGTGCTGGTGCTGGAGCGCGCGAAGATCGTGGTCGAGGGCGCGGGCGCCGTCGGAGTCGCGGCGCTCCTCGCCGGGCGTGTAACCCGCGGCACCGGACCCGTGGCGGTCGTCCTCTCGGGCGGCAACATCGACCCGACGCTGCTCATCTCCGTCATGCGGCACGGGCTGACGCAGGCGGGCCGCTACCTCGTATTGCGCACGCGCCTTCCCGATCGTCCAGGCGAGCTGGCGAAGCTGCTCGTCCTGCTCGGCGGCGCACGTGTGAACGTCCTTTCGGTCGAGCACCACCGGGAGGGAATGGACATCCCGATCAGCGAGACGGAGGTCGAGCTGACGCTCGTGACGCGGGATTCCCCCCACTGCGACGAGGTCATCGAGACCATGCGCGGCTGGGGCTACGGAGTCGAGCGGCTCCACTAAGTAGGCTCGGCGGCATGGAAGGCTCCCGCAAGGAGCGGAAAATCGTCACGGTGCTGTTCGCCGACCTGGTCGGGTTCACCGCGCGCGCCGAGCAGCTCGACCCGGAGGACGTGGAGGCGATCCTGCGCCCGTACCACGAACGGCTGCGCGGCGAGCTGGAGCGCTTCGGCGGTACGGTGGAGAAGTTCATCGGCGACGCAGTGATGGCGCTGTTCGGCGCGCCGGTTGCGCACGAGGACGACCCGGAGCGCGCGGTGCGGGCGGCGCTCGCGATCCGCGACTGGGCGCGCGAGGAGCAGAGCGTGCAGGTGCGGATCGCGGTGAACACGGGTGAGGCATTGATCAACCTCGGCGCGCGGCCTGAGTCGGGCGAGGGCATGGCAGCCGGCGACGTCG
>JBASRJ010000201.1:0-24195 GCA_049273785.1 Gaiellaceae bacterium | reverse complement strand
CAGCGGCTCGTCGGCAGCGCGCCGGTCGACAACCGCTTCGCGATCGACGGGTGCCGCGCGCCTGCGCGGTCCGGTCGTGTCGAACGAGAAGCCGAAGACGAGTCCGATCCCGAACGCGAAGACCGCGACGTACTCCTTGAGGTCGTTCACGAGGCCGCGGATGTGGATGTCGCCGGACCAGGACAGCACGTGCCGGTGGAACCATCCGTTCCCCGGCTCGGCTGCGAGGACGATCCAGAGCGACGCAACCGCGATCGGCACGAATGCGATGAGGAAAAACGTGACCGCCAGTGTCGGCCATCCCCACTTCGTCCAGCCGCCGAGCAGCTGGGAGAGCGCCATGACGAGCCCTGCGCCGGCGATCAATCCGTAGACGGCCCAGAACCCGCCGACCGACGTGTGCTCGATCCGCGTCGCGATCCAGATCAACAGCCCGGCAACGCCCGCCGCGATCAGCGTCGTGGTCGCCCGGGTCATTCCGTACATTCGATCACCTCGCTCCGTTGTGGCGGGAGGGTTGTTCCCTCCCGGGCCCAGAACGGAACCCGTCTACAGATCGATGCGCCGCGCGTCGAAACGCGCCGAGTACAGCTCTTCCCGGAACTGCTCGATCGTCCGGGCGACGTCCTCGGCGAACAGGTGCGCAACCACCCCGATCTCGGCGTCGTTGTGCCACGGGACATCGATGTGCTGGTGAGAGACGAGATTCACGGAGGTTCTCTGGCAGGCCGGGCAACGGACGGCCAGGCCGAGCGAGCCGTCCCCGGGCGCCAGCAGGAAGAACGACGACGGGAACACGGGGCGCGGACGCTCCTCCGGGTAGCAGAAGAAGCTCCAGGGCCACTCCCCGGCCTGCAGACGGCGCACGGCCGCGTCCTCGAGCTCGGCGGCGAGGCTGTCGAGCTTCGCGGTCATGAAGTTGAAGAACACGCCGCCGTCCAGTCCGAGGGGCGCCCAGTCCAGGTCGTCGTGGGCCACGAGGCCCTCGTGCTCCTCCCCGCACCCGCAGGCGAAGAGCACGCGGTACACGGCCGGATGGGCTGCGCCGGGCAGCCGTTCGAGCTGGCGGAACGCGGACAGAGTCACATGGGCCTCCCCGCGTGCAGGGCACGCGAAGGTGAACCGGCCGGTCAGGGCGTCGTACATGTCGCTTTCTTAATCGGCGGCCCGGACGGCAAACATCAGTCCCCGAATCAGTACTCGATCAGGGCGTGGAGCTCGTAGTCCGACAGGCGGTCGCGGCCCTTGAGGAACGTCAGCTCGATCAGGAAACAGCAGCCGACCACGATGCCGCCGAGCTTCTCGATCAGCTGCTTCGCGATCGCCTCGACCGTGCCGCCGGTCGCGAGCACGTCGTCGTGGATGAGGACGCGTGATCCTTCGGGAATCATCTCCGGGTGGAGCTCGAGCGCGTTCTGTCCGTACTCGAGCGCGTACGTCGCGCTGACCGTCTCCGGGGGCAGCTTCCCGGGGCGGCGCGCGGGCACGAAGCCGCACCCGATCTCGCGCGCGATCGCTGCACCGAGGATGAAGCCGCGTGCCTCCGCGCCGAGGACGAGATCGGGCTTGCGTTCCTTCCCCCAGCGCGCGAGCTCGTCGACCGAGAAGGCAAGCGCGGCCGGATCGGCGAGCAGCGGCGTCACGTCCTTGAAGCTGACGCCGGGCTGCGGCCAGTCCGGGACCTCGCGGACTTTCTCGGCGAGGTTCACCCGCTCATGTTGACGCAAGCCGCCGCAGCGCGCGCAGGAAGAGGAGCTGCATCAGCTCCTGCGCGTGCGCGCCGAGCAGCTCGAGGTCCTCGAGGCCGCCCTGGCGCCGCTCCGGGCTGCGTGCGCGTAGGGCCGGCGCGACGATCGCCTCGATCAGGCCCGCCTCCCGATCGGCAGCCGTCCGGAACGTGCGCAGGTGGCGTGGATCGATGCCGAAGCGGTCGAGCTGGCCGCAAGCGGCGGCGATGTCCAGGTCGAGCTCTCCGTAGAGCCGCTCGCCCCCCTCCGAGCGCCCCTGGATCAAGCCGAAGTCCTCGAGCTCGCGCGCGAGCCTGCCGCTGATCGCCGCGCGGTCGCAGAGCTCCCCGAGGTCGACTTCTTCCTCCTCGCCCGCCAGACCCACCGCGCGCTTGCGGCGCCGCTCCGTCGTCGCGGGGGAGGCAAGCTCCTGGCGGATCACCCGGAGCGGCAGGAACTCGTCGCGTTGCAAGCGGAGAATCGTCTCCAGCCGCTCGACGTCTTCGTCGCTGAACAGGCGGTAGCCACCCTGCGTGCGCCGCGGCGCAAGCAGCCCCTGGTCCTCGAGGTAGCGGATCTTCGAGATCGAGATGTCCGGGAACTCCTGCTTCAGCATCCCGCACACGGTGCCGATCGTCAGCAATCGTCTCTTTGTCGCGGTCGCCATCTCAGCGGTTCAGGAAGGTGAGGCGGTACTTGCCGATCTGGAGCTCGTCGCCGTCTTCGAGCTCCGCGTTCTCGACGCGCCTGCGGTTGACGAACGTGCCGTTGAGGCTCCCCTGGTCCTCGATCGTGAACGTGCTGTCCTGCCGCGACAGCACGGCGTGCTTGCGTGAGACGGTGACGTCGTCGAGGAAGATCCCGCAGTCCGGCGAGCGGCCGATCGTCGTCTGCTCCGCCTCCGCGCTGAACGTCTCCCCCGCCCTCCCGCCTCCGGACCGGACGACGAGCGCCGGACCTTTGATCCCGAGGTCCTCGAGCGCAGCCTCCGGCGAGCCGTCGCCCTCCTCGGGCGTGAACGTCTGCGTCGTCTCGGTGCCGGCCTCGTCCTTGACGAGCAGCGCGCCGCACCGCGCGCAGTAGTTGGAGGACTCCGGGTTCTGGAACCCGCACTCCTGGCAGTAGACGTGTGACACCGGTTAGCTCGGCGGAGCAGCCTTCGACGTGAGGATCTCCGTCAGCCGTTCGACGTCGAGCTGGTCGAGGACGCTCCGGCCCTCCGTCTTCTGGAGGCGTGCGACCAGTTCGGCCCGCAGGATGTCGAGCTTCCCATGCAGCAGCCGGCGCTGGTAGGAGATCTCGAGCTCCTGCTCGGTCAGCTCGTCGATCTGCTGCTTGAGGTCGTCGTCGGAGAGCGTGGCGAAGTCGGGCACAGGTTCCACAAAGACTGCCTTTCGTCGTCGGGGGTCGGGCTCATTGAAGCAGCCCATCCCTGCAAGGGTCAAGTTGAACTTGAGAGTTTACGTCGCGGCCGGTGCGCCCTCTGTCTGCATGATCTCCTCGACGAGCGCCCGGTACTCGGCCTCGAGTGCCTGCGAGTCCTCTTCGGTGCGCCCCTCCGCGTAGAGGTGGAGCAGCGGCTCGTCGGGGTCCGGGAGCACCTGCGCCCAGCCACGCTTGTCGAAGACCTTGATCCCGTCCGTCAGGTCGAGCCGGCGCTTCTTGAGTCGCTCGGTGAGGACGCGCATCACGAGCCCTTTGAGCGCGAACGGGCAGTGCAGCTGCCGATGGACGAGAGTCGGCGTCGGCAGATCCGCGACGAGCTCCGACAGCGGCCGGTCGATCGGCGCGAGGAGCTCGAGGAGCTTGCACAGGCTCGCCACGGCGTCATAGGCGGGCAGGAACTCCGGGAAGACATAGCCGCCGCCAACGGCGCCCGCGAAAATGACACCGTCCTCCGCTGCGGCCTTCGTGAGGTCCGCGAGCGACGCAGGCGTGCGGACGATCTCGAGGTCGCTGCCCTCGAGCAGGCGGTCGACCTGGCTCGTGACCGTGACCGGGAACGCGAGCTTGCCTCGCCTGCCGTTCGAGCCGAGCAGGCGGAGGAACAGCAGCAGTGTCTGCTCGACCGGGATCTCCCGGCCCAGCTCGTCGATCAGGTAGAGCCTCTCCGCCGCACGGTCGAAGACGACCCCGAGATCGGCGCGCACGGCGGGCACGAGCTGCTTCACCTGTCCCATCGCCTCCCGGAGCAGCTGGAAGCCGGAATCCGAGCGGTCGGTGGTGAAGCCGTGCGCGGAGACCGCCTCCACGCCCAGCGGGCCGATCAGCAGCGGGAGCACGAAGGAGGCGGCGGAATAGCCGTAGTCGACGACGAGGCGGAAACCGCGCGCCCGGATCGCGTCGACGTCCATGCCGTCGAGCAGATCCTGCGCGTACGTCTCGCGAACGCGCGCCGGGTAGCTCACCGACCCGACCGCGCCGAACGCGACGCGGCGCAGCTCGCCGCGCGTGAAGTTCTTCTCCACCTCCTTCTGGAGCGCACTGGTCATCTGGATGCCGGGCGGCTCAAAGAAACGGATCTGCACCACCTCCGGGTCGGCCTGGCTCGTTCCCACGTGGACGCCCGCGTCGTACCCCTCGGTCTTCAGGAGGTGCCGCGCAACCGAGGCCGGGAGGACGCGCAGGTCGCCGACGTCGAGCCCTGCCGACGTGAACCCGGAGATCAACGCGCGCTTCGTCATCCGGCAGGCCGGCGGCGACTCACGACTCGCAACGACGCGTGCGCCCCGCGGCAGCGCCGTCCCGAGCGCCGTGGCGAGCCGGACGGCGACCTCGGGCGTCAAGTCGACGTTGACGAGGCCCGAGACGACGTCCCGGCCGAAGAGGCGGGGCGACGCGCGCGACTCCCAGATCAGGCTCTCGTTGATCTGGGCGCCGGACTCGACCTCCTTGTACGGGTAGATCCGGACGCCCGGCATGATCACGCTCTCCGAGCCGACCGTCACCTCGTCGCCGATGGAGACGCCCTCGTGGATCCGCACGTGCGCCCTGATGTCGCACGAGCGACCGAGAATCGCACCCTCGACGAGGCAGCTCCGCCCGATGTGGGTCGACGCGTCGACGACCGACCGCACGACCCGCGTGCGTTCGCGCAGCGTGACGCTGTTCGACAGCACCGTGTGCGAGCCGACGCTCGCACTTGGAGCGATCCGGCAGTAGTTGCCGACGTACGCGGGGCCCTCGATCTGCTCGAGCTCGCCGACCTCGACTCCCTCGCCGAGCCACACGTTGCCGCGAATCCGAATACCGGAGATGTTCAGGTGGACGTTCTCCTCGAGCGCATCGAAGTTCGCCTGCCGGTACTGGTCGAGGTTGCCGATGTCCTGCCAATAGCCGTCCATCGGGAAGCCGTAGATCGGCCGCCCCATGTCGAGCAGGTACGGGAAGAGCTCCTTCGAGAAGTCGTACGGGCGGTCGGTCGGGATGTGCCGCAGGACCTCGGGCTCGAGCACGTAGATGCCCGTGTTGATCGTGTCCGAGAAGACCTGACTCCACGACGGCTTTTCGAGGAAGCGCTCGACCTTGCCTTCCTCGTCCGTCACGACGATCCCGAACTCGAGCGGGTTGTCGACCGCCTTGAGCCCGATCGTGACAGCAGCCTGGCGCTCCTTGTGGAAAGCGATCAGCGCCGAGAGGTCGACGTCGCAGAGCGCATCGCCGGATATGACGAGGAACGTCTCCTCGAGCTGCTTCGCCGCGAGCCGGACGGAGCCTGCGGTGCCGAGCGGCGACTCCTCGACGGAGTAGCCGACCTCCATCCCGAGGCTTTCACCGTCGCCGAAGTAGCCGCGGATCGCCTGTGGCAAGAACGCGACCGTGACGATCACTTCCGTCAGGCCGTGCGCCCGTAAGAGCTCGAGGATGTGCTCCATGCACGGCTTGCCGACGATCGGCACCATCGGCTTCGGCTGGTTCGATGTGAGCGGGCGCAGGCGCGTCCCCTCGCCGCCGGCCATGACGACGGCCTTCATCGCCTGATGTCCTTCCGCGCGCCGGCGGCGTACACCACGCCGGCGACGACCGCGAGCACGAGACCCGCCCAGAAGATCCAGTACGGCCAGTGCGTGCTGCGATGGGTGACGATCAGGATGCCGATCCCGGCGTAGAGCAGCCAGGTCGCCGCCTTGCCGATCAGGTTCACGTGCACTTCGTATCCCCGCGGGGCGATCGTCTTGTAGCCGAGCAGCAGGGCGAGGTCGCGGGCGATGATCACGACGAGCCCGGCCCACGGCATGTGGTCGGCGATGAACAGGAGGATGACGGCCGCGTCGATCATCAGGCGGTCCGCGAGCGGGTCGGCGATGCGGCCGAAGTCGGACTCGACCTGCCACCGGCGCGCAAGAAAGCCGTCCACCTGGTCGGTAACGCCGGCGACGCCGAAGACGATGCCGGCCGGCCAGCTGTGGCCGCCGTCGGCGGCGAGCATCATGACGACGAAGACAGGGATCAGCACGAGCCGCGCGACCGTCAGCGCGTTGGGCAACTGCTGGAGCGGAACAGAGACGGCGCGGGCCGACATGGGGAAAGGATAGACCCCCTCCCGAAGCCTCCCTTTTCGCCGCGCCCGGGACGGACATGTCCGCGCACCCCCCACCCAGTTGAGGGTGGGGCTGCGCCCTCCACCCTCGAGATCGACGATACCCCGGAAAGCAGCGCGCGTGGGTGTCGAAACTGTGACGATTCTCCGCGTGGCCGAGACGCTCAGCCTGCGGGGCTTCGTCGATGTGCACTGCCACGCCTTCCAGCGCGCTCTGCGCGGACGCGGCGGCGGCGCGGACTTCTGGGCCTGGCGCGAGCTGATGCTCGCCGAGGCGGAGCGGCAGACGCCGGAGACCGTTCGGCGCGAGTACACGCTCGTCTATCGCGAGCTCCGCGACGCCGGGTACACGGCCGTCGGCGAGTTCCACTACCTCGGCTTCGACGAGGCGCTCGCGGCTGCAGAGGCGGCCGCGGAAGCGGGCATCCGGATCGTGGTGCTCCTCTCCGCCTACGCCCGCGGCGGCCTTGCCCGCTTCCGCCAGGAGTCCGTGGCCGCGTACCTGCGCCAGATCGAGGAGCTCCGCGGTCGCGGGCTGGCGGTCGGCCTCGCCCCCCACTCCGTCCGCGCGTGCCCCGCCGATTGGCTCCAGGAGATCGGCCGCTACGCCGCCGACGAACGCCTGCCGCTGCACGTCCACGCGGACGAGCAGCCGCGCGAGATCGAGCAATGCCTGGCCGAACACGGAATCCGGCCGATCGAGCTGCTCGATCGCACCGGCTGTCTGTCCGAACGAACGACGGTCATCCACGCGACCCACGCCAACGGCGACGAACTCGATCTCCTTGCCCGCGCAGGTGCACGCGTGTGTGCTTGCCCAACGACCGAGGCGAACCTCGGCGACGGTTTCCTCCCCGTCGAGCGAGTGTGCACGCGCGGGATCGGCATCTGCATCGGCTCCGACTCGAACGTGCGCATCGACCCGCTCGAGGAGCTTCGCGAGCTCGAGGGAATCGCACGGCGCCAATCGGGGCGGCGCAACGTGCTCGCGGTCAGGACGCTGCTCTCGTGCGGTGCGGACGAGGGCGCGGGCGCGCTCGGCCTCGACTCGTGGGACGACGTCGAGGTCGACCTCGGCCATCCGTCCTTGCGGGGCGTCGAAGACGTCTTCGAAGCCCTCGTCGCCGGCTGCGGCGCAGACGTCTTCGTCTGACGTCAGTGCAACTGCGCGGTCCAGCGGGCCGTTCCGCGCAGGTACGCCCATTGCGCAGCGCGACCGTGGAGACCGTAGGCGCCGTCGTAGCTCTGATAGCGGCCGCCGTGACCGGCCGGTTCGATCTGCGTGCCTTCGCTCCACTCGTTGTAGCTCGTGATCGTCACGAGGTCAGCGTGCGCGTCGAGCGCGGCACGCCACATGCAGTTGTACGTCGCCCCGTCGGCGCGAAGCTTCACGCGCAGGTCGCCAGTCGCAGGCCCGGCGTCGTAGCCCGGGCCGACGGACGGCGCGCACAGGATGCCCGCCGCGTGCGCCTGCGCGCAGTAACGCTCGAACCGATCGCCTCCGTACAGGAGGATGTCGTAGGTGTAGAAGCCGGTGAAGCCGCTCTTCGCAGCGAAGCCGACGAGGTTCGTCTGTGCGAACACCCGGAGACCGCCGACGCGGAGATTGAGCGTCCGCCACTCGTCGGCGGTGAAGTCACCGGCGCGGTAGACGTAGACGTCGCGGATCCCGAGGGCCCGCAGATGCGCGAGATCCGAGCCGATCGTCTCGATCGAACGACCGGCGTACGGCTCGATGTGAACCGCGAGCGAGAGGCCCTGGCCGTGCGCCGCTCGCAGCACGGCCGGCAACCTCACGTCCTCGTCCGACCCCCACCCCCACCAGGAGCTGACGACCTCGTCGATCCCCGCCTGCCGGATGTCCCGCATCTGCGCCCGGAGAATCCGGGGGTCGGCACTGGAATAGGCCCCTCGCGCGGGGAAGAAGTCCGAGGCGACGTCGAAGGGCGGCGTGTGGGCGCCCTGCTGCCAGTGGCTGTAGGCCCCGTCGTGGGACGGGTTCGAGTACCAGGGGTAGAAGAAGATCGCGCTCCGGACGGGCGCTGCGAGGCTGGAGGCGGGCATCAGGAGCGCAGCCGCCACAAGGGCCACCAGCTGCCGGATTCCGCGCCGCATCGTGGGCAACCTTTTCATAAGACCCGGCTGTTTTCCTGCCCCTAGAGAGGGATCGAGCCGAAGGGCGCAAAGCCCGATCTAGGGGGAAAGTCCGTCGGCGGGCGGTCCGCCGAGTCGCCGTCCACCCCGGGAAGGGGGTGAATCGAATCGTGACCTTCGTCGGGTTGTACGTAGCGCTCCGCTCGCGCCTCTATCGCGAAGATGGTCAGACGATGGCCGAGTACGGCGTGGTTCTCGCCGTCATCTGCCTCGCTTGCATCGTGGCCTTCACAGCTCTGTCGGGCGGGATCTCCAACGCGATCAACAACATCGCCAAGGCCTTGCCGTAATCGAGAATTACGATCTGCTTGGAAAGAGGCCCTGCTCGCAGGGCCTCTTTCGTAATGGGGCCGGGCTAGCTCGTCCCCGTTCAAATTCGGAGGAGCTTCGCCGCAGCTGCCGCAGCCGCGCTCAGAGCACCGGCCCCACTCAAATAGACCCGTCCGCCGGCCGAAGCTTGCGGCGAGTGTGCTCCCCGAACGATTAGCTCTCGCCCTTGGAAAGCATGAAGAATCTGATGAATTTCGGGAACCAGCTGCAGAAGTCTGAGACCGGGCAGGCCTCTGCGTCTCTCCGATCGGGGCGCCGAGATTTGAACTCGGGACCTCTAGTCCCCCAGACTAGCGCGCTAACCAGGCTGCGCCACGCCCCGTGACGGCCGAATCGTAGCTACCTGCCGAAGCGCCGGTAGAGCCGGTCGATCAGCTCCGGCATTCGCTCGAGCCGCTCGGTGATCACGCGCAGCCGGTACTCGCGGAAATGCTCCGCCTCGACGCCGAGTGCCGACGCGAGCGTCCGCATGACGTCGTCGGACGGCACCGGCCGGTTTCCGTGCACGAGGTGGTTGAGGTAGCCGGCGGAGAGCTTCGTCTTGTCCGCCAGCGATCGATACGTGTGTCCGGTCTCGGCCATCAACCGCTCCACGGTCTGGCCGAACGCCTCGTCGCTGAATCGTCGCCGGCGTGCCATCACACGCTTGCCAGCTTGCCCGACAGCTCGGGAATCGGAACACGACGCTCGTCGCCAGTCGCGCGATCCCGGACGTCGACGGCACCGTCGTCGAGTGTCTTCTTCCCCACCGTCACGCGGACCGGACAGCCGATCAGGTCGGCGTCGGCAAACTTCTCCCCCGCCCGCTGATCGCGGTCGTCGAGGAGCACGTCACGTCCAACCGCGTCGAGCGCGGCGGCAGCCTCTTCCGCCTGCTGCTCGAGCCCCGGCAGCACGACGACATGTGCGTCGTACGGCGCGACCGCTTCCGGCCACGCGATCCCATGCTCGTCGTTGTGCTGCTCGACGATCGCGGCGATCGTGCGCGCGGGCCCGACGCCGTAGCTCCCCATCACGAGCAGCTTCTCCTGGCCGTCCTCGTCGAGGAACGTCGCCTCGAACCGTTCGCTGTAGTGCGTGCCGAGCTTGAAGATGTGACCGACCTCGATCGCCGTCTGGATCGACAGCTTGCCGCCGCAGATTGGACACCGATCACCCTCCTGCAACCCCCGGATGTCGGCGAACCGCGGCTGATAGTCGCGCCCCGCCTCCACGCCGCGCAAGTGCCAACCGTCGCGGTTCGCGCCCGCGACGAACTGTCCCTCGCGCAGCAGCTCGTCCGCGACGACCTCGACGTCGACGCCGACGGGACCGAGCGAGCCGCCGCCTGCACCGAACGTCGCGCGGATCTCGTCGTCCGTGGCAGGACGGAAACCGCTCGCCAGGACCGTCGTCAGCTTCTCTTCGTTCAGCTGGTCGTCGCCGCGCACGAGCCCCAGCACCAGTCGCCCTTCCGTCGTGACGACGGGCATCGCCTTGGACGTCGCCGCGGCGTCGATCCCGAGCAGCTGGGCAAGCTCGTCGATCGTCGTGACGCCGGGGGTCTCGACCTCCGCGGGAGCGGGAAGCGAGTCCGGGAAGTCGGGTACACGCGGGACACCGCGGGCCGCCTCGCGGTCTGCCTTGTAATCGCCGTTCTCGCAGAGAACGAGCTCGTTCCCGCCGGACCCAGTCGGTGCGAGGTAGTCCCACGACTCGAAGCCGCCCATGATCCCGGACTCCGCGTCGACCTCGTACGCCAGGAGCCCGCACCGCCGGAAAATCTCCTGGTACGCCTCGGCGTGGGCCCGGAAGCTGCTCTCCATGCCGGCCTCATCGCGGTCGAACGAATAGGCGTCCTTCATGATGAACTCGCGGACGCGCAGCGGGCCGCCGCGTGGCCGCGGCTCGTCGCGCTCCTTCGTCGAGAAGTGGTACAGGATCTGCGGCAGCTGCTTGTAGGACTGGAGCTCGCGCGCATGGAACGTCATCGTCTCCTCGTGCGAGAGCGCGAGGACGAAGTCCCTGCCCGTGCGATCCTTGAGCTTGAACACCTCGGGGATCTCGTAGCGGCCTGAGGTCCTCCACAGCTCGGCGGGTGTCAGCACCGGGCAGAGCATCTCCTGGCCGCCGATCGCGTCCATCTCCTCGCGGATGATCTGCACGACCTTCTGGTGGACGCGCCAGCCGAGCGGCAGGAACGAGAAAAGCCCCGCGCCGACCTGGCGGATGAACCCGCCGCGCACAAGCAGCTTGTGCGACACCGCGTCGGCGTCCGCCGGCGGTTCGCGCAGGGTTGGAAGGAACAGCTGTGACGCCCGGACGATCATCGTTGTCCGGGCAGGCTACTCGAGCGGAATGAGCGACGCCTCCGCCATTGCAAGCGCGGCCGGCTTCGCCATCTTCAAACGCTTCGGACGGTGCATTCCCTCCGCGATCCAGTTGTCGATCTCGTGGAAGAGCTCGTCGATCAGGATGTCGGACGACACCTTCTTCAGCACGCGGCCGTGCGCGTACACGAAGCCGACGTCGCGGCCGCCCGCGATGCCGAAGTCCGCATCTCCCGCCTCGCCCGGCCCGTTCACCGCGCAGCCGAGCACGGCGACCTCGAAGTGCTGCGGGTACGCGGCGAGCCGCTCCTCGACCGCTTCTGCGAGCGTCTGCACGCCGACGTTGTCGCGCCCGCACGACGGGCAGGCGATCATGATCGGGCCGCGCTCGCGCAGGCCGAGAGACTTGAGGATCTCCCACGCGACCCGGACCTCTTCGACCGGGTCTGCGGTCAGCGAGACGCGCATCGTGTCACCGATGCCGTCGACGAGCAGGGCGCCCATCCCGACGGCGCTCTTGATCGAACCGGCGAACGGCGTGCCTGCCTCGGTGACGCCGAGGTGGAGAGGGTACGGCACCTTCGCCGACAGCATCCGGTACGCGCGGATCATCGTCGGCACGTGGCTGGACTTGACGGAGATCTTGAAGTCGTAGAAGCCGAGCGACTCGAGCAGCCGCACCTCCTCGAGCGCAGCTTCGACGAGCGCTTCGGCCTGATCTTGTTGCGCGAGGTCCGACAGGTGCTTCGGCAGTGAACCGGAGTTCGCGCCGATCCGCATCGGGATCCCCGCCTTCTGCGCCGCGCGGACGACCTCCGCGACCTTGTCGGAGCCGCCGATGTTGCCCGGGTTGATCCGCACGGCCGCAACGCCGGCGTCGATCGCCTTCAGCGCCAGGCTCGCGTTGAAGTGGATGTCCGCGATCACCGGGATCGGGGACAGGCGCACGATCTTCGCCAGGGCGTCCGCATCCTCGGTCTTCGGGACCGCGCAGCGGACGACCTCGCAGCCGGCCGAGACGAGGGCCGCGATCTGCGCGGTCGTCGCCTCCACGTCGTGCGTCTTCGTCAGGGTCATCGACTGGACGACGACGGGCGCGCCGCCGCCGATCGTCACCCCGCCGACAGAGATCTGCCGCTCGCTGGCCACGGCTCGAGTCTAGCCCCCGCCGAGGCGCCCGATGTCGTTGGACAGGCCGATGAACATCAGGATCAGGAACAGGGCGATTCCCACCGCCGAGACACGCTCGTAGACCTCCCGGCCCACCGCGCGGCCGCGTAGGCCCTCGATCAGCGAGAACAGGATGTGCCCGCCGTCCAGTGGTAACAGCGGCAGCAGGTTCAGGAGCGCCAGCGAGAGGCTGATCAGCCCCAGGATCTGCAGGAAGAGCGTGAACGTGATCCCGGCCGCCTGGCTCGAATAGTCGACGATCCCCACCGGGCTCGACACGTCCTTGCGCCCCGCCCCCGTGAGGAGGCGCGGTAAGAACGTGGCCGTCCCCTTCGTCGCGACCCAGTTGTCGTGGGCGCTCTGGCCGAACGCTGCCCCGACGCTGAACTGTTTCTTGTTCCAGGACGGATTGAAGCCGAGGATGTAGCGGCCGTTGATCTTCGTCGGCGTCGCGGGACCGAGGCGCAGCCTCTCGCCGCCGCGCAGCACCGTCAGCGTGATCGGCTCGCCCTTGCTGCTGCGGATCGCGTGCGACACCGCGTCGAAGTCCGGCGTCGGCTTGCCGTTGATCGCGACGATCTCGTCGCCGACATGGAGCCCCATCACCGCGGCCGGTTTCCCGGGTTCGACATGCCTGACGAAGCGGTTCGGATCGCCGGGTGCGCCGATCATGTACGCGATCGCCGGCAGCAGCAGCGCGAGCACGAGGTTCATGCCAGGGCCGGCGAAGATGATCGCGACGCGCTTCCACGTGCGCTGGCGCCAGTAGGCGTCGTTGCTGAGACCGTCCTTCAACTCGCCGAGCCCGCGCTGAGCCGCGCGCGCCGCCCCTGGGCTCAGCGTTGCCTCGTCGACCGCCGCCTCGAGCGGAGGCAGCGCTTCGCGTGCCGCGGCGAGGTCGAATGCCTCGAGGGGACGCCGAACGCGAGCGACCTTCGGGAAGATCTGCGGCTGTTCCTGGAGCGCCGGCCCGAACAGCACGTCCAGATCGGACGGCGCCGGGCGGTGCATCCCGGGAATCTTGACGTAGCCGCCGAGCGGGATCGCGCCGATTCCGTACTCGATCCCCTTGCGGCGGACCTTCACGAGCGCCGGCGGGAACCCGATGTAGAAGCGCCGGGGATTCATCCCGACGGCCCGCGCGACGAAGAAGTGTCCCGCCTCGTGCAGCAGGATCAGGACCGCCAGCCCGATGATCGCAACCGCGACGTTCACGCCGGGGCCAAACTCCTCTCCGCGAGCGAGCGGGCGGCTGTGTCAGCTTCGACGAGCTCGGCGAGGTCGCGTGCCGCAGCGCCGTCGACCGCGACCAGCGTCTCCTCGACGACCTCGGCGATCCCGAGGAACGGAAGCCGCCCGTCGAGGAACGCGGCGACCGCGACCTCGTTCGCGGCGTTGTAGGCGCACGGGTACGTTCCGCCGCGTTCGCCTGCGTCGCGGGCGAACGCGAGCAGCGGGAACGTGTCGACGTCGGGCGCGTGGAACTCGAGCGTCAGCCCGGACGCCAGATCCAGCGCGGGAATCGGCGTCGCCGCACGTTCGGGGTACGTGAGCGCGAACGAGATCGGGACGCGCATGTCCGGATAGCCGAGGTGCGCGAGCACAGCGCCGTCGCGAAAGCGCAGGAGCGCGTGGACGACGGACGTCGGATGCACAACGACCTCGATTCGCTCGTACGGAAGACCGAAGAGGAAGTGCGCCTCGATCAGCTCCAGGCCCTTGTTCGCGAGCGTCGCCGAGTCGACGGTGATCTTCGGCCCCATGTTCCAGGTCGGATGCGCGAGCGCGTCCTCGGGCGTGACGTCGTGCAGCTCGTCGCGCGTGCGCCCGCGGAACGGGCCGCCGGATGCGGTCAAGACGAGCGAGTCGACCGTCTCGGGCGCCCGACCCTCGAGGCACTGGAACGACGCGGAGTGCTCGCTGTCGACCGGCAGGAGCAGTCCTCCCCCACGCCGCTGCGCAGCCAGCGCCAGCTCGCCCGCGGCGACGAGGCTCTCCTTGTTCGCCAGGGCGAGATCGACGCCGTGCTCGAGCGCCCACAGGGTTGCGGGCAGGCCGGCGAAGCCGACGACGGCATTGAGGACGACGTCCGGTTCGGCGCGCTCGAGCAGCTCGACGAGGTCGCCGCCGACCTGGGTCAGCGGCGCGAGGCCGTCGATCGGCCGCGAGCCTGACGCCGCGGCGACGAGCTCCAGACCGGGATGGGCCTCGATCACGTTGAGCGCCTGCCGGCCGATCGAGCCGGTGGCGCCGAGGAGCGCGATCCTCTTCATGGCCTCAAGTGTAGGTTCGAGGTCTGATTCGGCCCGGGACACCCGACGACATCGCGAGCGCTGCGCGCGTGGCCGTGCGCTCGTGGCAGGCCGCCTATGCGCACGTCCTTCCCGCCGAGCGGCTAGCCGGCATGTCCCCGGAGCGGCGCGCCGAACTGGGATGGCTCGGCGATTCCTTCGTCGTGGAGCTCGACGGCGAGGTCGTGGGATTCGTGGATTTCGGCGAAAGCCGGGACGACGACGCGGAAGGCGAGATCTACGCCATCTACGTCGAACCGGACCACTTCGGAGCGGGCATGGGGCGCGAGCTGATCCGTGCCGCTGAACTCCGCATGCACGAACTCGGCTTCACGCACGTCATCCTCTGGGTCCTCGAGGACAATCCGCGCGCGCGCCGGTTCTACGAGGCCGCGGGCTGGACGCTCGACGGGACGTGCCGCCCGATCGAGATCTTCGGAATCGAGCTACCTGAGGTCCGCTACCGAAAGAAGCTCTAGGCCGCGCCGAACGCCCGCAGCACGTAGTACGACGCGACTGCCGAGAAGAGAATCGCATCGAGCCGGTCGAGCATGCCGCCGTGGGCGCCCAACAGCCGGCCCGAGTCCTTCACCTGCATGTCGCGCTTGATGCCTGACTCGAACAGGTCGCCGATCGGTGCAGCGATCGCAATCACGACGCCGAGCACGATCGACTCCCAGATCGACACGTAGTCCTGCTTGTACAGCGCGACGAAGGCGACGAAGACGGTCGCCGCCGTTCCGGCCACGAAGCCCTCCCACGTCTTGCCCGGCGAGAGCGTCGGCGCGAGCTTGTGGCGGCCGAGCAGCCGGCCCGCGAAGAACGCGGCGATGTCTCCGGCCCAGACGGCAAGCAGGACGGTGAACCCCGCCAGGCGGCCGTCCCCGGGAATCGCCCGGATCAGCATGAAGTGCGCGAGGCCCAGGCCGACCCAGGCGGAGCCGAGGACCGTCGACGCGATCGCAACTGTCGCGGACTGTCTCGTCGTCGCGATCCAGTGCAGGACGAAGGCGAGCGGCAGCGTCACGAGGAAGCCTCCGATCGTCCAATCCAGGCCGCCGAGACGGGCGCCGAGCAGCGCGAGGATCGCTCCCGCGTACGCGGCGAGCACGAGTGGGCGCAGCGACCGGATCACGAGCGAGTACTCGTGCAGCGCCAGCACAGCGGCGATCGCGGCCGCCGTGAAGAGCCACCAGCCGCCCAGGTAGACGATGCCGAGGACGACCGGCAGGCCGATGACGGAGACGACGACGCGTGAGCCTAGATCGGTCAGGGTCACCTGGCGCCGAAGCGACGCCTGCGGCTGGCGTAGTCGTCGAGTGCGGAGCGGAGCTGCGCCTCGCCGAAATCGGGCCAGAGCGTGTCGACGAACACGAGCTCTGCGTAGGCGAGCTGCCAGAGCAGGAAGTTCGAGATGCGCAGCTCGCCCGACGTCCGGATCAGCAGGTCCGGATCCGGCATCTCGGGCGCGTACAGGAACGACGCGAACGAGTCCTCGTCGAGCTCGACACCCGCCTCGACGGCGCGACGCGCGGCCTCGACGATCTCGGCCCGGCCGCCGTAGTCGAAGGCGATCCAGAGGCTCAGCCGCCGGTTCGACTCCGTCTCCCGCTCGAGCGCCTGCATGCGCTGCTGGAGCGCCTCCGGTGCCCGATCCCGGCGCCCGACGAAGCGTGTCCGGACTCCCTGCCGCACGAGATCGGGAAGCTCACGCTCGATCGTCTCCGTGAAGATCTCCATCAGCAACTCGACCTCGGCCGGAGGGCGATTCCAGTTCTCGGTCGAGAAGGCGTAGACGGCGAGGGACTCGACGCCGAGGTCGATCGCCGCCTCGACCGTCCGCCGCAGCGCCTTCGTGCCGGCGCGGTGGCCGGCCGCGATCGGCAACCCGCGCCGCCGCGCCCACCGCGCGTTCCCGTCCATGATGATCGCGACACTCCGCGCGACGTCCGGGACGTCCGGCTCGCGCGCCGGACGAACGTGTCGCAGTGTTCTGATCTTCGTGAGGAGGGACACAGGCGCGGAGGGCTTAGGGCGTCTCGGTTGCTAGTTCCATTGCATCGACCGGTCGTTTCAGACGGACGCGCGGGCGAAGCCGACGCGTCCTGATGGCGGCACCGCGAGCGGCGCCTCAGCGCTCAGACTTCCATGATCTCGGCTTCTTTGTGCTTCAGGAGATCGTCGATCGACTTCGTGTGGTCGTCGGTGAGCTTCTGGACGCGCTCCTCCGCACGCCGCTCGTCGTCGTCGCCGACGTCCCCCTTCTTGCTGAGCTCCTGCAGGTGATGCATCACGTCACGACGGACGTTTCGCACCGAGACCCGCCCCTCCTCCGCCAGCTTACGGACGATCTTGACGAGCTCTTTGCGCCGCTCCTCGTTCGGCTGCGGCATCGGCAGACGGATCAGCTTGCCGTCGTTCGAGGGCGTGAGGCCGAGGTCGGACTCCTGGATCGCCTTCTCGATCGCCTTGACCGAGCTCGGATCGAACGGCTGAATCGTCAGCATGCGCGGCTCGGGGACGTTGATCGTCGCGAGCTGCTTCAGCGGCGTCTGCTGGCCGTAGTACTCGATCGACACGCGGTCGAGCAGCGCCGCCGAGGCGCGCCCCGTCCGCACCGTGTTGAACTCGCTGCGCGTGTGCTCGATCGCGGAGTCCATGCGGCGCATCGCGTCCTGGATGAGGTCGTCGACCGTGGCCATCAGCCTTCCCCCTTCGCGGGTGTCGAGATCAACGTGCCGATTCGCTCGCCCGCGACGACACGACGGATGTTCGCGTCCGCCAGCGCGAAGACGTGGATCGGGAGGTTGTTGTCCATGCAGAGCGAGAGCGCCGTCGTGTCCATCACGCGAAGTCCGCGCTCGATCGCCTCGAGGTGCGTCAGCTCGGGCAGGAACTCCGCGTCCGGATCCCGGCGCGGATCGTCGCCGTACACCCCCTCGGTGCCGTGCTTCGCCATCAGGATCGCGTCCGCATTGATCTCGAGCGCGCGGAGTGCGGCGGCCGTGTCGGTCGTGAAGAACGGGTTGCCCGTCCCGCCCGCGAAGATGACGATCCGACGCTTCTCGAGGTGGCGGATCGCGCGGCGCCGGATGTACGGCTCGGCGACCTCCTTCACCTCGAGCGCCGAGAGGATGCGCGTGTTCGCTCCCCGGTCCTCGAGCGCGTCCTGGAGCGCGAGCGAGTTGAGGACCGTAGCGAGCATCCCCGCGTAGTCGGCCGTCGCGCGGTCCATCCCCTCGGCCGCCGCCGCCATGCCGCGGTAGATGTTTCCGGCGCCGACGACGATCGCCGTCTCGACACCGCTGGCATGCACCTCGACGATCTCCTCGGCGACCGCATCGATCGTCGCGCGGTCCATGCCGTACTCCCGGTCGCCCATCAGCGACTCGCCGGAGAGCTTCAGGAGGATGCGATCGAAGACCGGGCGGGATTCGACGGGCGAGGTGACAGCGTCTTCGGACTGAACGGTCACTGGCTCAGCTCGAAGCGTTCGAGCTCGAGGACTTCGGCGCCTTCGTCCGCCAACGCCGCGCCCACCTTCTTCGAGGAATCGTGGACCCACTCCTGGTCGACCAGGACATTGGCTCCGAAGAAGCGCTTGTTGAGCATGCCCTCGACGATCTTCTCGCGCGCCTGCTCCGGCTTGGACTGCACCTCGTCGGAGCTCATGTAGATCTCGCGCTCCGTCGCGATCTTCTCCGCGGGAACGTCGTCGCGGCCGATCCACTTGGGGTCCATCGCGGCGACGTGCATCGCCACCTTCCGCGCGAGGTCTTCCGAGCCGCCCCTCATCTGGAGCAGCACGCCGATCTTGTTGCGCGGCGGATGCGCATACGCGGCGATGCGGGCGCCGTCGACCGCCTCGAACCGCGCCGCGTCTGTGACGACGATGTTCTCCCCGAGCTTGCCCGCAAGCTGGAGCCGCTCTTCCTCGAGTGTCTTCTCCGCACCGGGCCCCTCGGCTTCGACGACCTCGAGCACCTTCTTCGCGAACGCCAGGAACTCGTCGTTGTTCGAGACCGGCTCCGTCTCGCAACCCACGGCGACCATCGTGCCCCGCCGTCCGTCCTCTGCGAGCCGGTAGCCGACCTTTCCCTCGGGTGTCAGGCGGCCCTCACGCTTCGCCGCGCCCGCGATCCCCTTCTCACGGAGAACCCGGATCGCGGCCTCCATGTCGCCGTTCGTCTCCTGCAGCGCGCGCTTGCAGTCCATCATCGGCGCGCCGGTCCGGTCGCGCAGCTCCTTGACGAGTGCCGCGGAGATCTCAGCCATCGGCCGGCTCCTCCCGGGGCGGCACCTCGGTCCCAGTCGCGGGAGCCTCCCGGTTCCCCCGAACCCCCTCCACCGGTCCGCCGGCGCGGACGGGCGGCTGCGCCGCCGGCTCCGTCACCTGCTCGGACACCGCTTCCTGCTGCTCCTCCTCGGCCTGCGGCTTGGACGAGCCGTTCGTCGCCGCCGCCTGCCGGAACTCAGCCGGCGAGACGCGCTGCTGGCCGGCGTAGATGCCGTCCGCGATCACGCGCACGATCAGGTCACACGCGCGAATGGCGTCGTCGTTGCCGGGAATCACGTAATCCGCCTCGTCCGGATCGCAGTTCGTGTCCACCAGCGCGACGACCGGCAGTCCGAGGCGCCGGGCTTCCCGCACCGCGAGCTGCTCCTTGCGGAGGTCGACGATGAACACGGCGTCCGGCTGGCGCTTCATGTCGGCGACCCCGCCGAGGTTCTCCTCGAGCTTCTCGAGCTCGCCCTCCATGGAGATGCGCTCCTTCGCCGGCAGGAGCTCGAGCTGGCCGTCCTCCTTCAGGCGGCGCAACTCGTGCAGGCGGTCGATGCGCGCCGAGATCGTGCGCCAGTTCGTGAGGAGACCGCCGAGCCAGCGGTGGCTGACGAACGGCATCCCGACCCGCTTTGCCTGTTCCTCCACTGCGGACTGGCTCTGCTTCTTCGTGCCGACGAACAGCATCGAGCCACCGCGTTCGGCGAGATTCCGCGCGAACAAGTGCGCCTCCTCGAGGAGCTGGAGCGTCTGCTGCAGGTCGATGATGTAGATGCCGCCGCGCTCCGTGAAGATGAAGCGCCGCATCTTGGGGTTCCAGCGTCGCGTCTGGTGGCCGAAGTGGACCCCGGCCTCCAGCAGCTCGCGCATGGAGACGACGGACATATGGATTCCTTTCGGTTGGAGAGTCTGCTGCCGGCGGGGCGCGGATGGAACCGGCGTCCGTCGAACGCCGGCACCCCCAACCGTGCTTCACCGCCGGGTTGGGATTGGAAAGCCGGTGAATGGTAGCGGAGGCCTAGTCGCGAGCGCGTTCGAGCGCGGCCGCGAGGTCGCCCGGGAGGGGCGATTCCGCCAGCACGGGCTCGGCCGTAAAGGGGTGCTCGAAGGCGAGGCGTGCCGCGTGGAGGAACTGGCGTCCGAGGCCGAGCTCGTGCGGCCGTCCGTAGACAGGATCGCCCGCGACGGGGAGGTCGATCGACGCGAGGTGCACCCGGATCTGATGCGTCCGCCCCGTCTCGAGGCGGACATCGAGGAGTGCATGCCGTGGAAGGAGCTCCACGACCTCGAAGTGCGTGACGGCGTCCCGCGGCGTTTCCGTGTCGAGCGAGTGCCGCAGCGGATCGCGGCGGTCGCGGCCGATCGGCGCCTCGATGCGTCCGCTGCGAGACCGCGGACGGCCGACAACGAGCGCGCGGTAGTGCCGCTCGAGCGCGCGCCGGCGCACGAGGGCCTGGAGCCGCCGGTGCGACTCGTCGGAACGGGCGACGACCATCAGGCCCGATGTGTCGCGATCGAGTCGATGCACGATCCCCGGCCGGTCGTCGTCACCGCCCGCGGCGTCGTGCGCGAGCAGGCCGTGGACGAGCGTGCCGCTCGAGTGGCCCGGCGCCGGGTGCACGACGAGACCGGCAGGCTTGTCGACGATCATGAGGTGCTCGTCCGCGTAGGCGATCCGTAGCGGCATCTCCTCGGCGACGAGCGGGCGGTCGTCGATCGGCAGGAGCTCGAACTCGATCTCCTCGCCGCCGGCGAGCCGATGGCTCTTCTCGCGCACAGCGCCGTCGACCAGCACATCGCCTGCCTCGAGCAGGCGCTCGGCGTCCGCGCGAGAGCCGACCGAGGAGAGTGAGGCGAGGAATCTGTCGAGCCGCTCGCCGGCGGCGCCGTCAGGAACGCGTTGCTTCACGTACCCGCTGCGGCCGCCCCGACTGATGGTCGGTGACGACCAGTGCAAGCAGCAGGATGGCGACGCCGACGACGATGAACGAGTCGGCGAGGTTGAACGCGGGCCAGAATTTCAGGTCGAGAAAATCCGTGACGTGTCCGAGCCGCACCCGGTCGATCAGGTTCGAGACGCTGCCCCCAATCACGAGCCCGAGCGCCACCGGGAGCACGGGATGGCGCGATCCGGAACGCACGAAGAAGTAGAGCATCCACGCAACGGCGGCGACCGTCAGCAGGATCACGATCGAGGTTGCGCTGGCGAACAAGCCGAAGGCGATCCCCGAATTCTGAACGTGGTGGATCGACAGCGGGCCCGCGATCTGGACGGAGTCGTTCAGCTCGAGTCGCGACGTGACGATCGCCTTCGTCAGCTGGTCGGCGCCGATCGATGCGAACGCGACCGCGCCGAGGCCGACCCACTGCGTCCAGCCGGCTCCGAGCGGTCTCTCGGCGACGGAGATCGGAGTCAGACCGTCGGTCGCGGAGCCGACACGAACGTCGGCGCGACGTGCCGGCTCGGTCACCGGCCCTCGCGCTGTCGCTTGCAGTCGATGCAGAGCGTCGCCCACGGCCGTGCTTCGAGCCGCTCGACTGCGATCGGCTCCCCGCAGTTCGTGCAGATGCCGAACGTGCCGTCGTCGAGGCGCTTCAATGCAGCCTCGATCTCAGCCAGGACGTGCTCGGAGTTCTCCTCGAGCGTGTAGCCCAGCTCGCGGTCGTACGTCACCGTCGCGGTGTCCGCGAGGTGGTTGTCGTACACGGCGTCCTCACCGGTCTCGTCGCCGATCGAACCCGGGTTCTCCTCGTGCAGGTTGTCGATCGCCGCTTTCACGCGCTGCCGCTCCTGCAGCAAGACGTCGCGGAAGCGATCCGTGTCGATCACGCTCACGGCTGCTCCTTTCGGGACGCCGCCGTCAGGCGGCGCTCGACGCGATCGGGATCGATCCCGGTCAGCTCGACGATCTTGTTCCGGCCGCCATGCCCTGATACGAGCATCACCGAGTCGCGCGGAAGAGACAGCGTGTCCGCCAGCAACCGGACGACGTCGTCGTTTGCGCGACCGCCCTCCGGCGGTGCGGCAACACGGATCTTCCAGCCTTCACCGTGGCGGCCGACGACCCCAGCGCGCGTCGCACCGGGCGACACGCGCAGACGCAAGCGCGTCCCATTCATGAGCCAAGTCTAGCTCGGCGACCGGTTCAGGCCGCTTCCGCGTCCTGCGCCGGAGCGTCGTCCTCGACGGTGGCGAGCGCCGCGCGCAGGAGGGATCGCATCCGCCGCACCTCCGCGAGCAGCCGGTCGTGATCTGCGCGGGCTCGGCGCGTGATCGAGCGAGCCTCCGCCTGCGCTTCCTCGACGATCAGCTCGGCGTGCTTGCCAGCCTGCTCCTTGAGCGTGACGGCCGACTTCTCGGCAGAGACGAGCGTCGTGCGCAGGAGGCCTTCCAGCTCGCGGTACCGAACGAGGTCGGCCTCGAGCTGATCGATCTTGTCCGCGAAGTCGGCACGCTCCCGCCAGACGTCCTCGAAGCTGACGACGATCTCGTCGAGCAGGTCGTCGACGGCTGTCCGGCTGTACCCGCGTATGAGCGTCTTCGCCGGCTGGAGATGTCTGATCTCGACTGGTGTGAGTCCCATGCTCTCCCCTTTCAGTGCAGACGGCCGAGCAGCGAGCTCGCGACACGGCCGATGAGGACGAGGAAGACGACGCCCACGACCGGCGACAGGTCGAGCGGGCCGAAGCTCGGGAGGATGCGCCGGAAAAGACGAAGGTACGGCTCGCAGACGTCGTACAGAAACCGTTGGATCCGGTTCAGCCAGGGCGAATACGGCAGCCGCACCCAGGACGTGACGATGTACGCGAGGATCAGCAGCGTGTAGACGGTGGTGAAGACCCAGATGAAGCTCTGGACACTGTTGACCCAGTCGTAGAGAAGCACGGCTACTCCGCCCATACGGGTCAGTTCGCCTCGAACAGCACGTTTCCTGGCCTCTAGGCCTGGTTGAAGAAGCCGCCGCGCTCGAGCAGCTGCGCGCGCTGCTCGGCGGACACTTCCACGTTTCGCGGCGTGAGCAGGAACACCTTGTCGGCGACGCGCTGCATGCCGCCGTCGAGCGCGTACGTGAGCCCGCTCGCGAAGTCGATCAGCCGCTTGGAGAGATCCTGGTCCGAGCTCTGAAGATTCAGGATGACCGGGATCGCGTCCTTGAACTTGTCCGCGATCTGCTGCGCGTCGTTGAAGCTGCGGGGAATGACGAGGTGCACGCGTACCGAGGACGGCCCGGGCACCGCCGCGACACGCGCGCGCTGCCGCATGACCGTCGTGCGGTCGCCGTCCGGCTCGGGATCGGTCCAGTCGTCGAACTCGCGCTCACGCCGGCGGGGAGCGAGGCGGCGCACGTTCGGGCGCTCCGCATAGGTCCGCTGGACGTCCTCGTCCGTGACGTAGCCCTCCTCGTCCCAGTCGTCTTCCTCGGCGATGCCGAAGTAGACGAGCGTCCGGTTCCAGACGTCCGCGAAGCCCATTTCCAGCGGAATGTTACTCCGGGCGCCTGACGGTCCCGTACAGGATCGATCCGATCCGGACGAGCGTCGCGCCCTCCTCCGCCGCGACTCCGTAGTCCTGGCTCGTGCCCATCGACAACTCCGCAAGCCCGTGCTCCTGTGCGAGCTCGGCCAGGCGCCGGAAGTACGGTCGCGAAGCCTCGGCATCTCCGGTCTCGGGCGGCATCGTCATCAGGCCTCGCACGTCGCGGTACAGCGAGAGAAATCGCGGCAGGTCATCGGGAACGACGCCGGACTTCGTCGCCTCGCCCGACAGGTTCACCTCGACAAGCGCGGGCACAGAGAGCCGTCGCGCCGCCGACTCGGAGTCGAGCGAGTGCACGAGCTCGCAGATGCTGTTCACCACCTTCGCCTTGTTCGACTGCAGGTGGCCGATGAAGTGCCAGCGAAACGTGTCGCCGTACTCGGCGTGCTTCGCCTCGAGATCCTGCGCACGGTTCTCGCCGACGACCTCGACGCCGGCTTCCGCCAGCACGCCCATGTCCGCGACGGACACGTACTTCGTCGCCGCGACGATCGTCACGTCCGGTCCCACCTCGCCGCGCACGCGCGCGTATTGCTCGCGAACGTGCTCAGGCGACATACCCGATCACTCCCTGGCGACCGGTCACGCCCCCGTCTCGACGGTGCGAGAAGAACTTGTCGGGATTGCACGACGTGCAGAGATCCACGTGCTCGATCGATGTCACGCCGGCATCGCGAAGCGACTGCTCGGCGGCCGCCCGGATGTCAAGGTTCCGGCCGCGAACCACGGTGGCGCCGTACCGAGCTCGGTACGCGTCGAGGATCTCTGCGCCGACCTCGTAGCAGCATGGCCCGATTCCCGGCCCGACGATCGCGACGACGGTGCCGCCGAGCTCGGCGACTCCCGCCGCGACGA